>JAUILS010000261.1 GCA_030432975.1 Actinomycetes bacterium
CCCCGGTGCTGCGCGGCGCGACCGGCGGTCTGGTGCTCGGCGTCTGCGGGGCGATCGCTCCCTTCGCCCTCTTCTCGGGTCAGCACCAGGCCCAGGAGCTGATCGACGACCTCGGCGACTACGCCGCCTGGGGGCTGGTCGGGCTCGTGCTCGTCAAGCTCGTCGCGACGCTCGCCTGCCTGTCCACGGGCTGGTTCGGAGGCCAGGTGTTCCCCGCCATCTTCGCCGGCATGGCCGTCGACCTGGCGCTCTCGCTCGCGTTCCCCGCCTCACCGTCGGCCGTCGTCGCGGCGGCCGGTGCCGGGGCCGCGACGGCGGCGCTGCTGCGACGGCCGCTGGCCGCGGTGCTGCTGCTGCTCTTCTTCTTCCCGGTCGACGCGCTGCCCGGTCTCGCTGTCGGAGCGGCCGTGGCGATGGCCGTGGTGCGGCTGCTCGGCGACCGAGCGCCGGCATCGCAGCCGCTGGTCGGGGGGCATTGACCGTCGGGTGACTCCCGCGGGCGCGCGCGCCCTGGAGTGGGCCGGCGAGGTGGGCGTCACACCGTAGTCGTGAGTTCTGCGAAACTCCTGCGGAAACCGCGAGCGCTCACCTAGCGTCTAGACCATGAGCAGCCAACCGACGGGCGAGCAGCCGAACTCTGCGTTCGACCTGTTCGACCGCTGGATGTCCAACCGGGACCAGCCGACGGGCGCCCCGGAGTCCGGGGCTGCCCCGGACGAGGTCGTCATCTCCGACACCAAGGCGAGCCGCGAAGCGGCTCGCCGTCTCATCGAGGCCGCTCAGCGGGCCGAGCAGGAGGCCGCGGCCGGACATCTGACCGTGGCGCCCGAGCCGACGCCGTACGCCGCCCCCGAGGCCGCGTCGTCCGCCACCGAGGCTGCTCCTTCCGTGGCTGCGGAGCCCGCCCCCGAGGCTGCTCCTCCGGTGGCTGCGGAGGCCCCGGCGGAGCCCGCGCCCGCCCCCGCCGCGACGTCGTACTCCTACCCGGAGCCCACGCCCGCTCCCGAGGGCTACACCTACCCCGAGCCGGCCGCCCCGGCTCCGGTCGAGGCCCCGGTCGTCGAGACGCCCGCCTTCCAGGCGCCGGCCGTCGAGGCGCCTGGGTTCCAGACCCCTGTGGTCGAGGCTCCTGTGGCCGAGGCTCCGGCCGCGTTCGAGCCTGAGCCCGCGCCCGCTCCCGCGCCGTCGGCCGGCAAGCGCCGTGCCGCCGTGCCCACCGACTCCGAGCCCCAGCTGCCCGCGGAGCCCGTCGCCGAGGCGGTGGCCGCGCCCGCGCCGTCGGCCGGCAAGCGTCGGGCCGCGGTGCCCACCGACTGGACCCCCGAGACGCCGGACTCCGTCGTCCCGGCCGAGCCGACCCTCGGCGGGCCCGTCGTCGCTCCGGAGCCGACCCTGGCCCAGCCCGACGCCGCTCCCCAGCCGGCACTGCCCGAGACCCCGGCCGAGCCGGCACCGGTCGCCGAGGCGCTGCCCACTCCGCCGCCGTCGTACCCCACGGCCGAGCAGCCTGTCGCCCCGCAGTCCCCGAGCCTCGGGCTCGAGTCGCTCCTGCGGCCGACGGAGCCGGTCGCTCCCGTGGCCGAGCCGGTGGCCGCCCCCACGCCGGAGCCCGTCGCGGCCGAGCCCGTCGCCACGCCCGAGCCCGTCGCCACGCCCGAGCCCGTCGCCACGCCCGAGCCGGTCGCGCCCGAGGCCCCGGCTGCGTCGGTGGCCGCGGAGACTCCGACCCCCCACCGCTTCCAGCTCCCCGTGGCGCAGGACCCGGTCGCTGCCGCCCGCGCCGCCGGGCACACCTTCCAGCTGCCGGAGATGCCCGCGCCGGAGCCGGAGAACCCCTACGCCTCTCTCTACGAGCAGGTGACCCCGGAGCCCCAGCCCGAGCCGGTCGAGACGGCCGAGCCCGAGCCGGAGCCGGCCCCGGTCGAGAAGAAGCGTCGCTTCGGCCGCAAGGCCCGCGCCGAGAAGGTCGAGCCGACGGCCAGCGAGATGGTGCGCGAGCGCGCCCGCAAGCAGCGCAACAACACCATCCTCAACCGCATCCGGCAGGTGCTCACGGCGATCATGCTGACCGCGCTCGCCGGCGCCGGGACGATGGGCTACTTCCTCTACCGAGGCGACGAGTGGGCGCTGCGCCCGACCGCGTCGCTGGCGGCACTCACCGTGTTCCTGATGGCGGCGATGATCACCGCCCCCAGCCAGGTCTGAGCCACCGCGACCCCCGCGATTGCGCGGGAACTGCAGGGAATCGGCGCTGAATCCTGCTGTTTGGACCCAAACAACAAAGATCCGACAACCCGCCGACCTACTCCCGGTGGACGCCGCGCTCCCGGGCGTCGGTGAGCCTGGCCTCCTCGCGGGCCCGGGCCTCCAGCTCCTCGCGGAGCTGCTCGATGACCCGGTTGGCGTCGTAGTCGCCCGGGGCTGAGACCAGCGCCGCAGCACCTCCCTCGATCCGGGCCAGCGCGGCCCGCCCGAAGATCTGCTGCTCGGTGGTGGTGCGCTCGGAGCGCCCGCGGCCGAGGAACGAGATGATCCAGTGCAGCAGCGCGGTCACGCGGCTCTTGAACGCCGCGATGTAGAGCAGGTGGATGACCAGCCACAGCAGCCAGGCCACCAGCCCGGTGAAGCGGAAGCGGCCGATCACGGCGACGGCGCGGAAGCGGGAGATGATCGCCATCGAGCCCTTGTCGAGGTAGCGGAAGGGCCCCTGGGGCTCCTTGCCCCGCACCCGGCGGTCGATGGACTTCGCGGCGTACTTGGCGGTCTGGATCGCGACCTGCGCGACGCCGGGCAGGTGGTCGAGGTCGATCATGTCGCCGACGACGTAGATCTCCGGGTGTCCGGGCAGCGTGAGGTCGGGGTTGACCGCGATCCGGCCGGCCCGATCGAGGTCGGCGCCGGTCTGCTCGGCCAGGGTCTGCGCCAGCGAGGAGGCCTGGACGCCGGCGGCCCACACCTTGGTCACCGAGGCCACCCGCTCGCTGGTGCCGTCCTTGGCGGTCAGCGTGATGCCGCGCTCGTCGACGTGCGTCACCATCTCGCCGAGCCGCACCTCCACCCCGAGCTGCTCGAGCTTGCGCTGGGTGTGCGCGCCGAGCTTCTCGCCGAACGGCGGCAGCACCTGCTCCGCGGCGTCGACCAGGATCACCCGTGCCTGCCGGGTGTTGATCGCCCGGAAGTCACGCTTGAGGGTGCGGTGGGCGAGCTCGGCGATCTGCCCGGCCATCTCCACGCCGGTCGGCCCGGCGCCGACCACCACGAAGGTCAGCAGGTGGTCGATGTCGTCACCGCGGCTGGCGCCGAGCTCGGCCATCTCGAACGCCCCGAAGATGCGGCCCCGCAGCTCGAGGGCGTCGTCGATGCTCTTCATGCCCGGGGCGTGCTCGGCGAAGTGGTCGTTGCCGAAGTACGACTGGGAGGCGCCGGCCGCCACGATCAGCGAGTCGTACGCCGTCACCGTGCTGCGGCCGAGCACCTGGGAGGTCACCGTGCGCGCGTCGACGTCGATCGCCGTCACCTCGCCGAGCAGGACCTTCGCGTTGTCCTGCCGACTGAGGATCTCCCGCGTGGGAGGGGCGATCTCGCCCTGCGACAGGATGCCCGTGGCGACCTGGTAGAGCAGGGGCTGGAACAGGTGGTGGGTGGTCTTGGCGACCATCGTCACCTCCACCGGCGAGCGGCGCAGCGCCTGGGTGCCGAACAGGCCCCCGAAGCCGGAGCCGATCACCACCACCCGGTGCGGGCGGTTCTCCTCGGACGTGGCGGTCTCCGCAGCGGTCATGGGACCAGTGTCCCGCGCCGCACCGGATCGGGGAAAATCCGAAAAAGTTCAACTTCCGGTGTTTGGCTGGGTTCTGGCAGGGGTAGAACCCGACTCGAGACCACCGCACTCCGAGGACCACCATGCCGCTCAGCCGCCCCGAGCTCACGCTCGGCGCCGACCCGCGTGCCGCGTCTGCCGCGCGCCGCTGGGTCACGAGCGTGTGCGAGGACCTCGGTCGGCAGGATCTCATCGAGTGCGCCCAGCTCGGCGTCTCCGAGCTCGTGACCAATGCCCTGCTCCACGCCGGCGCCCCCATCCACGTCCGGGTGCGCGGCACCCGCGACCACCCGCGGGTCGAGGTGGCCGACGGCTCGCACGAGCCCCCCACGACCGCGCTGGCCGTCGCCCTCGACGACG
>JAUILS010000262.1 GCA_030432975.1 Actinomycetes bacterium
CGGACAGGCCACCGGATGAGGCACACCGAGTTCTGGTCGCGCCTCGAGCACGCGCTGGGCGCCGGCTACGCCCACCACTGGGCCGACCAGTTCGTGATGGCCGACCTCGGCTCGCGCACCGCGGGCCAGGCGCTGAGCGACGGGGTGCCGCCCAAGCAGGTGTGGGCCGCGGTCTGGAGGGCCCTCGAGCTGCCGGCGAGCGAGAGGTGAGCACGCCCGACCTGCACGCCGTCCAGCGCCGCACCCTCGGCACCCTGGTCGCCGGTCAGGCGCTCGGCGCGGTGGGCATCACCATCGGCATCGCCACCGCGTCGCTGCTGGCCAAGGACATCTCCGGCTCGGAGAAGATGGCCGGGCTGGCGCAGACGTTCCAGGTGCTCGGCACCGCCGTGGCGTCGTACGCCCTGGCCCGGGTGATGGCCGTCCGCGGCCGCCGGGTCGGCATGGTGACCGGCTTCCTGCTCGGCGCGCTCGGTGCGCTCGTCGTGGTGCTCGCCGGCGTCCTCGACTCGATGACGGTGCTGCTCGTGGGCGCCCTCCTGCTCGGGTCGACCACCGCGGCCAACCTCGGGGCGCGCTACGCCGCCACCGACCTGGCCTCCGCCAGCACCCGCGGCCGGTCCCTGGCGATCGTCGTGTGGGCGACGACCATCGGCGCGGTCGCCGGGCCCAACCTGACCGGGCTCGCCCAGGACGTCGCCGACGCCCTCGGCATCCCCGTGCTGACCGGGCCGTTCGCGCTCGGCAGCATCGGCATGCTGCTCGCGGCGCTGGTCGTGTGGCTGTTCCTGCGGCCCGACCCGCTCTTCGTCGCGCGGGAGCACGCGGGCGCGGCGCCGGCCGGCCCGAAGGGCACCTCGTGGGCCCGCGTGGTCGCCGCCGCACGCGAGCGCCCGGTGCTGCTCGCCGCGACCGCCGGCCTCGGCACCGCCCATGCCGTGATGGTCGCGGTGATGGTGATGACGCCGCTCCACATGGAGCACGGCGGCGCCGAGCTGCGGGTGATCGGCCTCGTGATCTCGGTCCACGTGCTCGGGATGTTCGCCTTCGCTCCGCTGTCGGGGTGGGCGGCCGACCGGCTGGGGCGCGCGACCACGGTGGCGATCGGCGGCGTGGTGCTGCTGGTCAGCCTGTTCTTCAGCGGCCGGTCGCCGGAGGGCAGCTCGTGGCAGATCTTCGCGGGTCTGTTCCTCCTCGGCTTCGGCTGGTCGCTCGCGACGGTCGCCTCGTCGACGCTGATCGCCGAGCACGCCCCGCTCGAGTCGCGCACCGACATCCAGGGGGCGGCCGACCTGCTGATGAACGTCGCCGCCGCGCTCGCCGGAGGCGTCGCCGGCGTCATCGTCGGGGCGTGGGGATACCCGTCGCTCAACGCCTTCGCGGCCGTGATCGCCGCCGGGACCCTGGCCGCGGCCGCGGCCGCCCGGGTCTCGCTGGCCCGGGGCACCGCCCTCTCGGAGGCCTGACAACCCACGACGCCTCGCCGCGGCATTCGCGACGCGTCGCCGCGACATTCGCGACGCCTCGGCCTTACCGAACGGTGACGCCCGCGGCGCCGCCCTGCCCGGGCTGCGCTGCGCCTGACAGAGTGGCGGCGTGAGCAGTGGACCCGTGAGCCCCAGCGAGCAGCCAGCCCCCGGCCCCGAGCACCCGTCGTGGGTGCGCGCCGACATCGCGGTGATCGGGGGCAGCGGCTTCTACGCGTTCCTCGACGACCCGGTCAGCGTCGCCGTCGACACGCCGTACGGCGCCCCGTCGGGGGAGCTGGCGATCGGCGAGGTCAGTGGGCGACGGGTGGCGTTCCTGCCCCGGCACGGGCCGCACCACGAGTATCCGCCGCACCGGATCAACTACCGCGCCAACCTGTGGGCGCTGCGCTCGCTCGGGGTGCGGCAGGTGCTCGCGCCGTGCGCCGTCGGCGGGCTCCGCGACGAGGTGGCGCCCGGCGACCTGGTGGTGCCCGACCAGCTGGTCGACCGCACCAGCGGCCGGCTGGCGACCTACGTCGACGCCGGCGCCGTGCACGTGCCGTTCGCCGACCCCTACTGCCCGCGGCTCTCCGACGCCGTGGTGGCGGCCGACCCGTCGGTCAAGCGTGGGGGCGCCATGGTGGTCATCGAGGGTCCGCGGTTCTCGACCCGCGCCGAGTCGCGGTCGTACGCCGCCCAGGGCTGGACGCTGGTCAACATGACCGGCCACCCCGAGGCCGTGCTCGCCCGTGAGCTGCAGATCTGCTACTCCGCCGTCGCGCTGGTGACCGACATGGACGCCGGCGTCGCGGAGGGCGAGGGCGTCGGCCAGGCCGAGGTCTTCGCGCTCTTCGCGCGCAACATCGAGCGGCTCAAGGGGCTGCTCGCCGACGTCATCGCCGACCTGCCCGAGCCCGACGGCTGCGCGTGCGCGACCTGGGCCGAGGGCATCGAGCTGACCTACGACCCGCCGGGCGGCCGCTGGTGAGGGTGCTGCTGACCGGCTCGGCCGGCTTCATCGGGGGAGCGGTGGCCCGGGCGCTGGCCGCTCGCGGCGACGAGGTGGTCGCCGTCGACCTGATGGTCCCGCAGGCGCACGGGTCGACCGACGCGCCCGACGGCACCCACCGTCTCGACGTGCGCGACGCGGAGTCGTGGGGGCCGCTGCTCGCGGGCGTCGACGCGGTCTGCCACCAGGCGGCCATCGTCGGCGCCGGCGTCACCGTCGCCGACCTGCCGGCGTACGCCGCCCACAACGACCTCGGCACCGCCGCCCTGCTGGCCGCGATGCACGCCGCCGGCGTCGAGCGGCTGGCGCTGGCGTCGTCGATGGTGGTCTACGGCGAGGGGCGCTACGCCTGCGCCGACCACGGGGTGCAGCCGGCCCGGCCGCGCGCGGTCGCCGACCTCGACGCCGGGCTCTTCGAGAACCTCTGCCCGGTCTGCGGCGGCCCGATGAGCTGGGAGCTGGTGCCCGAGGACGCGCCGGTCGACCCGCGCAGCTCCTACGCCGCCAGCAAGGTCGCCCAGGAGCACTACGCCGCCGCGTGGGCCCGCCAGGGCGGCGGCCGGGTGGTCGCGCTGCGCTACCACAACGTCTACGGGCCCGGGATGCCGCGCGACACGCCGTACTCCGGCGTCGCGGCCATCTTCCGGTCCGCGCTGGAGCGCGGGGAGCCACCGCGGGTCTTCGAGGACGGCGGCCAGATGCGCGACTTCGTGCACGTCGACGACGTGGCCCGCGCCAACCTCGCCGCCCTCGACGCGGTGTCCGCCGCGCCGCCGTCGTCGTACGCCGCCTACAACGTCTGCTCGGGCCGCCCGGTGTCGATCGCCGACGTGGCCCGCCTGGTCGCCGTGGGGGCGGCCTCGCCGGTCGAGCCGCTGACGACGGGGGAGTACCGCCTCGGCGACGTGCGCCACATCGTCGCCTCCCCGGCCCTCGCCGCGGCCCAGCTCGGCTTCACCGCCGCGATCGGCCCCGACGAGGGGCTGCCGGCGTTCGCCACGGCGCCGCTGCGCTGAGGTCGCCCTTCTTTGCCCACTTCCGCGGGCGTACGGCGACGTCAGGCCGTCCCGGGCATGACACCAGTCGCCGCAGCGGCGCGGGAGTGGGCGATCACCACCCGGTGAACAGCAGGTGCTGCACCACCACCGCGAAGCCGACCTGCACCCACAGCCCGCGCTCGCGCCACCGCTCGGGCAGCAGCGCGCAGGCGACGAGCATCCAGGGCACGAACGGCAGCCAGATCCGCTCGACCTCCGCCCGGCTCATCTGCGAGAGGTCGGCGGCGAGCACCATCGCGGCGCCGGCCCCCGCCAACGCCAGGGGCACCCGCGCCTCGGCCAGCCAGTGCCGCCACCGGGACGCCGCGGCGGCCAGCCCGGGCCAGAGCATCGGGCCGGCGGCGAAGGTGAGGGCGGCGAGGTTGCCCCACATCCAGTACGCCGGCGGGCGGCGCCCGGCGACGCCCTCGAAGTAGCGCCCCTTCAGCACGCCCAGGGCCTCCCACCAGAAGAAGCCGTAGGCCGCGAAGGCCAGCACCACGGCGGACGCCGCGAGGGCCGCGGGGACCAGCGGTCGCCAGCTCCGGCCCAGCCAGAGCACCGTCAGCGCGAGGATGCCCAGCAGCGGCAGGCCGTAGGACAGCATCACGCAGTAGCCCAGCAGCAGCCCCGCCAGGAGCGACCAGGGCAG
>JAUILS010000022.1 GCA_030432975.1 Actinomycetes bacterium
ATCACCCGGCTCTTCGTTGCGACGATGATGGCGGTGCCGGCGCTGGCGACCGCGCTGGTCTACGGCGTCGGCGGGCACCTGGCGATCGACGGCACGCTCACCATCGGCACCCTGACGGCGCTCGCGGCCCTGCTGCTCCGGCTGCTCGGCCCCCTCCAGGGGCTCTCCAACGTGCGCATCGACGTGATGACCGCCCTGGTCAGCTTCGAGCGAGTCTTCGAGGTGCTCGACCTCCCGTCGATGATCCGGGAGCGCCCCGACGCCCCCGACCTCGCCCGGGGCAGCGCCCGCCTGGAGTTCGACCACGTCGGCTTCACCTACCCGCGCGCCGACGAGATCTCGCTGGCCTCCCTCGAGTCGGTCGCCCGCACCGAGACCCGGGACACCGGCCCGGTGCTGCGCGACATCACCTTTGCCGCCGAGCCCGGCCAGATGGTCGCGCTGGTCGGTCCCTCGGGCGCCGGCAAGACCACGATGACCCACCTGGTCGCCCGGCTGTACGACGTCCGCGAGGGCACCGTCCGGGTCGGCGGGCAGGACGTGCGGGAGGTGTCGCTGCAGTCCCTGGAGGACACCGTCGGCTACGTCACCCAGGACGCCCACCTGTTCCACGACACGATCCGCGCCAACCTGCTCTACGCCCGCCCCGACGCCGATGACGCGGAGGTGTGGGCGGCCCTCGAGTCGGCCCAGATCGCCACGCTGGTGCGGTCGCTTCCGGAGGGCCTCGAGACGGTCGTGGGCGACCGCGGCTACCGCCTCTCCGGAGGCGAGCGGCAGCGCCTGGCGATCGCCCGGCTGCTGCTCAAGGCGCCCTCGGTCGTGGTGCTCGACGAGGCCACCGCGCACCTCGACAGCGAGTCGGAGGCCGCCGTCCAGCGGGCCCTCGACGCCGCGCTGGCGGGCCGGACGTCGCTGGTGATCGCCCACCGGCTCTCGACGGTGCGCGAGGCCGACCTGATCCTGGTCCTCGACGAGGGCCGCATCGTGCAGCGGGGCACCCATGCCGAGCTGCTGGCCGCCGGCGGGCTCTACGCCGACCTCTACCGCACGCAGTTCGCCGAGGACCGGCGCGACGACGCGACCGCCGACCCTGCCGAGGAGCTCACCGGCTCCGCCTGAGCCGCTCGGCGGCGGTCGGCCGGACCCGGTCCGGGTGCCGCCGGCGCCGCCACTCGTCGTACGCCAGGAAGACGTAGCCGCCCACGGCCAGCAGGGCGAAGAACCACCACTGGAGGCCGTAGAAGAAGTGTGGTCCGTTGCCGAGGTCGGGCGGCTCCGCCGCGAGCAGCGGGGTCGCCGGCTCGGGATCCTCCGCCGTCAGGTCCAGGAACCCCCCGAGCAGCGGGCGGTCCAGCGCCTCGCCGATCGCCACGCTGGAGATGGCGCGGGTGCTCTGGTCGGTGACCCGGGTCGAGTCGCCCTCGGCGTCGGCCCGCACCCAGCCGGTGACCGTCACGGGCCCCGCCGGCGGGGTCGGCACGTCCGGCGTCGCGGTGGCGTTGTTGTCGCTGAGCAGCCAGCCACGGTCGACCAGCACCGCCGTGCCGTCGGCCAGCACCAGGGGGACGACCACGTCGACGCCCGACTCGCCGTCGCGGGTGCGGTAGCGCACGATCACGGTGTCGTCGACGGCGTACTCCCCCTCGGCCGTCACCAGCCGCCACTCGTCCGCAGCGTCGACCGGTCGTCCCACGGCCAGCACGTCGGTCACCGGGACCGGGTCGGCGCTCTCGTTGCGCAGCGTGGTGGCGTTGCGCTCCTGGCGGTCATCCAGCCGCCGGAACTGCCACTGGCCCAGCTGCCAGGCCAGCGTCGAGAGCAGCACCACCACGAGGGCGAGCAGCACCCACCGGCGAGTGAGGAGGAAGGCCAGCGACCGCACGGCGTCGAGGCTAGCCCGGCGGGGCGAGCCCGACGTCCGGCGGGGCGGGAGGAGCGCGCGGTGGGTGCCACCGCCTACACTCGGCCGGGTGACGACACGTGAGCTGGCCGACCGCTACGGCCGCGTGGCGACCGACCTCCGGGTCTCGCTGACCGACCGCTGCAACCTGCGCTGCTCCTACTGCATGCCCGCCGAGGGGCTCGACTGGCTGCCCGACGACACCGTGCTCACCGACGACGAGGTGGTGCGGCTGATCGACATCGGGGTGCGGCTGCTCGGCATCCGCGAGGTGCGCTTCACCGGCGGTGAGCCGTTGGTGCGGCGCGGGCTGGTCGACATCGTGTCCCGCACCCGCGCGGCCGGGCCCGACCTCGAGATCTCGCTGACCACCAACGCCCTCGGGCTGGCCCGCAACGCGCAGGCGCTCAAGGACGCCGGCCTCGACCGGGTCAACGTCAGCCTCGACAGCATCCGCCGCGAGACGTTCGCCGAGATCACCCGCCGCGACCGCATGGACGACGTCCTGGCCGGCCTGGCAGCGGCGAAGGCGGCCGGCCTCGGCCCGGTCAAGGTCAACGCGGTGCTGCTGCGCGGGCTCAACGACGACCAGGGGCCCGAGCTGCTGCGGTGGGCGATCGCCGAGGGCTACGACCTGAGGTTCATCGAGCAGATGCCGCTCGACGCCCAGCACCACTGGCGGCGCACCGAGATGATCGTCGCCGAGGAGATCCTGGCCGGGCTGGAGGCGGAGTTCACGCTCGAGCCGGCCCGGGAGCCGCGGGGGAGCGCCCCCGCCGAGCTGTTCCTGGTCGACGGCGGGCCGGCCACGGTCGGTGTCATCGCCTCGGTGACCCGACCGTTCTGCGGCGACTGCGACCGGGTCCGGCTGACCGCCGACGGCCAGGTGCGCAACTGCCTGTTCGCCCGGGAGGAGTCCGACCTCCGCACCGCCCTGCGCGACGGAGCGACCGACGAGGAGATCGCCGACCGGTGGGTGGTCGCCATGCTCGGCAAGCGTCCCGGCCACGGCATCGACGACCCGACGTTCCTGCAGCCGGACCGGCCGATGTCGGCCATCGGCGGCTGACCAGCGCGACGCCCCGAGCCGGTCGGCGGCAGCCGCCGAGGATGGCAGACAAAAAGGTGCCGGACAGCCACGGGGGGAGCCGTCCGGCACCTTCCGTGAACCCAGACGGGGGAGACCGGGCTCACTGATGTTGATTGT
Organism: Actinomycetes bacterium; assembly: GCA_030432975.1. Taxonomy (GTDB): domain Bacteria; phylum Actinomycetota; class Actinomycetes; order Propionibacteriales; family Nocardioidaceae; genus Nocardioides. Next base: position 3,111 of record JAUILS010000022.1, read on the forward strand.
TGCACGACCCGGGGGTCAGGACAATGAGCCGGCCGGGCGGGTCAGACCCCCGGCCGCCGCGCCAGTCGGGCGGTCCGGTCAGCGGTGCGGTCCGTCCATCCGGTCGGGGCCGGGGAGCTGTCGGCCGACCGGGTCGGGCCCGCGCAGATCCAGGTCGTCGGTGCGGCGGTCGACGGCGTTGGCGGCGAAGACGGCGATCTGCGGCAGCGCTACCGCGCCGGCGATCAGCACCCAGCGGAGCCAGCCGGGGCCGACCACGACCGCCCCGACCACGCAGAGGGTGCGCAGCGCCATCGAGTAGAGGTAGCGGCGCTGACGCGCGGCGGTGTCCGCCGCAGGGCTGGGCCGCGCCGTGGTGATCCGGACGGCGTCGTCACGGTGGCGGTCGGGCATGGGTTCCATCGTACGTCGCTAGCATCAAGGCCCCAGCAGATGCGACGAGCGCCCGGGAGGCCCCGATGTCCAACCGCACCTACCGTGTCACCGAGATCGTCGGGACCAGCCCCGACGGCGTCGACCAGGCCATCCGCAACGGCATCGACCGGGCCGGTCGCACGCTGCGCCACCTCGACTGGTTCGAGGTCACCCAGATCCGCGGCCAGGTCAAGGACGGCGCCGTCGAGCACTTCCAGGTGGGCATGAAGGTCGGCTTCCGTCTCGAAGACGAGTGAGCCGCTTTCGCCTACTCCCCGGTAGTCGCTAGCGTCGAGCCTCGTGAGCGACTCTGACGACAGCGTGGGTGGCCGGTCGGTCCTGGTCACCGGAGGCAACCGTGGCATCGGCCGGGCGATCGCCGAGGCCTTCCTGGCCCAGGGCGACCGGGTGGCGGTGACCACCCGCAGCGGCGGCGCGCCCGAGGGCGCGCTCGACGTGCGCTGCGACATGACCGACCAGGCGTCCATCGACGCGGCGTTCGCCACCGTGGAGGAGGCGCACGGCCCGGTCGAGGTCCTGGTGGCCAACGCGGGGATCACCAAGGACACGCTGGTGCTGCGGATGTCGGACGACGACTGGCAGTCGGTGCTGGACACCAACCTCACCGGAGCCTTCCGGGTGGCCCGCCGCGCCGCCAAGGGGATGCTCCGGCTGAAGCGGGGGCGCATCGTGTTCATCAGCTCGGTGGTGGGGCTGCTCGGCTCGGCCGGGCAGGTCAACTACGCCGCCTCCAAGGCCGGCCTGGTCGGGATGGCGCGGTCGCTGGCCCGTGAGCTGGGGGCGCGCTCGATCACCGCCAACGTCGTCGCCCCCGGGTTCATCGAGACCGACATGACGGGCGTCCTCACCGACGAGCAGAAGGCCACCATCAAGCAGCAGGTGCCGCTCGGTCGCTACGCCAGCCCCGACGAGATCGCCGGAGCGGTGACCTGGCTGGCCTCGCCCGCGGCGACCTACGTCACCGGGGCGGTCATCCCGGTCGACGGCGGCCTCGGCATGGGTCACTGACGCAGGGACAACGAGGGACGGTCCGCGCCGGCACCGGACACGCGGCCACGACACGACACACGAACGGAGCGCAACGGATGGGCATCCTCGACGGCAAGCGGATCCTGGTGGCGGGCGTCACCATGGACACCTCGATCGGCTTCGCGACCGCCCGGGTCGCCCAGGAGCAGGGCGCCACGGTGCTGATCTCCAACTTCGGGCGGGCGCTCAACATCACCAAGCGGATCGCGAAGCGGCTGCCCTCCGAGCCTCCGGTGCTCGAGCTCGACGTGACCGACCCCGAGCACCTCGAGCGGCTGCCCGCCCTCGTGCGTGAGCACGTCGACGGTCTCGACGGGGTGGTGCACTCCATCGCCTACGGCAACCCCGAGACGCTGCTCGGCGGCAAGTTCCTCGACGGTCCGTGGGAGGACGTCGCGCAGGCGGTGCAGGTCTCGGCGTACTCCCTGAAGTCCCTGGCCCTCGCCTGCCGGCCGCTGATGGCCGACGGCGGCTCGGTGGTGGGCCTGACGTTCGACGCGACGGTCGCCTGGCCGGCCTACGACTGGATGGGCGTGGCCAAGGCGGGTCTGGAGTCGTGCTCCCGCTACCTCGCGCGCGACCTCGGCCCCGACGGCATCCGGGTCAACCTGGTCTCCGCCGGGCCGCTCAAGACCCTGGCGGCGAAGGCGATCCCGGGCTTCGAGGAGCTCGAGACGATGTGGACCACGCGGGCGCCGCTCGGCTGGGACGAGAGCGACCAGACCCCGACGGCCCAGGCGGTCTGCGCTCTGCTGTCGGACTTCTTCCCCGCCACGACGGGCGAGATCGTGCACGTCGACGGCGGCTTCCACGCGATGGGCGCCTGAGGGCGCTCCCGCCCCCACCCGGGCGTGGAAACCCCCCGGCAGGGTCATGACACGGCCCCGGTGAGAATGCGACAGTGTCGCCCGTGACTCCACCGCCAGTCCGCCGCCTGGTGCTGATGCGTCATGCTCGGGCCGGCTACGCCGACAGCTCCGACTTCGACCGCCCGCTGGCCGAGGCCGGTGCGGAGGACGCCCGGGCCGCCGGCCGGTGGCTCGCGGATCTCGGGGTGAGCGCCGAGGCGGCCCTGGTCTCGGCGGCGGTGCGGGCCGCCCGCACCTACGCCGCGCTCGCGGCCGGCGCCGGCTGGTCCCTCGACGCGTCGCTCGACCGCGCGCTCTACCACGCCGACGACCAGTCGGCACTCGACCTGATCCGGCTGGTCGACCCCGAGGTGCGCAGCCTGGTGGTCGTCGGGCACAACCCGACCATCGCGACGCTGGCCCAGCTGCTCGACGACGGTGAGGGCGACCCGGCCGCGCTGGTGGCGATGGCCGGCGGGTTCACGCCCGCCTCGACCGCGGTGTTCGACCTCGAGGTGAGCTGGGCCGAGCTGGACTACGGCGGCGCCACGCTGACGGCGTACCACGTCGGCTCGCGCTGAGCGCCGCGCTCGAGGGTCAGACGGGCGGCGCGGGAGTGGTGTAGCCCGCGGCGGCGTCGGCCGCCTCGATCTCCTCCCGGGTGATGCCGAGGAGATAGAGGATCGTGTCGAGGTAGGGCACGTTGACCGCCGTGTCGGCGGCGTCCTGGACGACCGGCTTGGCGTTGTAGGCGATGCCGAGGCCGGCGGCGTTGAGCATGTCGAGGTCGTTGGCCCCGTCGCCGATGGCGACCACCGCCTCGGTGGCGACGCCTACCTGGTCGGCGAAGTGGCGCAGCGCGGTGGCCTTGCCGGCCCGGTCGACCACGTCGCCCACGATCCGCCCGGTGAGCCGGCCGTCGACGATCTCGAGCTCGTTGGCGCGGGAGTAGTGGATGCCAAGGTCGTCGGCCAGCCGGTCGGTGATCTGGCTGAAGCCCCCCGACACCAGCGCGAAGCGGTAGCCCAGCCGCCGCAGGGTGCGCACCAGGGTGCGCGCGCCCGGCGTCAGCTCGATGGCGTCGTAGACCCGGTCCAGCGCCGCCGCGTCGAGCCCGTCCAGCAGCGCCACCCGCTCGTGCAGCGACTGCTCGAAGTCGAGCTCGCCGTGCATCGCCCGAGAGGTCACCTCGGCGACCTCGCGCTCGCAGCCGGCCTCGGCGGCGAGCATCTCGATCACCTCGCCCTGGATCAGGGTGGAGTCGACGTCCATCACGATCAGTCGCAGGCCCCGTCGCAGCAGGCCCGCGGGCTGGACGGCGATGTCGACGGACTGCCGGGCAGCCTCCGCGGCGAGCACCGTGCGCAGCCGGTCGGGGTCGGCGCCGGAGACGTGCAGGTCGATCGCGGTGACGGGATAGCGCGCCATCCGCTCGATCCGGTCGATGTTGGCCCCGCTGTCGGCGATCCGGCCCGCCACCGCGGAGAAGGCGGACGCCTTGAGGGGCGTGCCGATGACCGTCACATGTGCCCGGCCCGCGCGGCGTGCTCGGTTGTCGCCGGTGCCTCGCTCGACCTCCACCTGCATGCCGAGCGCCTCCGCCGTGGCCGTCACGTCGTCGCGCAGTCGCTTCCACTCCCGGGGAGCGGTCACCAGGACGCCGAGGATCAACCGGCCCCGGAGGACGATCTGCTCGATGTCGACCACCTCCACGCCGGCGCGCGAGAGGCTGTCGAAGACCGCCGAGGTGACGCCGGGCCGGTCCTGCCCGGAGAGGGTGAGCAACAGGGTGCTCGGCTCGGCGGCGGGTCCGGAGGCGTTCATCGACGCCGAGGGTATCCCGGGCGACCGGTCGCCCACCGGGACGCCCGCTCGCTGGGCACGGAGCCGGGCCACGCCAGCCCGAAGGTAAAGAAATCCCCATTCGGCCACGCGGATCGCGCGGCCGACCGATCCTGGGGTCATGGCTCCTCAGCAGGCACGTGTGGTCCTCGCCGCCGTGGCGGGCATGCTCGCCCTCGCGGCGACCTTCGCCTCTCCCCTCAACGCCAACGCGGAGGGCTACGGCTTCGGCGTCGGCGTCGTCGCCCAGCGCTGACGATCCGCACCGGCGATCCGCACCGGCGATCTGCACCGGCGATCTGCCCGGCGATCGGCACTGAGAACGCGCTGACGACCGCTCGCGGTGCGGCGCTGCGGGGTCGCTAGGGTGGCTCCCATGCCGCCCGTCCTCGAGTTCGCCGACGTCACGGTCCGGCGGGGCGAGGCGACGCTGCTCGACGCGATCACCTGGACGGTCGAGGAGGACGAGCGCTGGGTGGTGCTCGGTCCCAACGGCGCGGGGAAGACCACCCTGCTGCAGGTGGCGGCCGCCGCCCTGCACCCGTCGGCCGGCCTGGCCGCCGTCCTCGACGAGGTGCTCGGCACCGTCGACGTGTTCGAGCTGCGGCCACGGATCGGCGTCACCAGCGCGGCGCTCGCCGACCGCCTGCCCCGCCAGGAGCGGGTGCGCGACGTCGTCGTGTCGGCGTCGTACGCCGTCGTCGGCCGGTGGACCGAGGACTACCAGCAGCTCGACCACGACCGGGCGCACGACCTGCTCGTCGAGCTCGGTGTCGCCGGGCTCGCCGACCGCACGTTCGGCACGCTGAGCGAGGGCGAGCGCAAGCGCGTCCAGATCGCCCGCGCCCTGATGACCGACCCCGAGCTGCTCCTCCTCGACGAGCCGGCCGCGGGGCTGGACCTCGGCGGGCGCGAGGACCTGGTGGCCACCTTGTCCCGGCTGGCCTTCGACCCCGACGCGCCGGCGACCGTGCTGGTGTCCCACCACGTCGAGGAGATCCCTCCGGGTTTCAGCCATGCGCTCATGCTCCGCGAGGGCAAGGTCGTCGCCGCCGGGCTGCTCGACCACGTCCTCACCGCGGAGAACCTGTCGACGACCTTCGGCATGCCGCTGCGGCTGACCCGCTCCGACGACGGTCGGTGGGCGGCCCGGCGCGAGGCCCGGCACCGGGCCGAGGGCCGAGGCTCGGCGAGCGGACCCGACGGGGTCGGCGGCGACACGACGGCGCAGGCAGGGGACCGTTCGCCCGTGGGCGCGTGACCCGCGGGCTAGGCTGGCGAAATGGACTGGCTGCGCGACCACCTGTGGGAGGCCTGGCTGGGCGCTGCCATCGTGCTGGGCGTCGCCGAGGTCATCGGGTTCGACCTGATCCTGCTGATGCTGGCCCTCGGCGCCCTGGTGGGCATGCTCACCGCGCTCCTCGGGCTGCCGGTGGTGGTCCAGGTGCTGGCCGCGGCGGGCGCCTCCGTGGCGGCGCTGGCTCTGGTCCGTCCGTCGATCGTGCGCCGCCTCCACGGCGGCCCGGACCTGATGGTCGGCCACGGCAAGCTGGTCGGCCGGCAGGGCCTGGTCACCGAGACCGTCAGCTCGCTCGCTCCCGGCCGGATCAAGCTCGCCGGTGAGGTGTGGACGGCCGTGCCCTACGACGAGCGGCTGACCATCGAGCCGGGCGAGACCGTGGAGGTCCTGGAGATCCGGGGCGCCACGGCCTACGTTCACCCGATGCCCGCGCTCGAACCCTAGAGTCCACCCCAGACGTCCTCGTCGGCCCCTGGAAGGAGCCCTCATGCCGCAGCTCGCGGGTCTGATCATCCTCGCCCTGCTGGTCCTGTTCGTCATCGTGCTGCTCACCCGCACCGTGCGGATCGTGCCGCAGGCCCGGGCGGGCATCGTCGAGCGGTTCGGGAAGTACAAGCAGACGCTGCCGGCGGGCCTCAACATCGTGGTGCCCTTCATCGACCGGGTGCGCTACCTCATCGACCTGCGCGAGCAGGTCGTGAGCTTCCCGCCGCAGCCGGTGATCACCGAGGACAACCTCGTGGTGTCGATCGACACCGTCATCTACTTCCAGGTCACCGACCCGGTGGCGGCGACCTACGAGATCGCCCACTACATCCAGGCGGTCGAGCAGCTCACCATGACCACGCTGCGCAACATCGTCGGCGGCATGGACCTCGAGCAGACCCTGACCAGCCGCGAGGAGATCAACACCGGCCTGCGTGGCGTGCTCGACGAGGCGACCGGCAAGTGGGGCATCCGCGTCAACCGGGTGGAGATCAAGGGCATCGACCCGCCCCCGTCGATCAAGGACGCCATGGAGAAGCAGATGCGCGCCGACCGCGACAAGCGCGCGCTGATCCTGTCGGCCGAGGGCCAGCGCCAGTCGGCGATCCTCACCGCCGAGGGCAACAAGCAGTCCGCCATCCTCAACGCCGAGGGTGAGCGGGAGTCGCAGATCCTGCGCGCGCAGGCCGAGCGGGAGGCCTCGATCCTGCGAGCTCAGGGCGAGGGCCAGGCGATCCAGACGGTGTTCCAGGCCATCCACGACGGGCAGCCCGACCAGTCGCTGCTGGCCTACCAGTACCTCCAGATGCTGCCGCGGATCGCGGAGGGCGACGCCAACAAGGTGTGGATCGTGCCGTCCGAGATCGGCAAGGCCATGGAGGGCCTCGGCTCGACGCTGACCAACATGCAGGGCATCCCGCAGGAGAGCAGCGGCCCGCGGGTCCGGGTCGACATGGGCCCCAGCGAGCCGCAGCTGCCGTCCGGCCCCGGCCCGGACGACGCGCTCAGCAGCACGCATCGCGACGTGGCCGCGGCGATCGCCGAGGCGCAGAGCGCTGCCGGCCCGCGCCGGGCGGCGAAGTCCGACCCGCTGGGCGACCCGCTGGCAGACCCGCTCGGCGACACGGCCGACCGGCCCGACACCGGTGCGCCGCCCGCCGGGGGCGGAGAGCCGCCGAGCGCTCCGTGACGCTGACGCCCGCGTCGTCGTCGGGATGAGCCGATGACGCCGGTCGAGGCGGGCGCGATCCTGCTCGCGGGGGTCGGTGCGGGCACCATCAACACGGTGGTGGGCTCCGGGACGCTGCTGACCTTCCCCACCCTGCTCGCCTTCGGCGTCCCACCGGTCACCGCCAACGTCTCCAACACCGTGGGGCTGGTGCCCGGCACGGCGGCCGGGACGCTCGCCGGGCGACCGGAGCTGGTCGGCCAGGCGCCGCTCGTCCGCCGGCTGGTCCCCGCCTCGCTGGCGGGGGGAGTGCTGGGGGCGCTGCTCCTGCTGTGGCTGCCGGAGTCGGCGTTCGCGGCCATCGTGCCCGTGCTGATCGCCCTGGGCGTCGTGCTCGTGGTGCTGCAGCCGCGGATCTCCGCGTGGGTGGCCCGCCGCCACGCCGACGTCGGCGGCGTGCCCGCGACGGGAGCCCCGTGGGTGCGGCCGGCGGTGCTCACCGCCGGCGTCTACGGCGGCTACTTCGGCGCGGCGCAGGGAGTGCTGCTGATGGCCATCCTCGGCAACGGCGTCGCCGACACCCTCAACCGCCTCAACGCGACCAAGAACCTGCTGTCGCTCGTGGTCAACGGCGTCGCCGCGCTGGTGTTCGTCGCGCTCGAGCCGGTCGACTGGACGGTCGCCGCCCTGATCGCGGCCGGCTCGGTCGTCGGCGGGCTGATCGGCGCGCGGATCGGCCGGCGGCTGCCGCCCGCGGTGCTGCGTGTGGTCATCGCCGTGGTCGGCACCACCGCCGTGGTCGCCCTCCTGGCGACCTGAGCCGGATCCGCGCGCTCAGCCGACCTTCCACACGCGGGTCTCGCCCGCGAAGTGGTCGTGCCACGCCTGCCGGTTGACCGTGTCGTTGTTGATGCCGATGGCGATCAGGACGATCGCGGCCAGCGACAGCATGGCCGACAGCAGGCTGCCGAAGATCGGGATGATGCCCAGGATCCCCAAGGCGGTGAACAGGTTGCGGCGGATCGCCTGCTCCAGCGACGGGTTCTGACCGTCCGGGCCGGTGGTCTTCAGCTTCAGCAGCATCTTGCCGATGGTCTGGCCGCGGCTGGACTCCATCAGCGCGAAGTAGCCGAGGGCCAGCGCGCTGCTGAGGATGGCGGACACCGCGGACGCGGCGAAGGTCGTGCCGCCGCCGAAGGTGCCGAAGCCGGCGGCGTCGCCCATCAGGGCACCGACGACCAGCGCGGACACCAGGATGGCGTTGACCAGGGCCAGCAGCACGTAGTCGATCAGCCGGGCCAGGAACCGGTCCACGAGCTCGCCGGGACGCGGCAGCGTCGGGGTGGGGGCCGGGCCGTAGCCGGGCGGAGGGGTGCCGGGAGGTGGCTGGTCGGTCATGGTTGCTCCTTCGTTGCGAGAGTCGGGATCGGCCGGTCGACGTACGCCGACAGCCAGCGTTGGATCTCGTCGTAGACCCGGGCCCGGACCTCGGGGCGCGACAGCACCACGTCGTGGATCGCCCCCTCGACGGACACCACGGTCACGTGGGGTCCGACCTGGGTGGCCCAGCGGCGCATCTGCGTCACGTCGAGGACGATATCGGTGGAGAAGACCTCGTCGTCCAACCCCTGGGGTCGGCCGGTGCGGCCCGAGGTGAGCACGAGCACCGGCCCGGGGAGGTCCAGGCCGCGGTGCAGGCGGGCGTGGGCCTTGCGGATCGCGCGCAGCCAGCCGGCGTAGACCGGCCAGGACTCGATCGGCTTCCAGGCCAGGTCGTAGTCCCACTCGCCCCGGAAGTCGCGGTGCAGGGCGTGTCCGTACCACGGGTTGACCGAGCGGGGGATCTCGCGTCGCGGCTGGTAGCCGCCGAGCTGGCGGACCACGTTGCTGCCCAGGCGCAGCCAGAACGGGCCGTGCATGTCGACCCAGGGGGAGTTGAGGACGGTGCCGGCCACCGGCAGCTTGCGGTCATGGGCCCACAGCGTGACGATCAGCCCCCCGGTGGAGTGGGCGCTGAGCAGCACCCGGTCGTGGCCGTCGCGCTCGGTGACGGCCTGCCACGCCAGGTCGAGCTCCTCGTCGTAGTCCGTGACGTCGTCGACGTAGCCGGCCGTCTGGTGCTCTCGGAGGGAGCGGCCGTACTTGCGCAGGTCGAGGGCGTAGAAGTCCCATCCCCGGGCGGCCCACCAGGCGGCGTACTCGGTCTGGAAGAAGTAGTCGCAGAAGCCGTGCACGTAGAGCACCGCGCCGCGGGCCGGACCGTCGGCGCGCAGCCGCACCAGGTTGGCCTCGACAGCGCCCTCGTCGTCGGGTCGCAGGGCGAGGGTCTCGACGGTGTACGGCGCCCCCAGGACGTCGGTCTCCTCCACGACCCCGATTCTGTCAGCCCCGCTGCCCGGCGGCGGCGACCAACCCGCGGAAGAGCGCGAGCTCGGTGCCCTTCTCGGGATGCCACTGGACCGCCACGCAGAAGCGGTCGCCGGGGGCCTCCATCGCCTCGACGGTGCCGTCCGCAGCCGTGGCCACCACCGTGAAGCCGGGGTGCTCGCGGACCGACTGGTGGTGGTGGCACGGCACCCGGAGCCGATCGCCGACCATCGCCGCGACCCGCGAGCCCGCGGTGACGGCGACCTCGGTGGTGCCGAAGACCCCCGGCCCGGGGGAGTGCTCGCGGTGGCCCACGACGTCGGGCGTGTGCTGGTCCAGCGACCCGCCCGCCTCGGCCGCCATCAGCTGCATGCCGCGACAGACACCGAGCACCGGCAGCCGCGCCTCCTCCGCGGCCGCCAGCAGTGCGGCCTCCCAGGCGTCGCGGTCGGGGCGCCACCCGGACGTGTGGGCCCCGGCCTCCTGCCCGTAGCGGGCCGGGTCGACGTCGGCGCCGCCGCAGACGACCAGCCCGTCGAGGCGGGCCACGACGGCTCGGGCGTGGGCCGGGTCGGCGGTCGCCGGGGGCAGCAGCACCGGCACGCCGCCGGCGGCGACCACCTGGTCGGCGTACTCGTGGTGGAGCAGGTCGGCGCGCTGCGACCACACCCCCCAGGTGGCCTCCTCCCGGTAGGTCGTGAGACCGATGAGGGGGGTGCTCACCGCCGCCGTCACAGGGGGGTCACGTAGGCGCCGGAGATGCCGCCGTCGACCAGGAAGGTGCTGGCGGTGATGAAGCTCGCCTCGTCGGAGGCGAGGAAGAGCACGGCGTTGGCCATCTCCTCGGGTTCGCCGAAGCGGCCCATCGGGACGTGCACCAGTCGCCGCGCGGCCCGCCCGGCGTCCTTGGCGAAGAGCTCCTGGAGCAGCGGCGTGTTGACCGGGCCGGGGCACAGCGCGTTGACGCGCACCCCCTGCCGGGCGAACTGCACGCCCAGCTCGCGGCTCATCGAGAGCACGCCGCCCTTGGAGGCGGAGTAGGAGATCTGCGACGTGGCCGCTCCCATCACCGCCACGAACGAGGCGGTGTTGATGATCGAGCCCGACTGCTGCTCGAGCATGTAGGGCAGCGCCGCCTTGCAGCACAGGTAGACCGAGGTCAGGTTGACCTCCTGCACCAGTCGCCACGCCTCCAGGTCGGTGTCGAGGATCGAGTCGTCCTGCGGCGGTGAGATGCCGGCGTTGTTGAAGGCGACGTCGACCGAGCCGAAGGTGTCCTTCGCGGCGGCGAAGAGCGCCTCGACCTCGGTCGGGTCGGTCACGTCGACGTGGCGGTACGCCGTCGCGCCGGGGTGGGTCGCGTCGAGCTCCGCGACGACCTCGGCTCCGCGCGCGTCGTCGATGTCACCGAGCACGACCTTGGCGCCCTCCTCGACGAAGCGGCGCACGGTGGCCAGACCGATGCCGGAGCAGGCTCCGGTGATGACGGCGACCTTGCCGTCGAGGCGACCTGCCATGGGGGGTTCCTTTCGGGTCGAGCGGGGATCTCTGGGGCCCGTCGGTGGGGCCTAGTGGGCGAGGAAGACGTTCTTCTCCTCGGTGAACGCCTGGGGGGCGTCGGGCCCCAGCTCGCGTCCGAGGCCGGACTGCTTGTAGCCGCCGAACGGCGTCCAGTAGCGGACCGACGAGTGGCTGTTGACGGAGAGGTTGCCGGCCTCGACGCCGCGGGCGACGCGCAGCGCGCGGCCGAGGTCGTCGGTGAAGATCGACCCGGAGAGGCCGTACTCCGTGTCGTTGGCGAGGGCCACGGCCTCGTCCTCGTCGTCGAACGGCATCACGGCCACGACGGGGCCGAACACCTCCTCGCGCCACACCCGCTCGTCGGTGCGTCGCGACTCGACGACGGTGGGCGCGTGCCAGTAGCCCGGACCCGACGGGCAGCTGCCGGCGAACGCGACGGTCGCCTCGCCGACGTAGCGCCGCACGCTGTCGCGCTGGGCCGCCGAGATCAGCGGCCCCATCTCGCTCGCCTCGTCGCCGGGGTCGATCACACGCAGCGCCGAGACCGCCTCCTGGAGCCGGCCGAGGAACTCGTCGTAGACCGACCGCTGCACCAGGATGCGCGAGCGCGCGCAGCAGTCCTGGCCGGCGTTGTCGAAGACGGCGCCGGGCGCGGAGGCGGCCGCCGCGGCGACGTCGGTGTCGGCGAACACGATGTTGGCGCTCTTGCCGCCGAGCTCGAGCGTCACCCGCTTCACCTGGTCGGCGCAGCCGGCCATGATCTGCTTGCCGACCTCGGTGGAGCCGGTGAAGGCGACCTTGCGGACCAGCGGGTGGGTGACGAAGCGCTGGCCGACGACCGAGCCCTTGCCGGGGAGCACGGTGAGCACCCCCTCGGGGAGCCCGGCCTCGCGGGCCAGCTCGCCGAGCCGGATCGCGGTCAACGGGGTCAGCTCGGCCGGCTTGAGGACGACGGTGTTGCCCGCCGCCAGCGCCGGCGCGAAGCCCCAGCCCGCGATCGGCATGGGGAAGTTCCACGGCACGATCACCGACACGACGCCCAGCGGCTCGTAGAACGTGACGTCGAGGCCGCCGGGCACCGGGATCTGCCGGCCGAAGAGCCGCTCGGGCGCCGCGGAGTAGTAGTTCAGGCAGTCGCGCACGTTGCCGGCCTCCCACCGGGCGTTGCCGATGGTGTGACCGGAGTTGGCGACCTCGAGCCGGGCGAGCTCCTCGACGTGGTCGCCGACGACGGCGGCGAAGGCACGCAGCAGCCGGGCCCGCTCACCGGGGGCGACGGCGCGCCACGACGCGAAGGCCTCGTGCGCGCGCTCGATGGCCGCGTCGGTCTCCTCGAGCGTGAGCGACGGCACCTCGGCGACCGGCGCCTCGGTCACCGGGCTGAGGACGGTGTGGCTGACGGCGGTGCGCGTGGACACCCTCACATCCTCTCGAAGGAGCGGAACAGCTCCCAGTCGGTCACCGCGGCGTCGAACGCCGCGAGCTCGACGTCGGCCATGTTGGTGTAGTGGTCGACCACCTCGTCGCCGAAGGCGGCCCGAGCCACCGCGGACCCGTGGAACAGGTCGCGCGCCTCACGGAGGGTGGTGGGCACGTGCGGACGGTCGGAGGCATAGGCGTTGCCGACCAGCTCGTCCTCCAGCGGGAGCTCGTGCTCGATGCCGTGCAGCCCGCCGGCAAGCATGGCCGCGAGGGCGAGGTGGGGGTTGACGTCGCCGCCCGGCACCCGGTTCTCCATCCGCGCACTGGGGCCTTGGCCGACCAGGCGGACCGAGCAGGTGCGGTTGTCGAGGCCCCAGGCGACCGCGGTCGGGGCGAACGAGCCCGCCGCGAAGCGCTTGTAGGAGTTGACGTTGGGGGCGTAGAGGAGCGTCAGCTCTCGCATGGTGGCGAGCACGCCGGCGATGAAGTGATCGTAGAGCGGGGTGCGGCCGCCGTCCTCCCAGAAGACGGTGCCGCCGTCCTTGCCGCGCAGCGACAGGTGGATGTGGCAGGAGCTGCCCTCGCGCTCGTTGTACTTCGCCATGAACGTGATCGCCTTGCCGTGCTGGCTGGCGATCTCCTTGGCGGCGGTCTTGTAGACGCTGTGGTTGTCGGCGGTGGTGAGCGCGTCGGCGTAGAGGAAGCCGATCTCGTGCTGCCCGAGGTTGCACTCGCCCTTGGCGCCCTCGACGTCGAGGCCGGCGGCATACATGTGGTTGCGCAGGTCGCGCAGCACCGGCTCGACCCGGGAGGTGCCGACGATGGAGTAGTCGATGTTGTACTGGTTGGCCGGCGTGAGGTCGTGGTAGCGCTGCCGGTGGGCGTCCTCGTACGTCGTGTCGAACAGGATGAACTCCAGCTCGGTGCCGGCCAGCGCCACCCAGCCGCCGGCGTCGACCCGCGCGAGCTGGTCGCGCAGCACCGTGCGCGGGGACTGCCGCACGGGGGAGTGGTCGAGCCAGACGAGGTCGCACTGGACCATCGCCGTGGCGGGCAGGTGGGTGAGCCGGCGCAGGGTGTCCCAGTCGGGGACGAACTCCATGTCGCCGTAGCCGCGCTCCCACGAGGAGATGGCGTAGCCGCCGACGGTGTTCATGTCGACGTCGACCGCGAGCAGGTAGTTGCAGCCCTCGGTGCCGTGCTCCAGTGCGACGTCGAGGAAGTAGCGGCCGTGGAGCCGCTTGCCCTGCAGCCGGCCCTGCATGTCGGTGAAGGCGAGCACGACGGTGTCGATCTCGTCGGCCTCGATCAGGCCGCGCAGCGCCTCGACGGTGAGGTAGCGGTCGTTGGGTGCGGTCATCGTGGTCCTCTCAAGGGGGAGGGGTGGGACGGGTGTCGACCGGGACCGGCGGGCGCGGTCATCCGAGCAGACCCCGCAGCAGGGCGGCGGTGTCGGCGCAGTGCTCCTCCATGGCGGCGCGGGCGCGCTCGGGCCGGCCGTCGAGGATCGCGTGGTGGAGGTGCAGGTGCTGCCGGTCGGAGTGGGCGATGTTGGTCTCGAGCACCGGGATGGCGCTGAGCATCTCGTGCAGGCTCGCCTGCACCGACGTCACGGCGTCGATCGTGCGCGGCGACGCCGACAGCGCGGCGATGGTCAGGTGAAACCGCGAGTCGGCCTGCCGGTGCTCGGCCCGGGTGCGCGCGCTGGAGACCGCCTCGTGCGCCTCGTCGAGCTGGGCGCGCTCGGCCCGGCTGAGGTCGCGCTGGGCGGCGAGGTACGCCGCTCCGGGCTCGACGACGCCGCGGAAGTCGAGGGCGTCGCGCCAGTCGGCGCGCTGCTCCGGGCTGGTGCGCGCCGCCTTGCGGGCCGAGGGGGTCTTCGGCTTCATCGTGACGACGGTGCCCCCGCCGCGACCGCGGCGCGTCTCGACCAGACCGGCCTCGCGCAGGGCGGCCATCGCCTCGCGCAGCGTGGCCCGGGAGACCTGGAGGCGGTGGGCGAGCTCGCGTTCGCTGGGCAGGGTGCTGTCCAGCGGGTAGACCCCCAGACGGATCAGCGTGGCGAGCTGCTCGACACACGCCTCGAACGCGTGGTGGCCGCGCACGGGCCGGAGCAGCACCTCGGTGAGGCTCAGGTCGCGGGGTGAGTCGGCCGTCACAGCACGCAGTCTGACACGGCCCCGGTTGATGGCAAAGGTCTGAGTTCAAACCAATTTGGCCAGAAGTCTTTACGTGAGATTCCTCGCAGGTCTAGCCTCCCGATCAGCCGCTTCCCCGGGGGCCGCTCGGGCGCCTCCGGTGCAGCGTTCACCCGTCTCGTTGATGCGAGCACGCACGAGAGGAACAACAGTGGCGGAGAATCCCAGCGGCGGTCGTCAGGTCACCACGACCGGCGGCGTCAGCTATGAGCACGCGGGGGCTGACTACTTCGAGAAGCGCGGCCTCAAGCGTCATGCCGGAGCCTGGTCGCTCTGGGCGCTCGGCGTGGCCGCCGTCATCTCGGGTGACTTCTCGGGGGCGGATATGTCACGGGGCTGGCCGAGACGATCGAGTACGTCATCACCACCGCGGTGGTCGGCACGTTCGCCGGTCTCTACGCCGACGCGATCACCGACGACCTGTTCGGCTTCACCATGCCCCTGTGGCTGTGGGTGATCGCCTTCTACGTCGTCTTCGTCGGGCTGAACTCCGCGGGGGCGGCAGCGTCGTTCCGCTTCGCCGTCGTCATCACGATCATCTCGCTCAGCGTGCTCGGCTTCTTCTTCGTGGCGGCCCTGGTCTCGGGCGAGTTCTCGTGGGGCAACCTGTGGAACATCGCCCCGGAGCCCGGCAACAGCACGTTCCTCCCGATGGGCATCGGCGGTGTGCTGGCGGCCCTGCCGTTCGCGATCTGGTTCTTCCTCGGGATCGAGGAGCTGCCGCTGGCGGCGGAGGAGACGCACACCCCGCAGGAGGACATCCCGCGCGGCTCGCTGATGGGCATGTGGACCCTGTTGGTCACCGCGTTCCTGGTGCTGATCCTCAACCCCGGCATCCTCGGCGCGCAGGAGATCGCCCCGAGCGGCGAGCCCATCCTCGACGGCTTCCGGGCCATCTTCCCCAACAGCAACATCGCCTCGTTGCTGGCGCTGTTCGCGCTGGCCGGCCTGGTGGCGTCGTTCCAGGGGATCATGTTCGCGGCCGGCCGCAACATGTACTCCCTCTCGCGCGCGGGCTACTACCCCAAGATCCTGTCGCTGACCGGCGAGCGGAAGGTCCCCTACGTCGCGCTCGTCACCAGTGCGGTGATCGGCGTCGTGCTCGTCTTCGGGCTGGGCGCGATCCGCAACGAGCCGGGGGAGTCGGCGACCGACGCGTCCGTCGTGGTGGCCGGCCAGCTGCTCAACATCGCGGTGTTCGGCGCCGTCATCGCCTACTTCCTGCAGATGGTGGCCTTCCTCCTGCTGCGGCAGAAGTACGCCGACGTCGCGCGGCCCTACTCCAGCCCGTCCGGCGTTCCGGGTGCCCTGGTGGCGGCCCTGATCGCGGGGGTCACGCTGGTGATCCTGCCGTTCAACGAGGCCTACCGTTCCGTCGTGGTCGGGGTGGCGATCTTCTTCGCTCTGGGGCTGGTCTACTTCGCGGTCTTCGGCCGGCACCGGCTGGTGCTGTCGCCGGAGGAGGAGTTCGCCATGACCCACGGCAAGCACGGCCACCCGGAGACGGAGGGCTACGACGTCACCGAGCGCGAGATGGAGCAGGGGGGCGGCGACGGCCGCTGACCCGAGGGTCGACCGAGCGCTCAGTGCTGGTAGGTGCCGTGCAGGATGGCGCGCCCCAGCGTCTTGAAGGCGAGGTTGAACGACACCACCGCCGGGGAGGCGTCGGCGTCGACGCCGAGGGAGTCCTCGCCGACGGCGTGCACGACGAAGTAGTAGCGGTGCACCATGTCGCCCTCCGGAGGCGCAGCACCCATGAACGCGTGGGCCCCGCCGTCGTTGCGGCACATGAAGGCGCTGCCCGGGAGCTCGGCACCCTCGGCGCCCGCTCCCGCGGGCAGCGACGTGCAGTCGGCGGGGAGGTCCACGAGCACCCAGTGCCAGAACCCGCTCGGCGTCGGCGCGTCGGGGTCGAAGCAGGTGACGACGTAGGACCGCGTGCCCTCCGGGGCACCCGACCACGAGAGCTGCGGCGAGGTGTTGCCGAGGGCGGCCACCTGGTCGTCGCGGAGCGGAGCGCCCTCGCTCACGTCGTCGCTGGTGACGCTGAAGGAGGCCGTGGCGGGGAGCAGATCATAGGGGTTCGGGGCGACGGGGCGTTCGATGCTCATGCCTCGGACCATAGTGCGGGTCCGGCCCTGCGGCCACCCACACTGGGGTGATGTCGTCCGCCGCGCCGCCTCCCTATCCCGCCGGTCTCCGCCTCTCCGGCAGGCGGGTCGTGGTCGTGGGCGGCGGCACCGTCGCCCAGCGGCGGATCCCGACCCTGCTGGCCGCCGGAGCCGACGTCGTCGTGGTCTCGCCCGAGGTCACCCCCGCGGTGGAGGGGATGGCCGGCGGCCGCGGGACCGGCGAGCTGACCTGGGTGCGACGCGGGTTCGAGCCCGCCGACCTCGACGAGGCGTGGTACGTCGTCGCGGCCACCGACCGGCCCGAGGTCAACGAGGCCGTCTCGGCGGCGGCCGAGGAGCGGCGGGTGTTCTGCGTGCGCAGCGACGACGGGGAGGCGGCCACCGCCTGGACGCCGGCGAGCGGGCGCCACGACGGGGTCACCGTGGCGGTCCTGGGCAACCGGGAGCCGCGCCGCTCGGCGGCCCTGCGCGACGACATCCTCGCCGCCCTGCGCGACGGACGGCTGGCCGCCCCGCACGCCCACGACCGGACGCCCGAGGTGGTGCTGGTCGGCGGCGGTCCCGGGGACCCCGACCTGGCCACGGCCGCGGCGCGCCACGCCCTTGCCTCCGCGGACGTGGTCGTGGCCGACCGGCTCGCCCCGCGGGAGCTCCTCGACGAGCTGCCCGCCCACGTGGAGCTGGTCGACGTCGCCAAGCTGCCGCGCGGCCGGTCGGCGCTCCAGGAGGAGATCAACCGCCTGCTCGTCGAGCGGGTCGCCGCCGGGCAGCGCGTCGTACGGTTCAAGGGCGGCGACCCGTTCGTGTTCGGCCGCGGCTTCGAGGAGGTCATCGCCTGTCGCGAGGCGGGCGTCCCAGTCAGCGTCGTGCCCGGGGTGACGTCGGCGATCGCGGTGCCGGCGCGGGCCGGCATCCCCGTCACGCACCGTGGGATCGCCCACGAGGTCAGCGTGGTGTCGGGCCACCTGCCACCCGGGCACCCGGAGTCGCTGGTCAACTGGGGCGCCCTGGGCGCGCAGTGCGGCACCCTCGTGCTGCTGATGGCCGTGGACAACGCGCCCGCGATCGCGACCGCCCTGATGAGGGGCGGCCGCGCGACCGACACACCGGTCGCGGTCGTGCAGGAGGGCACGATGCCGGGGGAGCGGATGGTCTGGTCGCGCCTGGAGACGCTCGCCGAGGACCTCGCGGCCGGGGGAGTCCGCCCTCCCGCCGTGATCGTCGTGGGCGACGTCGTCGCGGTCGCCGCGCCGGACCGGTACGCCGACCGGCTGGCGCTGCGGGCGGCCCGGCGTCGCGCGCGGGTGAGCGGCGGCGATGATGGGGCGCGTGGCTGAGCTCATCCCCGTCTCGGACCCGGCCGACCCGCGGCTGGCCGACTACCGCGACCTGCGCGACGTGACGCTGCGTCGCGCGCTGGAGGCGGAGCACGGGCTGTTCCTCGCCGAGGGCGAGAAGGTCGTGCGGCGTGCCGTGGAGGCGGGCTACCCGGCGCGGTCGTTCCTGATGGCCGAGCGGTGGCTGGACGGGCTGTCCGACGTGCTGGCCAGCAGCGAGGCACCCTGCTTCGTCGTCTCCGAGGCGCTGGCCGAGCAGGTCACCGGCTTCCACGTCCACCGCGGCGCCCTCGCGTCGCTGGAGCGACGGCCGCTGCCGACCGTGGAGGAGGTGCTGACCGGCGCGCGGACCGTGCTCGTCCTCGAGGACGTCGTCGACCACACCAACGTCGGAGCGATCATCCGCAGCGGGGCGGCGCTCGGCGTGGACGCGGCGCTGCTGTCACCTCGCTGCGCCGACCCGCTCTACCGCCGCGCGGTGAAGGTCGCGATGGGGGCGGTCTTCACGGTGCCGTGGACCCGGCTCCCGGAGTGGTACGACGCCCTGCCGTCCCTGTCCGCCCGGGGCTACACCACCGTGGCGCTCACGCTCGCCGAGGACGCCTGCCCACTCGAAGAGGCGGTGGCGGGCCTGGACCGGGTGGCGCTGGTGCTCGGCACCGAGGGGCACGGGCTGTCGGAGCGCTGGCAGGCGACCGCCGACCGCCGGGCCGTCATCCCGATGCGCGACGGCGTCGACTCCCTCAACGTGGCCGCGGCCTGCGCCGTCGCCTGCTACGTCGCCCAGCGCCGCTGACCGCGAGATGGCGCGCGTGCGCCCCGAGACGGCGCGTGTGCACCCCGAGACGGCGCGTGTGCACCTCGAGACGGCGCGTGTGCACCCCGAGACGGCACTCGGACGGGCCGACATGGCGCGTCTGCCAGCCCGTGCGCAGGAATGACATCTCGGAGGACACAGCTGCCGTCTCGGAGCACGGGATGGCCGTTTCGGGGCACAGAAGCGCCGTCTCGATGCGCGGGAGTGCCGTTTCGCGGTCAGGGGGTGGCGGGCCAGCCGGGCGGGTAGTCGTCGGCGGCGCGGTCGTGGGCCTTGCGGAGCTTCTTGCGGGCCTTGTCGCCGACCCGGTCTCCGAAGACCGTGCCGAGGGTGTGGTCGGTCTCGTGCTGCAGCGCGCGGGCGAGCAGCCCGTCGCCGGTGAAGGTCACCGGCCGGCCGTCGACGCCGGTGCCGGTGGCGGTGGCGACGTCGGGGCGGGCGCAGTCCACGAAGGCGCCGGGGTAGGACAGGCACCCCTCCTCGCCCTCGTCGAGATGCCGGTCCTTGCCCTCCGGCAGCGTCACCACGGGGTTGCAGACCACGCCGGCGACGTAGGTGCCGGACTCGTCGGGGCAGTCGAAGACGAAGACCGCCCGGTCGACGCCGATCTGGCAGGCGGCGAGCCCGACCCCGTCAGCGGCGTACATCGTCGCCACCATGTCGGCGACCAGGGCGCGCAGCTCCTCGTCGTACGCCGTCACCGGCTGCTGCGGGCGATGCATCACGTCCTCCCCCCAGCGCGTGATCGGACGCACGACCCCGCCCTCGGGGAACACGGCGAGCGCAGCGGGGGACGGGGTGGCCATGGCCCGGAATCCTAGATCGTGGCCGCCGCGACGACGGGCGGGCCCCCGACCGCAACGGTCGGGGGCCCGGAGGGACGGGTGGGTCGGTCAGACCTGGGGCTGGAACGGGTCGTGCTCGGCGAGCAGCTTGTCGAGGCGGGCCCGGTCGATCCGGGCGAAGACGTACTGCTCCTCCTGGGTGTCCCGGACGACCTTGGCGAGGGTGAAGGACGAGCTGACCAGGAAGACGGTCCCGAGGGCCAGGAAGGCCCGGATCCAGACGTCTCCCTCCATCAGCCAGAGCCCGAAGAGCATGGCGAAGAGGGCGATCGCGAAGGCGATGCCGGCCTGCAGCGCGAAGCCGTTGCTGTTGCGAGGGGTGGTAGGAGTGCTCATGGCGAGGATCCTGTCGCGACCGGAGGGCGGGCCGCGTCGGGGTGACTACCCAGTCCAGATGAGTACCGGCACTCGGGTGGAGGCCGAGCCCTCCGGCGCAGCGACGGGCGAGCGCAGGCGGGAGAGCGGGGGAGTCAGCAGGGCCGGGCGGCGC
>JAUILS010000023.1 GCA_030432975.1 Actinomycetes bacterium
GCCGTAGGGAGCGGGGTACGGCGGCGGGTCGGCGGGCGGGTACGCGGGGTGAGGCTGGGCCGGATGACCCTGACCCGGGTAGCCCTGGGTCGGGTAGCCCTGGGGCGGGTAGGCCGGCGGCGGGGCCGCGGGGTAGCCGGGCGGCGGCGGCAGCGGCACCGGGGCGCCGTACGCCGGCGGACCGGGTGGCGGGCTCGCCGGCTGCGGCGCCCGCGGCCTGGTCTGGCCGGACTCGATCTGGCCGGACTCGGTCTGGCCGGACTCGGTCTGGCCCGACTCCTGGGGGCCCGGCTCGCCCTCCGGCGGGCCGCCCGCGGGCGGCACCCAGTCGCTCATCGCCCTCAGCCCTCCAGCGCCCCGGCGAGCCGGCCCAGCGAACGCTCGCGGCCGAGCAGCTCCAGCGACTCGAACAGCGGCGGCGAGACCTTGCGGCCGGTGACCGCGACGCGCACCGGCCCGAAGGCCAGCCGCGGCTTGAGCTCCATCCCCTCGACCAGCGCCTCGCGCAGCGCCTCGTCGATCGCAGCCGTCGACCACTCCCCCAGCCCCGCGAGGGCGTCGTGGGCGGCACGTACGACGTCGCGGCCGGCGTCGTCGAGCGTCTCCTCGCGGGTGAACGACTGCTCGTCGGCGAACAGGAAGCCGAGCATCGGCCCGGCCTCGGTGAGCTTGTTGATGCGCTCGTGGACCAGCGGCATGGCGGCGTCGAGCACCTCGCGCTCTCCCGCGGTGATCGGCGTGGACACCACGCCGTCGCGCTCGAGGAAGGGGACCACCCGCGCGGTCATGTCGGGCAGGGAGATCAGCCGCATGTGGGCGGCGTTGATCGCCTCGGCCTTCTTGAGGTCGAACCGCGCGGGGTTGGGGTTGACGTCGCCGATGTCGAAGGCGGCGTACATCTCCTCCATGGTGAAGACGTCCTTGTCGGGGGCGATCGCCCAGCCGAGGAGCGCAAGATAGTTGAGCAGGCCCTCGGGGGTGAAGCCGGCGTCGATGTAGCCGAGGAAGCTCGCCTCGGGGTCGCGCTTGGAGAGCTTCTTGTTGCCCTGCCCCATGACGTAGGGCAGGTGGCCGAACGCCGGCGTGCGGCGGGCGACGCCGATCTCCTTCAGGGCTTCGTAGAGCGCCAGCTGGCGGGGCGTGGACGACAGCAGGTCCTCGCCGCGGAGCACGTGGGTGATCTCCATGAGCGCGTCGTCGACGGGGTTGACCAGCGTGTAGAGCGGGTCGCCGTTGGCGCGGCAGAGGGCGAAGTCGGGGACGTTGTCGGTGTGGAAGGAGATCTCGCCGCGGACCAGGTCGCTCCAGGAGACCTCACCGTCGGGCATCCGGAAGCGCAGGATCGCCGCGCGCCCCTCCGCCTCGAAGGCGGCGCGCTGCTCGGCGGTCAGCGAGCGGCAGAAGCCGTCGTACCCCTGGAGCTTGGAGCCGCTCGCCCTGCGGCGGGCGTCGACCTCGTCGGTGGTGCAGAAGCAGTCGTAGACGTGGGCCGTCGCGCGCAGCCGCGCGACCACGTCGTCGTAGATCTCGCGCCGCTCGCTCTGGCGGTAGGGGCCGTGCGGCCCGCCCTTCTCGACGCCCTCGTCCCAGTCGAAGCCGCACCACCGCATCACCTGGAGGACCGTCTGCAGCGACTCCTCGGAGTCGCGCGCCGCGTCGGTGTCCTCGATCCGGAACACGAACGTGCCGCCGTGGTGCCGCGCGAAGGCGTAGTTGAACAGCGCCGTGCGGGCCAGACCGACGTGCGGCGACCCGGTGGGGCTGGGGCAGAAGCGGACCCGGACGTCGGCGCCGGTGACGGGCGCGTCGGCCGTCGGGATGCCGGGCGTGGGGGTCTCAGTCACGGGCCACGACCCTATTGGTGAGCGTGCCGAGACCCGCGATCGACACCTCGACCTCGTCGCCGACGTGCATCGGCCCGACGCCCTCCGGCGTACCGGTCAGGATCACGTCGCCGGGCAGCAGCGTCATCACGCTCGAGATGTGGGCGACCAGCGTCGGGATGTCGAAGACCAGGTCCCTGGTCGAGCCGTCCTGCACCAGGTCGCCGTTGAGGTGGGTCTGCACGGCGCGCCCCTCGGCGAAGTCGTGCGGGTCGAGGTCGGTCTCGATCCACGGGCCGAGCGGGCAGAACGAGTCGAACCCCTTGGCCCGGCTCCACTGGCCGTCGCTGCGCTGCAGGTCGCGCGCCGTCACGTCGTTGGCGACGGTGTAGCCGAGGATCACGTCGGTGGCCTGCTCGGCCGGGACGTCTCGGCAGATCCGCCCGATCACCACGGCGAGCTCACCCTCGTAGTGCAGCTCCGTGGTCTGCCGGGGGTAGAAGACCGGGTCGCCGGGGCCGACGACGCTGGTGTTGGGCTTGAGGAACATCAACGGCTCGGGCGGCAGGTCGCCCCCCATCTCGGCGGCGTGGGCGGCGTAGTTCTTGCCGATCGCGACCACCTTGCTGCGCGGGATCACCGGCGCCAGGAGACGCACGTCGGCGAGCCGCACCTGCTGGTCGGTGGGCTCGATGCCGGTGTAGAGCGGGTCGCCCCGGAGCACCGTCACCAGCGAGTCGTCGGCCGGCTGGCCGAGCTCGTCGATGTCTCCGGTGATGACGCCGAACTGCGGGTCGTCGCCCGTGGTGAACCTCGCGATGCGCACACCGGGAGCCTATCGAGGGGATGTGCGGGTGTTGTTGTTTGGACCCAAACAGCAACATTTCGCGTCTACGGCCTGTAGTTCCTGCACACTCGCGGCGGCCCCCGCGCCCCACCCCGCCGGGCCGCCTCAACGCCGGCACCACCTCGGACACGCCTAGCCTGGCCCCGTGACGACGCTGCGGGAGCACGAGTGGCGGGCGCGGGCCGACGCCCACGCCGCCCGCATCGACGCCTACACCGAGCCGCACCTCGAGCGCCGCGCCGCCCGCGTGAAGCACCCGGTCTTCGACTTCCTCTTCACCTACTACTCCCAACGGCCGGCCCAGCTGCGGCGCTGGCACCCCGGCCTCGGCACGGCACTGGCGGGCCCCGCCGCCGAGGAGTACGCCGGCCTGAAGGGCTACGCGCGCCGGGACGACGGGTCGGTCGCCGTCAGCGATGAGCATGCCGCCTCCCAGCGCCCGCTGGTCGAGCAGATCCACACGCTCCTCGCCGCGACGGCCGCCCGCGCCCCGTCGTTCGGCTGCTTCGGGCTCCACGAGTGGGCGATGGTCTACCGCCTCGGCGAGGACGAGACGCGGCACCCCGACTGGCCGCTGCGGCTGGGCCACGACGGCACCGACGCGGTCGTCGAGTCGCACCGGATCGCCTGCTCCCACTTCGACGCCTACCGCTTCTTCACCGCGCCCGCACGGCCGCTCAACACGCTCCGCCCCGGCCGCGACGACCGGCCGGCGTACGAGCAGCCGGGCTGCCTGCACGCCACCATGGACCTCTACAAGCACGCCTTCCGACTCACCCCGCTGGTCGACAGCGACCTGGTCGCCGACGCCTTCGAGCTCGCCTGGGACGTGCGCGTGCTCGACATGCGGGCGGCGCCCTACGACCTGCGCGACCTCGGCCTCGACCCGCTGCGCATCGAGACCCCCGAGGGCCGTCAGGAGTACGCCGCCGCGCAGCGTGGCTTCGCCGACCGGGCCGCGCCGGTCCGCGGCCGCCTGGTCGACGCCTGCGCCCGGTTGCTCGACCGCGACCCGTCGGGCGACGGACGACGGACGACGGACGAGCGTCAGTTGATCGAGCGCAGCTCGCCGTTGTAGCGCTGCGCCTCCCGCCAGCGCATCCGGCTGTCGAGGAACAGCGCGTGGGCGACGATGCCCACGCCGAAGGCGACCCAGGCGGTGCGCGTCTGGTCGCCGATGACCGCCACCAGCAGCAGGATCACCGCCACACAGGCCAGGACGGCGGTCCAGACGATCTCTCCCACGAGGGACATGCGGTCTCCTTAGGCGGAACGGCGCTTGCGACGCGGGGCGGCCGGGGCACGACGGGACGGCGGCTTTGGGCGCGCGGCCGGCTTCGAGAGCAGCGAGGCGTCCCGTGCGTCGCGAGCCAGGCGCGACCGGCGGCTGACCTCGGCGAGCAGCACCATCGGGTCGACGTCGAGCAGGTCGGCGATCACCTCGAGGTCGGCGACGGTCCAGGCCCGGTGGCCGGTCTGCCGCTCCGAGACATAGCTGGGAGCGCGGTCCAGGGCCTCCGCCAGCCGAGCCCCGGAGATCTGGTGCTCGGCCAGCAGGCCACGGACCACGCTGGCCACCTCGCCTGTGAACCCGCTCGCCACAACACCGAACCCTACGGTTCAGCGAGGTTGTTGGGTTCCAGTTTGAAGAACCTTCGCTTTCATGTATCTTCTTCGCATATCCGACGGTGATGCCGGATGATCCCCACATCGCCACCGGGCCAACCCCCGTGTCAATTTCGCCCGGTGGTCGCTGCCCCGCCGTCCTTCGGGGCGGTGGGGTGGCGTGTGGCGGCCGACGAGGAACCGCACCCCCGGCGCTCGGCTACGGTGGTCGGTGATGTCCCGCACCCCGGCCGACCGCCTCGCATGAGCGCCCCCGAGCCCGCCGCGCGCCCTGCCCCTCTCCCCGAGGCAGCCCCGCTCCCCGAGGCCGCGCCGTTCCCCGACCCCGCCGAGGCGGCCCGCATCGTCGCGGCGTTCTCCCGGGCCGACGGCAGCCTGCACACGATGCCCAGCCGGCGCGGCAAGCGGGTGGTGGTGCTCGACCGGATCGCGCAGGAGTTCGAGCCGGGGCGGCGCTACCCCGAGGCCGAGGTCGTCGCGGTGCTGACCCGGTTCCACGCCGACCACGCGGCGCTGCGCCGCTACCTCGTCGACGAGGGCTTCCTCGCCCGTCACGGCGGCGTCTACTGGCGCACCGGCGGGACCTTCGATGTCTGAGCGCCATGGCTGAGCGTCGTGATTGGGCACCATGGCGGGGCGCCATGCGTGAGCGGGACGGCTGAGCGCCGTGGCCGAGGTCCCCAGCGGCGAGGTCGAGGGCCGCCGCTTCACCGGCGACGACTGGTACGCCGAGGAGCTGGTCGACGTCGTGCTGCGCGACTGCATCCTCGTCGACGTCGACCTGACGGAGGCGACGCTCCAGGGAGTCACGTTCGAGCGATGCCGCTTCGAGCGATCCCGCTTCAACTCCTCGCGGCACACCGCGACGTCGTTCATCGCCTGCGACCTCTCCCACACCAGCTTCTTCGACGCCGAGCTCGACGGGTGCCGGCTGCTCGGGTCGGTGCTCACCGACTGCACGCTCCGGCCGATCACCCTCATCGGGGGGTCGTGGCAGGGCGCGACCATCCGCGCCGCGACGCTGACGAAGATCCGCCTCGACGGGCTCGACCTGCGCGACGCCGACCTCGCGATGAGCGACCTCAGCGAGTCCTCGCTGCGCGGCAGCCGGCTCGACGGCGCCTCCCTCCACGACGCCGACCTCTCCGGCGCCGACCTGCGCGGCGCCTCGCTCGTGGGCGCCGACCTCAGCGGCGCCCGTCTCGCCGGGGCCCGGGTCGACGTGGCCGGTGCCGTCGCCATCGCCGAGCGGGCCGGCGCCGTGGTCGACCTCACGGAATGAGCCGGCCGACCCGCCGGTTGTCCCCGACGACGCCCGCCCTCCCCCGATCGATGGAGCCACCGATGACCGCCCTGACCGACTTCTCCGCGACCACCCTCGACGGCGCGCCGCAGGACCTGTCGGCGTACGCCGGCCAGGTGGTGCTGGTCGTCAACACCGCCTCGCAGTGCGGCTTCACCCCGCAGTACGCCGGCCTCGAGGAGCTCTGGCAGCGCTACCGCGACCAGGGCCTGGTCGTGCTCGGCTTCCCCTGCGACCAGTTCGGCGGCCAGGAGCCCGGCTCGGAGGAGGAGATCGGCGCGTTCTGCCAGAAGAACTACGGCGTGACGTTCCCGATGTTCGCCAAGATCGAGGTCAACGGCGACGACGCGCACCCGCTGTGGCAGTGGCTGCGGTCGGAGAAGGGCGGCCTGCTCGGCGACCGGATCAAGTGGAACTTCACCAAGTTCCTCGTCGGCCGCGACGGCCAGGTCGTCAAGCGCTACGCCCCCACCACCGAGCCCGCCTCGCTGGCCGGCGACATCGAGGCGGCGCTGGCCGGCTGAGGAGGGCACCCGGCCGCGCGACCACGGGGCCTGGTCAGCCCTGCAGCGGCCCGTGCTCCACGCAGTCGGCCGCCCAGCCGCGCGGCGTGACCTGGACCTTCATCCGTCGACGGCAGCGGGCGCAGAACCGCGGCGGCTCGAGCGCCAGCTGCCGCGCGCAGGCACCGTGGTCGCCGTCGACCAGCGGCTCGCCGCAGTGGCCGCAGTACGTCGCCTGGTCGCTCAGCCGGGTGTCGCTCACAGGGTCTTCGACAGCTCCTTGATCGGCATCTTCAGCTCGGTGAGCAGCGCGAGGTCCTCGTCGGCGTCGCGCCCGAGGGTCGTGAGGTAGTTGCCGACGATGACCGCGTTGATCCCACCGAGCAGCCCGTCGCGGGTGCCGAGGTCGCCGAGGGTCAGCTCGCGGCCGCCCGCATAGCGCAGGATCGTGCGCGGCATGGCCAGCCGGAAGGCCGCGATCGCGCGCAGCGCGTCGGCCGACGACATCAGCGGCAGGTCGCCGAAGGGCGTGCCGGGCCGCGGGTTGAGGAAGTTGAGCGGCACCTCGTGGGGACCGAGCTCGGCGAGCTGCGCGGCCAGCTCGGCCCGCTGCTCGAGCGTCTCGCCCATGCCGACCAGGCCGCCGCAGCACAGCTCCATGCCCGACTCGCGCACCATCTCGCAGGTGTCCCAGCGCTCCTCCCAGGAGTGCGTGGTGACGACCTGGGGGAAGTAGGAGCGGGCCGCCTCGAGGTTGTGGTTGTAGCGGTGGACGCCCATCTCGCGCAGGTCGTCGACCTGCTCCTGCGTGAGCATCCCCAGCGACGCGGCGACGTTGATCTCGACGGCGTCGTGGATCGCCTTCACCCCGTCGCGGACCTGGCTCATCAACCGCTCGTCGGGGCCTCGGACGGCGGCGACGATGCAGAACTCCGTGGCCCCGGTGGCGGCCGTCTCCTCGGCCGCCTTGACCAGCTGCGGGATGTCGAGCCAGACCGACCGCACGGGCGAGGTGAACTGGCCCGACTGCGAGCAGAAGTGGCAGTCCTCGGGACACCCGCCGGTCTTCAGCGACACGATGCCCTCGACCTCGACGTCGGGGCCGCAGTGCCGCAGCCGCACCTCGTGGGCCAGCTCGAGCAGCGCGGGCACCTGCTCGTCGGGGAGGCGGAGCACCTCGACCAGGTCGGCGTATGCCAAGCCTTCGCCGGCCTCCAGCACGCGCGCGCGTGCTCGCCGGAGGACGTCGGGCTGCGGAGGGCTCACGGGCTCGGTCACGCCGCCCAACCTAACGCGTGCGGGGCGCGGCCGCGCTCAGGGCTCGGTGCGGGAGACGGCCACCGGCTGGCCGGTGGGGTCGAGCTGCACGGTGTCGAGTCGGCGGCCGACGGTGCCCGGCGAGTTCCAGGCGACCAGCGCGACGTCGTCGACCCGCAGCTCCGCGGCCAGGTTGACGTCGTGGCGGGGGGACAGCCGCACGTAGGGCTGCGCGGCCACCATGCCCTCGGGCACCGTCAGGTCGAGCCGGACCGGCGAGCACGGGCCGGACAGCCGGTGCGGCACGATCGCCACGGACTCCGCGCCGCTGGAGCGCTTGGTCGGGTCGAGGCTGCGATACCACCGCACCTCCAGCGACGCTCCCTCGCTGGCCAGCCGCACGTTCGCCGTCAGGCTGAGCTGGGTGCCGGGCGTGACCGGCTGGCGGTACTGCGGGGAGATGACCACGTCCTTGGCGCTCAACGGCCCACGCCGCAGCCGCAGCCCCTGCGCGCCCTGACAGCCGGCCTCGAGGGAGGTGGTGACGTACTTGCCGAGCGCCCACAGCGTCGACCCGCTGGTCTCGCCGTCGGTCTCCAGGTCCTCGAACGAGCCGGTCCCCCACAGCAGGTCGCGGCCGGCCCGAGCATCCGGCGCCAGCGACTCGAGCGTCCAGGCGTTGCCGACCTGCGCGAGACCCCCGGGCGCACCCTCCCGCGAGCCCTCCACGGCCGTGCCGACGTCCGGCCACCACACGGTGCCCTCCCCCAGCGTGGTCAGGCCGGCGACGGTGCCGCGCATCTGGCGGGCGACCGAGGCGGCCAGCGTGCCGGCCACCGGCACCGGCCGGTCCTCCACCTGGGCCAGCGGGTCGACGGTCAGCGTCGCGGCGCGACCGCCGCGCACCGTCACCCGGGTGACGGAGGAGCGCAGGGCCGACCACTGCTGCTGGTCGGTGACGAGGTCGCCGGCGCCCTGGACCCACGGGACCCCGTCGATGCCGAGGATCTCCTGCGGTCCCTGCGGGAACCCGCCGACCACCACCGAGGCGCCCGCCTCGGCGGCCACCCCGGCCATCCGGCGTACGCCGGCGCGGAGCCCGGCGTCGCGCTCGGTGCCCCCGGCGCGCGCGGCGCCGTCGAGCACCACCACCACCGCGTCGGCCTCGGCGGCGGCCGCCCGGACCGCCTCCGTCAGCCGGGGCGGGTAGCAGTTGGCCACGCCGGCGCGGTCGGGACCCGCGGCGGGCGAGGCGATCCGCCCCGGTTGACCGAGCGTCGTGCACCCCAGCACCGCGACGGTCCGGCCGCGCGCCCCGACGTACGCCGGCTCCCAGGCGGCGTCCACGTCGGCTCCGGCGCCGGTGTGCGCGATCCCGGCCTCGTCGAGCGCGGCCAGGGTGGAGTCGAGACCGTCGCCGAGAGCGTCCATCAGGTGGTCGTCGGCCAGGCTGACGACGTCGACGCCCGCCCGGGCCAGCGCGCCCGCGACGGCCGTCGACTGCGCCAGCACCAGCCCCTTGTCCTGCTGGTAGCCGGCCGGGAGCTCGCCGGCGACGTAGGGGTCGGCGACCAGCGGCGCTCCCAGCCCGGCGACGGTCACGTCGGCGTCGGACAGCACCGGGGCGGCGGCCGCGAGCACCCGGTCGTGCCCCGCGGTGTCGTCCGGTCCCGTCAGCCGAGCCGCACCCTCGCCGGGCGGGGGGAGGTAGAACCGGCGGCCCATCATCACCTGGCCCGCCAGCCGGACGGTGACGGCGTCGTCGGCCGCCGGCGTGAGCGGCACCGTGACCGGCTCGCCGGGGCCGAGGGCGAGCACCCGGTCGAGGTAGCCGTCCGCCTCGATGCGCACGAGGCGCGGCGAGCCGACGGCCAGGTCCAGACCACCCGCGGTCAGCGCCAAGGACGACCCGACCGGCGCTCCGTCGTCGTCCAGACGGGTCAGGCTCGCCTGGTCCACCCGGTGCCCGCTGAGCGCGTCGACGACGGTGACGGCGGTCGAGACCTGGGGTGCCTCACCCCCTGCCTGGAGTGGCGCGCGCCACAGCAGCTCGACGACGACGGTCAGCGCGACGAGCAGCCCCAGGTAAATCGGGAGTTTTCGCACGGTCCTCCGTCAAGGCGACTACGGTGCTCAAACAGTAAAGAACTGCGGCCCTTCACGAGGGCCAAACGCGAAAACACCAGCACGCGTCACACATCTCGGGACGACGCTCCGCCACGGCGAACGCACGAAGGGAGAAGGCATGCTCACCGCGCTCACGCACGGACTCGTCGGGCTTGCCGCCTTCGCTGCCGTTCTGCTGCTGGCGCATCGCCGCTTCCGGGGAGGTGAGGGCGGTGTTCCGTCGACTGACCTCGGTCTGGACTGACGCCCACGCCGCGCTCCTCGCGGGGGGCGTGATGCTGAGCGTGCTCAGCGCCCTCTCGGTCTCCGGCTCCTTCAGCGGCCTCGAGGTCGCCCTGACCACGGTGGCGGTCGCGCTGGCGACCTACGTCGCCGCCTCGCTCACCGACGCCTTCGGCGGCATGCTGACCGGCCTCCTCGGGGGCGCGACGCTCACCGCCCTCCACCAGTACCTCCCGGGCGCCCGGCCGCTCGGGTTCGCCACCCAGGCGGCCACTCTGGGGCTGCTCTTCCTGCTCGGCATGACCACCGGCCTGGTGGCCGACCGGATGCGGCGGGCTCACCGGATCAGCGCCCGCACCGCCGACCACGCGATCCTCCCCGTCGAGGGGTCGCTCGGCCTGCTCTCGGCCGCCGACGCCGCGGCCGCCCTCGGTCACGAGCGGGCCCGCGCCGAGCTGCACCAGCGGCCGCTGACCACCGCCACCATCCGGATGCGGGTCACCGACGACTCCCTCGGCCCCGAGGAGCGGCGACGCGCCCGCCGGGCCGTCGCCCGCAGCCTCGAGACCGAGCTCCGCGTGACCGACCTGGTCTTCGTCGACAGCGAGGGCCACTTCGGCGCGATCCTGCCCGAGACCACCGCCGGCGGCGCGGTCGACATCGTCGAGAGCGCCCTGATGGTGGCCCGCAACGCCACCTTCGCCGACCGCCAGCTCGGCCGTCGTACGCCGGTCGCCGACGCGGCGGAGCTCGACGTCGAGCTGACGCCGATCGTGGAGATCGCCGGCACCGAGGCCGCGCCCGCCGACGAGCCGACCCGCGCACCCGCGGCGCTGCCCGAGCGCTCGTCGCAGACCCGCCGCACCCACGCACGCAAGCCCACCCCCCACGGCGACGCGGCGACGGAGCGCGCCGAGGCCGTCTGAGGAGGGCCCCGGTGGCCGGTGCCGTCGTCAGCATCTCCCTGCTCTGGGTCGTCACGTTCGCGCTGATCGCGATCTGGGGATCCTCGGTGCGTCAGCACCAGAAGCGCCTCGAACAGCTCGACGTGCGCGTCCACGTCAACGGCATCCGCGGCAAGAGCACCGTCACCCGCCTGGTGTCCTCCGTGCTCCGCGAGGGCGGCTTCGTCACCGTGGCCAAGACCACCGGCAGCGCCGCAAGGGTGATCGGCCCGCTGGGCGAGGAGTCGCGGATCGTGCGGCACGGCGCCGCGACGATCAACGAGCAGATCGACATCGTCAAGGAGCACGTCACGACCGGCGTCGAGGCGCTGGTGATCGAGTGCATGGCCGTGCGCCCGATCTACCAGGAGTACTCCCAGGAGTACATCGTCCGCTCCGACATCACCGTCATCACCAACGTCCGGCTGGACCACCAGGAGGAGATGGGCGAGACGCTCGAGGAGATCGCCGACTCGCTCGCCCTGACGACGCCGCGCCAGGGGATCCTGATCACCGCGGAGGAGCGGCCCGAGCTGCGCGCCCGGCTCGCCGAGCACGCCGCGGCCCGCGAGTCGCAGTTCGTCTACGCCGACGCGGCCGACGTCCTCGACGAGGACATGAAGGGCTTCGACTACCTGCAGTTCAAGGAGAACGTCGCGATCGGGCTGGCGCTGGCCGACATCCTGGGCGTGAGCCGCGAGGCCGCGATCCGCGGCATGTGGAAGAGCGTCCCCGACGTCGGCGTGGTCCGGCTGCGCAGCTATGACATCCGCGGCAAGCAGGTGCTGTGGGTGCCGATGTTCGCGGCCAACGACCAGGAGAGCGTCGTGATGACGCTGCAGACGCTCCAGGCGCAGTGGCCCGACGACGCGACCGTGATCGGCATCCTCAACAACCGCCGCGACCGGGGCCGTTGCGCCGAGCTGTTCGCGTCGATGTCGACCGACGAGCTGCGGCCGTTCCTCGACCACACGCTGCTCTTCGGGGCCTACGAGGACACCGTCGAGAAGACCATGCTCGACGGCGGCGTCCCTCGCGACCGCGTGCACAGGATGGGCGACACCGTCGACCCGAGCCTCGACCAGATCCTCGACAAGATCGCCTCCCTGATCCCCGGTGAGCGCGGCGTGCTGATCGGCATGGTCAACATCCACACCCACCAGGCCGAGGTGCTGATGGAGCACTTCGAGCACGAGGCCGGTGAGGAGCACGTCGACGAGATCGAGGCCTCCTTCGACCCCGAGCGCCAGCCCGAGTCGCGCCGCCGCCTGCGCTGGGCGGCCGCGCGGCGCGGCCTCGGCGCCGACCCGGGCACGCCCGCGGAGATCGCCCGGTGAACGAGTACCTCTACTCCCCCGACGTCGTGCGGGTCACGCTGGTGATGGGCGTGATCACCTCGATGCTGTTCTACGAGCGGCTGCACCTGACCACCGGCGGCGCCATCGTGCCGGCGTACCTCGCACTGGGGCTGCAGGCCCCGCTCACCGTCGCCAGCACCGTGCTGGCCGGCTTCGCGACGCACCTGGTCGTCGAGCGGGTGATCACCAAGAAGCGCATCCTCTACGGCCGTCGCAAGTTCGAGATCGAGGTGCTGGTCGGCCTGGCCATCGTCGGGTCCGTGCTCCTGCTGCGGCTGCTGGTCGACGACCTGACCGGCTGGGACATGACCATCGCCACGATCGGCTTCCTGGTGCCGGGCATCATCGCCCACGACATGACCCGGCAGGGCCCCGACCGCACGGTGCTCGCGATCGCGTCCACGGCGCTGATCCTGGCCACGTTCCTCTACATCTACGTGATGGTGCTGCCCTTGGCCGGCGCCTCGGTGGCTCCGCCGCAGATGCTCGCGCCGCTGCTGGGCTACGACCGCCGGCTGATCCTGGTCGCGGTCGCAGCCAGCGTGCTGATCGGCATGCTGACGTTCAGCAAGATCGGGCTGCGCTCCGGAGGGTTCATCACCGCGGCCTACGTCGCGTTCATGCTGCCGCGCTGGTGGGACGTGCTGTACGTCGCCCTGGTGTCGTTCCTGACCTGGGTGGTCGTGGTGCGCATCATCATGCCGCGGCTGATGCTCTTCGGCCGCCGCAAGCTGTCCGTGATGGTGCTCTTCGGCGCCCTCATCGGCTGGACCATCGAGCTGGCCGCGGTGTTCCTCACCGACGGCCTGTGGGAGCCCGCGCGCGGCCTCACGGTGATGACGGTGATGCTCCCGGCGCTGATCGCCAACGACGCCCACCGCCAGGGCTGGGAGAAGACCACGTGGGGCGTCGGCCTGACCACGTTCGGCGTCTACGGCGTGGTCAACGT
The DNA here is from genome assembly GCA_030432975.1 of Actinomycetes bacterium. Lineage (GTDB taxonomy): Bacteria > Actinomycetota > Actinomycetes > Propionibacteriales > Nocardioidaceae > Nocardioides. The sequence continues at coordinate 12,960 of JAUILS010000023.1, forward strand.
CGTCGCCGCGGTGCTGCTGTTCACCGGCGTGATGGCGCCCGAGGTCCCCGGCTGCAACACCAACTGCGGGTCGCCCGGGGCGACGGTCTACGCGCAGCCCTGACGTGCGGACCTCATAGACTGCTGCGGACATGTCCGCCTCCCCCGACGGGGCCGCCCTGCTCGCCCTCGACCGCGAGCACCTGTGGCACCCCTACACCTCGATGACCGACCCGACGCCGGTGCGGCTCGTCGTCGGAGCCGAGGGCACCCGGCTGCGGCTGGCCGACGGCCGCGAGGTGGTCGACGCGATGTCGTCGTGGTGGGCGGCGATCCACGGCTACCGGCACCCGGCGCTCGACGCGGCCCTGCGACGGCAGGCCGCGCGTTTCTCCCACGTGATGTTCGGCGGGCTCACCCACGAGCCGGCCGTCCGGCTGGCCGAGCGCCTCGTCGCGCTCGCCCCCGACGGACTGGCGCACGTGTTCCTCGCGGACTCGGGGTCGGTGAGCGTCGAGGTGGCCCTCAAGATGACGCTCCAGTGGCAGCGGGGCCGCGGCCGCCCCGAGCGCACCCGGATGCTGACCGTGCTGGGCGGCTACCACGGCGACACCTTCGGCTGCATGAGCGTGTGCGACCCGGTCGGCGGCATGCACGGCATGTTCACCGACGTGCTGCCGGCTCAGGTGTTCGCCCCGCGGCCTCCGGCCGACGCGGAGGGCGTCCCCGCCTGGGCCGACGAGGTGCGCCGGATCGCGCGGGAGCACGGCCACGAGCTCGCCGGCGTGATCGTCGAGCCGTTGCTCCAGGGGGCGGGCGGCATGCACGCCTACCCGGCAGAGTGCGTCCGCGTGCTCCGCGAGGTCGCCGACGAGCACGACCTGCTGCTGGTCCTCGACGAGATCGCGACCGGCTTCGGCCGCACCGGCACGATGTTCGCCGCCGAGGCGGCCGGCGTACGCCCCGACATCCTGTGTGTCGGCAAGGCGCTCACCGGCGGCTACCTCAGCCTGGCCGCCGCCCTCTGCACCGCCGAGGTGGCGGCCGGCATCGGGGCGTCGGAGTCGGGGGTCCTGATGCACGGACCGACCTACATGGGCAACCCGCTGGCCTGCGCCGTGGCGCTGGCCAGCCTCGACCAGCTCGACGCGGGCGACTGGAAGGCGCAGGTCGCCCGCAGCAACGCGCGGCTCGACGAGGGGCTCGCCCGCTGCCGGGACCTCCCGGGCGTCGCCGCCGTGCGCACCCTCGGGGCGGTCGGCGTGGTGCAGCTCGACCACCCGGTCGACGTCGTCGCCGCCACCGAGGCCGCCCTCGACCGCGGCGTCTGGGTGCGGCCGTTCCGCGACCTCGTCTACACGATGCCGCCCTACGTCTGCGACGACGCCGAGCTCGCGATCATCTGCGATGGCATCCGGGCCGCGGTGGAGGCGGGATGAGTGTGGGCTGGGAGGGCTGGCTCGCCGAGCAGGCCGCGCGGCGCCGCGACGCCGGGCTGGTCCGCGCGCTGCACCCGCGCGGCCCCGACGACGACACGCTCGACCTGGCCGGCAACGACTACCTGGGCCTCGCCCGGCACCCCGAGGTGACCGAGGCGGCCGCCGCGGCGGCCAAGGAGTGGGGCGCCGGCGCGGGTGCCTCGCGGCTGGTCACCGGCACCCTGGGCGTGCACGCCGACCTCGAGGCGGAGCTCGCCGCCCACGGCGAGCAGCCCGCTGCGCTGGTCACCTCCACCGGCTACCACGCCAACCTGGCGGCGGTCACCGCGCTCGCCGACCGCGACACCCTCCTGGTCTCCGACGCCCACAACCACGCGTCGCTCATCGACGCGGCCCGGCTGTCCCGCGCCGAGGTGGCGGTGGTCGAGCACGGCGACGTCGCCGGCGTACGCCGGGCCCTCGCGGCCGCCGAGGGTCGCCGCGCCGTCGTCGTCGTCGAGTCGGTGTTCTCGGTGCTGGGCGATGCGGCGCCGCTGGCCGCGTTGGCGGCCCTCTCCGGCGAGACCGGCGCGCTGCTCGTGGTCGACGAGGCCCACGGTCTCGGCGTCGCCGGCGCCGGCGGGCGGGGCCTGGTCGCGGAGCTCGGCCTGGCCGGGCTGCCGCACGTGGTCGTCACCGCCACCCTGTCGAAGGCGCTCGGCGCCCAGGGCGGCGCCGTGCTCGGCTCGGCGGAGATCGTCGACCACCTGGTCAACCGGGCCCGGCCGTTCATCTACGACACCGGGCTGGCCCCGCCCGCGGCCGGCGGAGCGCTCGCGGCGCTGCGACACCTGCGGAGACACCCGGAGCTGCCCGATGTGGTGCACCGCCGGATCGGGGGGCTGGCCGCGGCGCTGGGCGTGCCCGCCCCGAGCGGCGCCGTGCTGTCCGTGCCGATGCCGTCCCCCCACGCCGCGCTCGCCGCGCAGGCGGACGCCCTCGCCGCCGGGGTCCGGGTGGGGTGCTTCCGGCCGCCGTCCACCCCCGACGGCGTCTCGCGGCTGCGGGTGACCGCGTCGGCAGGCCTCACCGACGCCGACTGGGCCCGCGCCGCCCGGGTCGTGACCGACGTGGCGGGGACGCCGTGACCGGCCGGGTGGTCGTGGTCACCGGCACCGACACCGACGTCGGCAAGACCATCGTGACGGCCGCCCTGGCCGTGCGTCACGGCGCCGACGGGACCGTGATGGTGGTCAAGCCCGTGCAGACCGGCGTCGGGTCCGACGACCCCGGCGACGCCGGGGAGGTGCACCGGCTCACCGGGTGCGCGACCCAGGAGTTCACGGCGCTGCTCGACCCGCTGGCGCCCGACACGGCGGCCCTGCTGCGCGACGTACCCCTGCCGCCCGTGGCGGAGTACGCCGACCGGATCCGGGTGCTCGCGGAGTTCCACGACACCGTGATCGTGGAGGGCGCGGGCGGGCTCCTGGTCCGGCTCGACCGCGACGACGGCACGCTCCTCGGGCTGGCCGCCGAGCTGGCCCGCACCCACCCCGTCGACGTCGTCGTCGTCACCTCCCCCCGGCTCGGCACCCTCAACCAAACCGAGCTGACCGTGTGGGCGCTCCGCGAGCGCGGCCTGGAGCCCGTCGGGCTCGTGATCGGGTCGTGGCCCGAGGACCCCGGGCTCGCCGAGGAGTGCAACGCCGACGACCTGCCCCGGCTCACCGGCGTACCAGTGCTCGCGACGGTCCCCGCCGGCGTCGGCGCCCTCGACCGCGAGACCTTCCGCGCCGCCGCGCCGGGGTGGTTCGTCTAGACCGGTGTGCGCCGGCGCCTAGACCGGTGTGCGCCTCCGAGGAGCGTTCCGCACCCCAGTTGGCTGGTTTCGGGTGCGGAGCGCTCCTCGGAGGAGCGAAAAGCGGGCTATCCACAGGGTTGGGGGCGGCGTTGGCTCCTCGGAGGAGCCTTCCGCGCCGGTCCCGGGGTAGTCCCCCCGGGTGCTTGGGCCACCCGAACGGGCCATTCCTCACGCCGACCCGGTGGTCGTCGCTCATTCGGCCCCGCAACGGCTTCCGAGGCCCGACGATGGGCGCATGCCCGTCAGCTCCCGCGCGCTCGCGCGCGCCACCGCCGCCACCGCCGCCACCGCCCTCCTGTCCACGGCCTGGGCCGCGCCCACGCACGCCGCGATCGACACCGACGCCCAGCCCGAGGCCACCTGGATGGTCGACGGGCCGGTCTACGCCTCGGTCACGATCGGCGACACCGTCTATCTCGGCGGCCGCTTCAGTCACGCCACGTCGACCGACGGCGACAGCCTGCCGCGCAACGGGCTGGCGGCGTTCTCGATCAGCACCGGCAAGCCCACCGGCTGGAAGCCGGGCACCAACGGCACCGTCTGGGCGCTGGAGACCGACGGCACCTCGATCTGGGCCGGCGGCGAGTTCACCAAGGTCAACGGCACCGCTCGCGAGCGCCTGGCGCGGCTGACCGCCAGCACCGGCGACCTCGACGCGAAGTTCGACGTGGGCGTCGACGACACCGTGCGCGCCCTCGAGCTCGACCACGGGATGCTCTTCGTCGGCGGGCTCTTCAGCAAGATCGGCAAGTGGAAGCAGGCCCACCTGGCCAAGGTCAACGCCACCTCCGGCGCGATCCCCCGCGGCTTCGACCCGGTGGTGGACACCAACGTGCGCGCGATCGTGGCACCGCCGTCGGGTGTCGGCAACGACGTCTACGTCGCCGGCAACTTCCGCAAGGTCAACGGCACGCAGCGCTCGCGGGTCGCCCTCGTCAACGGCGCCAACGGCAGCCTGAAGCCGCTCACCTTCGCCAAGCCCGAGAAGGCGACGGTGCGGGCGCTGGACATCAGCGACGACGGATCGCTGCTCTACGGCGGCGTCGGCGGCAGCACCAACTCCGCCATCGCCTGGTCGACCACCACCGGCAAGCAGGTGTTCCGGCACCAGGTCGTGGGCGACGTGCACGCCGTGCAGTACCACGACGGCACGCTCTGGATGGGCTTCGCCGAGGGCGCCCTCGACGACCCCACCGCGCGGGTGCGGGCGGTCGACGCCTCCAACGGAGCCCCCGAGCCGGACTTCGCGCCGCGGGTCAACAGCCTCTGGGGCGTGCGGACCATCGCCGCCACCGATGCGGGTGTGGTCGTCGCCGGCAACTTCACGCGGGTGGCCCAGGAGGTGCACCGCTACGTCGCCTTCTTCCGCTCCGACCTGGCCGCCGCGCGGTCCTACGTCGGCGCCGGCGCGACCTGGAGGTACGACGACCGCGGCATCGCCACCGACGGCTGGGCCGCCCCCGGCTTCGACGACACCGGCTGGCGGTCGGGCCGCGGCCAGCTGGGCTTCGGCGACGGCGACGAGACCACGGTGATCAAGGGGGGAACAGCCGAGGCGCCCGTCGTGACGTCGTACTTCCGGACGACCTTCACCGTGGACGCCCTGCCGAGCACGCTGACCCTGCGCCTCGCCGCCGACGACGGCGCCGTGGTCTACCTCAACGGCGTCGAGGTGCTCCGCGACAACATGCCCGATGGGGCGGTCACCGCCGAGACCCTGGCCTCTCGCTTCCGCACCGGTGCCGACGAGGACTGGCTGCGCACCTTCACCGTGGACCCGTCGCTGCTGCAGGTCGGCGGCAACACCCTCGCCGTCGAGGTGCACCAGGCCAAGGGCGGCTTCACCGACGGCAGCTTCGACGCGCGGCTCGTGGGTCGCTGAGCGGGGATCCGCTCCTCAGAGGAGCGAACAACGCCGCATCCACAGGGTTGAGGGCGGTGTTGGCTCCTCGGAGGAGTCAACCCACCCCCGGCGCCACCCGGTCCCGCCACGGCCGGGCGGCCTCGACCTGGGCGGCGGCGGAGAGCAGCAGGGCCTCCTCGCCGGGTCGGGCGGCGAGCATGACGCCCACCGGAAGCCCGTCGGGGGTCCAGTGCAGCGGCAGCGACACGGCGGGCATGCCGGTGACGTTCCAGGCCGAGGTCCAGGGGGTGAACGCCTTCTGCGCCTCGAAGTCCGCCGCCGGGTCGTCGTCGTCGCGCAGCGCCCCGACCGGCAGCGGCGGCTGGGCGAGCGTCGGCGTCAGCACCAGGTCGTACGCCGCCAGCGCGGCCAGGGCTCCCGCAGCCAGCCGGCGCAGCTCTCCCACCGCCAGCCCGAACTCCGGCCCGCTGACCGCGCGGCCCCGGTCCCCCAGCCACCGGGTCAGGGGCCGCAGCAGCGGCTCCCGCTCGGGCGGCACCACCGACAGCGCCGTGAGCACCGCCCAGACGGTCTCGAACACCGGCACCGCCGCCTCCGGGAGCGGCACCGGCACGTCCTCGACCTCGTGGCCCAGCGACGCGAGCAGCGCCGACGCGTCGTCGTAGGCCCCGACGACCTCGGGATGCACCTCCGCATGGGCGATCACCGGCTCGAGGAAGCGCCCCACCCGCAACCGCCCGGGCGGCCGCTCGCACGCGGCCAGGAAGGGCGCCACCTCGGGCGGCGCCCAGAACGGGTCGCCCACCGCTCGGCCGGCGAGCACGTCGAGGAGCGCGGCAGCATCGCGCACGGTGCGCGCGATCGGCCCGTTGGTCGCCAGCCCGACCGGGTCGCCGTACATCGGCGCGCCCGAGATCCGGCCGCGCGTGGGCTTGAGCCCGACGAGCCCGCAGCACGACGCCGGGATCCGGATCGACCCGCCGCCGTCGGACCCCTGGGCGACCGGCGCCAGCCGCGCTGCCACGGCCGCGGCCGCCCCGCCCGAGGAGCCGCCGGCCATCCGGGTGCGGTCCCACGGAGTCACCGCGGGCGGCAGCCCGTCGGGCTCGGTGTAGCAGGGCGAGCCGAACTCCGGCGTGCTGGTCTTGCCGAGGCTCACCATCCCCGCCCGCTCCAGGCGGAGCACCACCTCGTCGGAGACCTCCGGCACGAAGTCGGCAAACGCCGCGGACCCGAAGGTCGTGCGCACCCCCGCCGTCAGGTTGAGGTCCTTGACCGCCGTCGGTACGCCGTGCAGCGGGGACTCTCCGTCGCCCGGAGGCGACAGCACCCGGGCCGCCTCCAGGGCCTGCTCGGTTGTGCGGGTGACGAACGCGCCGACGTCGTCCGCGCGGGCGGCGTAGTGCTCGACCAGCTCCGCCGGCGACACCTCGCCCCGGCGTACCGCCACCGCCTGCTCCAGGGCGGTCAGCTCGTGCAGCTCGGCCATCGGTGCCTCCTCGCGACCCAGGCTAGCCGCGACGTGACCCCCCCTCCGACGACGACGATTCGGGCACATTCGGGCGCATTCGGGCCGAATCGAGACGCAATCGTTGTTCCAGAACCACAGCCCCGATCGTGGTCGGAGGGCCGGTTCCGGTTATGTTCGAGGGGCTCAGCAGTGACCCGGGCCGCGTCAGCGCAGTGCTCGGCGCCTCTCGCAGGTGGTCGTCGCTGGCCCGGCACCACCGGGTGACGCCAAGTGAATTCGAAGGATGAGTTGATGCGGAATCGAAAGAACCTGTTCGCCGGCGCGGCTGCGGTCGCGCTGCTCGGGTCGGCCCTGGCCGCCTGCGGAGGAGACGACGAAGGGAGCGGCTCCGCCAGCGGCGACGCCCTCGACGGCGTCTCGATCACGGTCGGGTCGAAGGACTTCACCGAGAACATCCTGCTCGGCGAGATGCTCGCCCAGGCCGCCGAGGCCGCCGGCGCGTCGGTCGACAACCAGGTCAACCTGGGCGGCACGTCGGTCAACCGCGAGGCGCTGCTGAGCGGCGACATCGATGTCTACCCCGACTACAACGGCACCGGCTGGACGGTCCACCTCGGCAACGAGGACCCGAGCCAGGACCCACAGGAGCTCTACGACGTGACGGCTGCGGCCGACCTGGAGCAGAACGACATCAAGTGGGTCGGCCTGTCGCCGTTCAACGACACCTACGGCTTCGCCGCCAACGGTGACCTCGCGGCCGCGGAGGGCGGCTTCGACTTCCAGTCGATGGCCGACTACCTCCAGGCCAACCCCGACGCCACCGTCTGCATGGAGACCGAGTTCCCGGACCGTCCCGACGGGCTGGTGCTGTGGGAGGAGGCCACCGGCTACGAGCTGCCGCGGAGCCAGACCAAGATCCTCGACACCGGTCTGATCTACACCGAGACCGACAAGGGCGCGTGCGACTTCGGTGAGGTCTTCACCACCGACGGCCGGATCCAGGCCCTCAACCTCGAGCTGGTCGAGGACCCGGGCGCGATGATCCTCTACAACGTGTCCTTCACGATGCGCAACGAGGTCTACGACGCCAACGCCGACACCTACGACGAAATGGCCGACACCATCCTCGAGCCCCTCGACGAGGACAAGATGGCCGAGCTCAACGCAAAGGTCGATGTCGACGGCCAGCCCGCCGAGCGGGTCGCTGAGGACTACCTGAAGGAGATCGGGCTGCTCTGACGCCCGGCTCCGACAGCACGACGCCGCCAGGTCCTGCGACCTGGCGGCGTCGTGCTGTCCGGGGTCCGTTCAGGGGCCCGGCCCCGGGTGCGGTCAGAGCCCGCGCGGGTGCAGGTACTTCTCCGCGACGGCGCCGACCCAGTCGAAGCTCAGCGCCACGATCGCCACCAGCCAGGCGCCGACGATCAGCACCGGCTCCTGGTTGAGCTTCAGGCCGGAGTTGATGGTGATGCCGAGCCCGCCGCCCCCGATCAGGAACGCCAGCGTGGCCATGCCGATGTTGAGGATCATGGCGGTGCGCACCCCGGCGACGATCACCGGAACCGCGAGCGGCATCTCGATCTTCATCAGCGTGCCGGCCTTGGTCATCCCCATGCCTCGGGCAGCCTCGATCACGCTCCGGTCGACGCCGTCGAGGCCGACCATGGTGTTGCGCAGCACGGGCAGCAGCGCGAACAGCGCCAGCGCCCAGATCACCGTCCACTTCCCCTGCCCCATGATGGACAGGAAGATCACCAGCAGGCCGTACGCCGGCAGCGCCTGCCCCGAGTTGGCCACCGCGATGATGTAGGGGCTGGCCCGGCGTAGCCTCGGCCGGGTCAGCGCGACGCCCAGGGGCACCGCCACCAGGATCACGATCAACGTCGACCAGGCAGCGATCTGCAGGTGCTCGACCAGCTGCGGCTGGAGCTTGTCGTCCCAGCTGAGGGCGGAGCGCTGCTGTCGGTTGGCGTTGGCCAGGTCGAGGCTCTGCACGTAGGCGTAGAGCCCCACGGCCAGACCCGCGATCAGCACGGGCGCCAGCCACAGCCCGAGGTTGCGGAACCGCGCGGCGAACGAGCCCTCGCCCCCCGTCGAGCCCTGGTCGGCGCCCTCCGGCTCACCGTCGGGAGCGGGGTCCGGACGCGTCCGCTCCATCGACGGGCCGTAGGTGACGTCGCTCATGCCTGCATCGCCTCCAGCTCCTCGTAGTGGAGCTGAGCCTCACGCTGGGCACGCCGGATCGCCGAGGAGAGCGCCGGCATCTCCACGCAGCTCTGGAAGGCGCCGCTGCCGTCGACGACCACGCTGCAGCCGCTGGCGCTCTGCACCATCTGCTCCAGCGCGTGGAACAGCGTGTCGTCGGCGTTCAGCTGGTCGCCGATCTCCTCCCCGCGCTCCTCCAACGGGGCGGTGCCCTCGGTCAGGTGCTGGTGATGGAGCCACCGGATCGGCCGGCGCTGACCGTCGAGCAGCACCAGCCAGTCGGCGCCGTTGTCCCGCAGCCGGCGGACGCCCTCCTCCGGAGTGTCCTGCACCGTCATCGTCGGGTAGTCGGTCGGCGCCAGAGAACTGACCTTGAGGAAGTTGAGGCCCTTGATGGTGGAGCCGGTGCCGATGAAGTCGTCGACGAAGTCGTCGACCGGGTAGGCCAGGATCCGCTCGGGGGTGTCCACCTGGCGGATGACGCTGCGCTCGCCCAGGATGGCGATCCGGTCGCCCATCTTGATCGCCTCGTCGATGTCGTGGGTGACGAACACGATCGTCTTGTGCAGCTGCGACTGCAGTCGCAGGAACTCGTTCTGCAGCCGGTCGCGGGTGATCGGGTCGATCGCGCCGAACGGCTCGTCCATCAGCATGATGTCGGGGTCGGCGCCGAGGGCCCGCGCGACGCCGACGCGCTGCGCCTGGCCGCCGGAGAGCTCCTTGGGGTAGCGGTCGCGGTACTGCTCGGGGTCGAGCCCCACCGTGGTGAGCAGCTCCTCGACCCGCGCGGCGATGTCGGCCTTCTTCCAGCCGAGCATCTTCGGCACGGTCGCGATGTTCTCCGCGATGGTGTGGTGCGGGAAGAGACCGATCTGCTGGATGACGTAGCCGATCCGGCGCCGGAGCTTGTCGGGGTTGGCCCGGGTGACGTCCTCGCCGTCCAGCAGGATCCGCCCGCTGCTCGGCTCGATCATCCGGTTGATCAGCCGCAGGGTGGTGCTCTTGCCGCACCCGGACGGGCCGACGAGCACGAGGATCTCGCCCTCGTGGACGTCGAGGGTCAGCTCCTCCACCGCCGGGACGGACGTGCCGGGGTAGGTCTTGCCGACCCTGTCGAGGTGGATCTTGGCCTCGGAGCTCATGGTTTCCTCTCGGTGTCGAGGTCGTACGTCGGCCGGTCGGCGGCCATGGTCAGATGCGCAGGCCGCGCGAGGTCGTGAGTCGCTGGAAGAGGGCCAGCAGGGCGTCGAGCAGCAGCCCCAGCAGCACGATGAAGACCACGCCGGTCCACACGGAGTTCTCGGCGTTCGGCAGCCCCAGCCGGGTCAGCCCGGACTGGATGAACGACCCGAGCCCGTCGCCGCCGACCAGCACCGCGATCGCCGCGATGCCCACCGTCATCAGGGTCGAG
>JAUILS010000024.1 GCA_030432975.1 Actinomycetes bacterium
CACCGAGATCCCGGCCTTCATCGCGGTGCTGACCGGCATCACCAACGGCATGGTGGCCACCGCCCCGCCGATCGAGTCCGCGCTGCCGGCGTTCCTGGAGTTCGCGGCGGGCAGCGTGCTGGTCGCCCACAACGCGCCGTTCGACGTCGGCTTCCTGCGCCACTTCGCGATCCAGCAGGGGCGGGCGTGGCCCGACTTCGAGGTGGTCGACACCGCCAAGCTGGCGCGCCGCGTCGTCACCCGCGACGAGTCGCCCAACTGCAAGCTCGCCTCCCTCGCCCGGGTGTTCCGCTCCGAGACCACGCCCAACCACCGCGCGCTGGCCGACGCCCGGGCCACGGTCGACGTGCTGCACGGCCTGATGGCCCGGCTCGGGAGCCTCGGGGTCCACACCCTCGAGGAGCTCCAGACCTACTCCTCGCGGGTGAGCCAGGCCCAGCGCCGCAAGCGCCACCTGGCCGAGGGCCTGCCCCACGCTCCGGGGGTCTACCTCTTCCGCGACGGCGAGGAGCGGGTGCTCTACGTCGGCACCTCTCGCGACCTGCGCAGCCGCGTCCGGAGCTACTTCACAGCGTCGGAGACCCGCTCGCGGATGGGCGAGATGATCGGCCTCGCCGCGTCGGTCACCGGCATCGAGTGCGCCACCCCGCTGGAGGGAGAGGTGCGCGAGCTCCGGCTGATCGCCGAGCACAAGCCGCGCTACAACCGCCGCTCGCGGTTCCCGGAGAAGACCGTCTTCGTCAAGCTGACCCGCGAGCCCTGGCCCCGGCTGTCGCTGGTGCGGCGGGTGGTCGACGACGGCGCCGACTACCTCGGGCCGTTCGCCTCCCGCAAGGTCGCCGAGCGCTGCGTGGCCGCGCTCCACGAGGCCTTCCCCGTCCGGCAGTGCAGCGACCGGCTGGCCCGCCAGCCGTCCCGCGCGCCCTGCGTCCTGGCCGAGATGGGCCGCTGCCTGTCCCCGTGCGACGGCAGCGCCGACGAGTCGGCGTACGCCGCCCTGGTCGAGCGCCTGCGCGAGGCGCTCACCGCCGACCCGGCCGACGTCCTGTCGGCGCTGAGCCGGCGGATGTCCGGGCTGGCCGACGACGAGCGCTACGAGGAGGCCGGCACCCACCGCGACCGGCTGAGCGCCTTCCTGCGCGGCGCGGCGCGCACCCAGCGGCTCGGGTCGCTGGCGCGGCTGCCCGAGCTGGTGGCCGCCGGCCGCGACGACCGCGGTCGCTGGGCCGTCCACGTGGTCCGCCACGGGCGGCTGGCCGCGGCCGGCCTGATCCCGCCGGGGTCCGACGCCCACCAGTTCGTCGCCGAGCTGCGCGCGAGCGCCGAGACGGTGGCCGGGGGGCCGGGCCCGGTGCCCGCGGCGAGCGCCGAGGAGAGCGAGCGGATCCTGCGCTGGCTGGAGTCGCCCGGGGTGCGGCTGGTCCACGTCGAGGGCGAGTGGAGCTGTCCGCCACGCGGGGCGGGCCGCCACCTCGCGGTGCAGGACGCCCTGCGCCGGTCGCAGGACCGCCTGGTGCCCTTCGACGAGCCGCGCGACAGCAGGACCGTGCACCGTCCGGTCCGCCCCTGGCTAGGCTCTGACCTGTGATCACCGCCATCGTGTTCGTGAAGGCCGACGTCGCGCGCATCCCCGAGGTCGCGGAGGCGATCGCCGCCCTCGACGGGGTCAGCGAGGTCTACTCCGTCACCGGCCAGATCGACCTGATCGCGCTGGTCCGGGTGCGCCACCACGACGAGGTGGCCGCGGTCGTCGCCGACCGGCTCAACAAGGTCGCCGGCGTCACCTCGACCGAGACCCACATCGCCTTCCGGGCCTACTCCCGACACGACCTCGAGTCCGCCTTCTCCGTCGGGCTCGACTGACCGCCGCCCAGCCCCCCTGGCGGCGCGGCCGAGGGACCCCCCGCACCGGTCGGTCACACTTTCCGCATTCCGCCACGCGCGGGCACCCGCGGGACTTACGGTGCAGGCGACCTGCCGTGACTCCCAGGAGCTGACTGTGCCCCAGGCCACCCCTTTCTCGTACCGCCGCGCTGCCCGGACGGGCGCCGGTGCCGTGGCCGTCGCCGCGATGAGCGTCTCCCTGCTGAGCACCCCGGCGCAGGCTGCGGCGAGCGCCCCGGACAACCTGCAGGCCACCAGCGTCCCGGCGCTCTCGTGGGACCGGGCGTCGGGCGCCGCTCGCTACGAGGTCCAGCTCGACAACGACCCGACGTTCGACTCCCCGGAGTTCACCTCCCGCACCGTCAACACCCGCGCCGTGCCGACCAAGGCCGTGGCGGGTGGCACGCAGTACTGGCGGGTCCGGTCCTTCGACGCCGGAGGTAGCGCCTCGTCGTGGACCAACGCCGAGTTCGAGGCCGCCCCGCCGGGCGTGCCGAGCGGGCTGACGCCCGACGGTGAGGTCCTGCAGCAGCCGGAGGAGCCGCCGGTGCTCGCGTGGACCGGCGTCCCCGGCGCCACGTCGTACACCGTGGAGGTGGACGCGGACTCCGACTTCATCGGCGCGGACTCCTACAAGACCCAGGCGACCAGCCTGGTGGTCCCGGACCCGCTGGAGGCGGGCGACTACTGGTGGCGCGTGACCGCGAACAAGAGCAACGACATCCAGTCGCAGCCCTCCGACCCCGCCAGCTTCGACATCGTGCCGCTGCGGCCGGTCGAGCTGACCAGCCCGGCGGACAGCCCCGACACCGAGGTCGAGGACGTCGTCCTCGACTGGGAGCCGGTGGCCGGCGCGAAGTGGTACCAGCTGCGCGTGGCGCGTGACGCCGACTTCAACACCATCGTGGACGACACGACCGTGATGGGCACCAGCTACTCGCCGCCCACGACCTACAACAACGCGCAGTACTACTGGCAGGTGCGCGCGGTCGACATGGCCGGCAAGCCGACGCCGTGGACGACGGTGCAGAACAGCTTCGCGCGCGTCTGGCCGGACACGCCCGAGCCGGTGTGGCCGCTGGGTGAGGTCGACGCGCCCGAGCTCTTCGAGGGTGACCCCTACTTCCAGTGGACTCCCGTGCAGCACGCGAGCTACTACCAGCTGCAGGTGGGCTCCGACCCCAACTTCTCGCCGCAGACCTTCACCGAGTGCCTCACCGCCGGGACGACGTACACGATGGACAACATCATCGTCACCGGCGGAGCACGCGGCCACGAGAACTGCGACGTCGCGGTCGGTGCGGTGACCTACTGGCGGGTGCGAGCGCTGGACAAGCCGTACTCCGCCAACAACACCGGCGTCCAGGGTCTCTACTCCCCGACCCAGGCGGTCGTCTGGGACGACCCCTACATCACGTCCCTCTCGCCCGACGGCGACATCGTCGACCTCCCGCTCCTGTCGTGGACGAGCGACCGGGCGGCCGAGACCTACCAGGTGCTCATCAAGAACCAGATGGGCAACGTCGTCTACAACAAGAAGACCTACTCGACGTCGCTGGTGCCGATGGGCTCCGCGCTGCCGGAGGGCGGCTACACGTGGACGGTCACCGCGACCACCGCCAACGGCCGGTCCTCGCTGATCCACCAGGGGTCGTTCGCGCTGACGGGCGACATGCCCACCACCGGCGCCGCGCCGCTCACCCCGCTCACCGGGCTCTCGACGGACGCGCCGACCGTCAAGGCACCCGTGCTGTCGTGGGAGCCGCACCCGGAGGCGGACTTCTACCGCGTGCAGATCGGGTCGGCGGTGACCGGCAACTGGTACACCCACTCCAACACCGACATCATCGACCAGGCGGCGGGCTACCCCGCCGTCGTGGACACCTCGAAGCGGTTCTTCACCCCGGGTGACTACATCTGGATGGCCGAGGCCTACAGCAACAGCCTGGGCTACCTGGGCAGCACCGAGATCGAGACGTTCCGGATCGCCGGCTTCGACCCGGTGGTCGGTCAGTCGATCGCCATCGAGGGCAGCACCCTCGACGCCGGCGCCGGCTGCACCGCGCACCTCGACAGCGACGGCGTCAGCGGCGAGCAGTGCGACAACGTGCCCACCAGCCCGGTGCTGTCCTGGGACCCGCTGCCCGGCATGTCGCACTACCTGGTCTACGTGTCGCGCGACTCGAGCTTCACCAACCTGCTCGAGACGACGCTCCCGGGCAGCGCCGGCCACCGCTACGCGCTCACGCTGGCCAACAAGGAGGCGACCTACCCCGACAGCCAGGCGGGCAAGTCCTACTTCTGGTTCATCCGACCCTGCAAGGCGGTCAACGTCTGCGGCCCCAACCCGATCTCCACGACCGGCCGGGCGACCAACGCGTTCCGCAAGATCTCCGCTCCGGTGCAGCTGATCAGCCCCGAGGACGACCCGGACGTCGAGGAGCCCAACGTCGACACCGGCGAGGTGACGTTCACCTGGGAGGACTACTTCGACACCGCGCAGGCCACGTCGTGGGAGGAGACCGGTGAGCTCGACCCGGAGGCCGCGCTGCGCTACCGGATCCAGGTGGCCACCAACGCGAGCTTCAGCTCCCCGCTGGACGACAAGCTGATCGACCAGGCGACCTACACCTCGGCCGACAAGCTCTACCCCGAGGGTCAGCTGTTCTGGCGGGTGCAGGCGATCGACGGCGACGGCAAGGGCCTGGCGTGGTCGGAGACCCGCACGTTCGTGAAGCAGAGCCCCTCCGTGCCGCTGACCTTCCCGGTCGACGGTGACGTCGTGTCGGGCACCGCCGCCCTGCGCTGGGAGCCGCAGCCGTTCAACTCGTCGTACCGCGTCGAGGTCTACAAGAACAACGACCTCACCTTCTCGGCAGCGAACCGGCTCTTCTTCAAGGACGTCACCGCCACGGCGTACTCCTGGGACCAGCCGATCCCGGCCTCCGGCAAGGCCTACGTGTGGCGGGTCCGCGGCAAGGACTCGAAGAACAACTGGCTGCCCTGGTCGCAGTCCGGCCGGTTCTTCTCCACGGGCAACGCACCGTCGCTGCTCGCGCCGGAGGACGGCGTCGCGGAGGACCCGAAGGGGCCGTTGTTCAGCTGGACCTCGGTCGACGGTGCGGCGACGTACCAGCTCGAGGTGAAGAACAGCGGCTCGACCTGGCTGCGCACCACGACGGCCGCCACCGCGTTCGCCCCGACGACCTCGGTGAAGGACGGCACGCACACCTGGAAGGTGACCGCCCTCGACCCCCGAGGCCACGCGGTCGGCAGCTCGGAGACCCGCACGTTCACGGTGGACGCCTCGCCGCCGAAGGTGATCAAGAAGACTCCGACGATCAACCCCAAGGCGACGGCCAACTTCGTCGTGACGTTCAGCGAGCCGGTCAAGAACGTCAACGGCAAGAGCTTCAAGCTCTTCATGAAGGGCAAGCGCTCCAAGCTGGCCGCCAAGATCACCATGAACGCCGCGCGCACCAAGGCCAAGCTGAACCCGAAGTACAACCTCAAGCGGGGCAAGACCTACGTCGTCAAGCTGACCTCTCGTATCAAGGACGACGGGGGCAACAAGCTGGCGCCGACCACGTGGCAGGTGACGCGGCGGTAGCCTGATCCGCCGTGACCTGGATCGCGGACCACTGGCTGGACCTGCTCGGCTGGGGCGGCAGCGCGCTCCTGGTGTTCTCGCTGCTGCAGACCCGGGTGCTGCGGTTCCGGGTGCTCAACCTGCTCGCCTGCGTGGTGCTGGTGGTCTTCAACGGGCTGCTCAGCGTCTGGCCGATGGTCGGGATGAACCTCGTGCTGTGTGCGATCAACCTGTGGTTCATCGTGCGGCTGCTCCGCGAGCGGCACGACGAGGCGGTCTTCGAGGTGCTCGAGGTGTCGCCCCGCGACGAGTACCTCCGCCACGTGCTGCGGGTGCACCAGGCCGACATCCTGCGCTACCAGCCTGACCTGGTCTTCGACCCGGGTGCGGAGCGGCAGCATGCGTTCCTGGTGCAGCGGGCCGACGAGACGGTCGGCGTGGTGCTGCTCCGGGTCGAGGGCGACGAGGGGCGGGTGCTGCTGGACTACGTCACCCCGCGCTTCCGCGACTTCTCCCCCGGCGAGTTCGTCTGGCGGCGCAGCGGCGTGCTGCGCGAGCTCGGGCTGCGCCGGGTCGTGACCCCGCCGGGCATGGTGGCGCCGTACTACGACCGGATCGGCTTCCGGCGGGTGGGCGAGGCCTACGCGCTGGAGGTCTGAGAGGCCGCGACCCAACGGTCGAGCGTGGCGGCCGCCGCGCCGGAGTCGAGCGCCTCGGTCGCCTGGGCGATGCCGGCGACCAGCCGGTCCTCCAGGTCGCCCGGCTCGCCGGCGTAGACGGCCAGGGCCGCCCCGGCGTTGAGGAGTACGGCGTCGCGCACGGCGCCCCGCTCCCCCGCGACCAGCCGGCGCACCACGTCGGCGTTGTGGGCGGTGTCGCCGCCACGGAGGTCGTCGGTCGTGGCGGCCGGGATGCCGAGGCGCGCCGGGTCGACGCCGGCCTCGGCGACGACGCCCTCGTGCACGGTCCAGACGGACGAGGTGGTCGTGGTGGTCAGCTCGTCCAGCCCGTCGTCGCCGCGGAAGACCCACGCGTCGACCCCGCGGCGGGCGAAGACCCCGGCCATCACCGGCGCCATCCGCGGGTCGGCGCAGCCGATGGCCTGCGCCTGGGGCTGCACGGGGTTGGCCAGCGGGCCCAGGAAGTTGAAGGTCGTGCCGATGCCGAGCTCGCGGCGCGGGACGGCGGCGTGCCGGAGCGCCGGGTGGAAGGCGGCCGCGAAGCAGAAGGTGATGCCGACCTCGTCGACGGCGGCCGCGACCCGCTCCGGCGGGAGGTCGAGCCGGATGCCGAGTGCCTCCAGCACGTCGGCGCTGCCCGACTGCGAGGACGCCGACCGGTTGCCGTGCTTGACGACACGCGCGCCGGCGCCGGCGGCCACGATGGCGGCCATCGTCGAGATGTTGACCGACATGGAGCGGTCGCCGCCGGTGCCGACGACGTCGAGCACGCGTCCGGGCACGCTGATGGGCGTGGCCTGCGCGAGCATCGCCTCGACCAGGCCGGTGACCTCGTCGGTCGTCTCGCCCTTGCTGCGCAGCGCGACGGCGAACCCGGCGATCTGCGCGGGCGTCGCCTCACCGCTGAGCACCTCGGTCATCGCCCAGGAGGTCTGGGCCGCGTCGAGGTCGTCGCCGGCGACGAGCGCGCCCAGGACCTCCGGCCAGCTGTGGGTCACGGCGTCGGGCTCAGGCGGGCACCCGCGACGACAGCAGCGCCACGACCGCCTCGGCCAGCCGGATCGGGTCGATCGGGTGCGGCACGGCGGCGTCGGCGCGCGACCAGGTGGCCAGCCAGGCGTCCTGCGGGCGGCCGGTCAGCACCAGCAGCGGCGGGCAGCGGTAGATCTCGTCCTTGAGCTGCTTGGCGATGCCCATGCCTCCGGCGGGCACCGCCTCGCCGTCGAGGATCGCCAGCGCGATGCCACCGGCGTCCATGTTCTGGATGACCACCGGCTCGGTCGCGACCTCGACGTACTCCAGCGGCGGCAGGTCGGGGTGCGGCCGGCGGCCCAGGGCGAGGATCACCTGCTGGCGGGTGTTCACGTCGTCGCTGTAGACGAGCACCTTCAGCGGGGCGCTCGACGAACTCGTCGCATCGGTCACGGGGCGATGCTACCGCCACCCGGCGGCCCGCCCTGCGGGGCGGCCCGCGCGGACGCCTCGAGGCGGTCCAAGCGGCGGTCCTCGCGCGCCGCCTCCTTCATCGAGTCCCGCACCCACTGGGTGAACAGCACGGCGAAGAAGGCCAGGCCCACGAGGTCGCCGGAGCCCCACAGGATCCCGCCCGCCAGGTGCTGGTCCTCGGCCATGGTCGGCAGCCACGCCCCCATCGGCCCCTCGCGGAGGGCGGTGTACCACTCCTCGCCGAGCAGGCGGGTGGAGTCCATGATCGTGACGCCGAGGAAAGCGTGGAACGGCAGCGTCATCACGACCAGCAGCATCCGGAACGGGTAGCCCACCCGGCCCGGCACCGGGTCGATCCCCATCAGCGGCCAGAAGAACAGCGACCCGACCAGCACCAGGTGGACGTGCATCATCTCGTGGACGTACGACGAGCTCAGCGACGCGTCGTACCACCCGGCGAAGTAGAGCGCCCAGGGCGAGAGCACGAACAGCGCGAAGGTCAGCGGCGGGAACGACAGCACGCGCGCCACCCGCGAGTGGAGCACCGCGAGCAGCCAGCGGCGCGGCGTGCGCGGCAGCGTGCGCAGCGCCAGCGTGACCGGCGCCCCGAGCGCCAGCGCCAGCGGCACCGCCATCGACAGGATCATGTGCTGGACCATGTGGACGCTCAGCAGCGTGGTGTCGTAGGCCGCCAGCCCCGACTGGGTCGCGAACACGAAGAGCCCCAGGCCGACCACGACGAACGCGACGGTGCGCGACCACGGCCAGCGGTCGCCGCGACTGCGCAGCGTCCACACCCCGGTGAGGTAGAGCCCGGCCGCCCAGACGGTCGCGACGAACAGCCAGGGATCCAGGCCCCAGTCGGTGAACACCCGACCCCAGGTGAACGGCGGGAGGTCGAGCTCCGCGGCGCCGGTCGTCAGCATGTCTACGACAATAGGTCGTCGGTGGCGGGGGGTCGGGGTGACCTCGCGCGACGTCTATGACCATAATGCTCACGTGGCGACTGCTTCTGCGATCCCGGCTTCCCGCCTGCACGGGCACCATGACCGACCCAGCATGGTGAGTGTGGGCACGATCATCTGGCTCTCCAGCGAGCTGATGTTCTTCGCGGCCCTCTTCGCGGCGTACTTCACCGTGCGCTCGGTGAGCCCCGAGCTGTGGGCGCAGGAGACCGAGAAGCTCAACGTGCCGTTCGCGACCGTCAACACCATCATCCTGGTGCTGTCGTCGGTCACCTGCCAGCTCGGGGTCTTCGCGGCCGAGCGCGGCCAGGTCGGCCGCACCGGCTCGGTTCTCAACGTCGGCGGCTGGGGCCTGCGCGAGTGGTTCGTGCTCACCTACGTCATGGGCGCGATCTTCATCGGCGGCCAGGCGCTGGAGTACGCCGAGCTGATGCACGAGGGCGTGACGATCCCGAGCTCGGCCTACGGCACGCTGTTCTACCTCGCCACCGGCTTCCACGGCCTGCACGTGACGGGCGGGCTGATCGCCTTCCTGTTCGTCCTCGGCCGCACGTTCCTGGCCAGGAAGTTCACCCACGAGCAGGCGGTGAGCGCGATCGTCGTGTCCTACTACTGGCACTTCGTCGACGTGGTCTGGATCGCCCTGTTCGCCACGATCTACCTCATCAAGTGACCTACGACGCCCCCGGCAACCGCAGCACCCCCACCGAACGAATGACGAGGAGAAGCCCCCGCGGCTTTGAGGACCCGAGAGGACACTCGTGCGACTCCTGAACCGAACCGCTGGACGGGTCTCCCGGCATCGCCGGAGCAAGCTGGCCGGCCTGGTGGTCATGCTGCTCGGCCTGGTGCTGACCGGCGGTCTCTACTCCCTGCTCGCCCCCGCGTCGGCGCAGCAGACCGTCAGCGCCGACGAGCAGGTGGCCCAGGGCCGCGAGCTGTTCCTCGTCGGCTGCTCGTTCTGCCACGGGCAGAACGGCGAGGGCGTGCGCACCACCGACGGCAACCAGCTCGGCCCCTCGCTGGTGGGCGTGGGCGCGGCCTCGGTCGACTTCCAGGTCGCGACCGGGCGGATGCCGATGGCCCAGCCCGGCCAGCAGGCGCCCCGCAAGGAGGTCGTCTACTCCGAGGACGAGATCGCCGCGCTGGCGGCATACGTCGCCACGCTCGGCCCCGGCCCCGCGATCCCCGACGAGTCCGACTACTCCCTCGACGGCCTGTCGGAGGCCGAGCGTGAGGAGGCGATCAGCCGCGGCGGGCAGATCTTCCTCACCAACTGCACCGCCTGCCACGGGTTCTACGGCTCCGGAGGCGCGATGCCGCGCGGCGGCTACGCCCCCGCGCTCGACGAGGCCACCCCGAAGGAGATCTACGAGGCGCTGCTGACCGGTCCGCAGCAGATGCCGTCGTTCTCCAACGGCAGCCTGTCGCCGGAGGAGAAGCGCGACGTGATCGCCTACATCGGGTCGATCCAGGCCGAGCCCGAGTACGGCGGCTTCAGCCTCGGCGCGCTCGGCCCGGTCGCCGAGGGCCTGTTCGCCTGGTTGGGCGTCGGCGCGCTCGTCGGCGTCGCCGTCTGGATCGCCGCCCACACGACGCGCACGGCCAAGGAGAAGGTGGACGAGTGAGCGCTCACGACGACAACCTCCCGGTCCTCGAGGCCGACCCGATCGCCGACCCGGGGCTGCCCGAGCACGAGTGGCGCCCGACCGACGTCGACCCGGCCATGGAGCGCCGCGCCGAGCGTCAGGTGGCCGCCTGGTTCGGTCTGTCGATGGTCAGCACGGTCCTCTTCGTGGTGTCCTACTTCGCCTTCGCGGTCGGCGAGGACGCCGACACGTTCCTGGGCCTCGGCTCCTCCACGCTGTTCCTCGGTCTGACGCTCGGCATCGCGCTGCTGTCGATCGGCATCGGCATCATCCAGTGGGCCCGCAAGCTGATGGGCGACCACGAGATCGTCGAGTACCGCCACTCCGCCGCCTCCTCCCCCGAGGACCGCGAGGAGACGCTGGCCGTCCTCGCGCTGGGCGCCGAGGAGTCCGGCATCGGGCGTCGTCCACTGATCCGCAACAGCCTGCTCGGAGCGCTCGGCCTGGTCGGGCTGACCCCGATCATCGCGCTGCGCGACCTGGGCCCGCTGCCGGGCGACGTGCTGGAGCACACGGTGTGGGACAAGGGCATGCGCGTCGTGCGCGACGTCGTCGGCACGCCGATCAAGGCGTCCGAGCTGATCATCGGCGACCTGGTCAACGCCCAGCCCGAGGCGCTCTTCAACGGCGGCCCCGAGGGCGGCCCGATGGAGGGTGTCGAGCTGCAGATCGAGAAGTCCAAGTCGTCGGTGATCCTGGTCCGCATGGAGCCCGACGACATCACGCCGGGCGAGGGCCGCGAGGACTGGTCGGTCGACGGCATCCAGTGCTACTCCAAGATCTGCACCCACGTCGGCTGCCCGATCTCCCTGTGGGAGCGCACCACCGGCAACGTGCTGTGCCCGTGCCACCAGTCGACGTTCGACCTCGGCGACTCCGCCAAGGTCGTCTTCGGCCCGGCCGCCCGCGCGCTCCCCCAGCTGCCGCTGGCGGTCGACGACGAGGGCTACCTCATCGCACAGAGCGACTTCACCGAACCCGTCGGACCGAGCTACTGGGAGCGTGACTCCGGATGAGCATCGACACGAGCAAGGTTGCCGACAGCAACCGCGACGAGCCGGCCACCGCGAGCAAGCCCAGCAAGGTCGGCGCGGCCGCCACCTGGGCCGACGAGCGCCTCGGGCTGGCCGGCCTCGCGAAGAAGAACCTCCGCAAGGTCTTCCCCGACCACTGGTCGTTCATGCTCGGCGAGATCGCGCTGTGGAGCTTCGTGATCCTGCTGCTCACCGGCGTCTTCCTCACGCTGTGGTTCAACCCCAGCATGGGCGAGGTCACCTACGAAGGCTCCTACGCCCAGCTGCGCGGCATCCACATGTCCGAGGCCTACGCCTCGGCCCTCAACATCTCCTTCGACGTCCGCGGCGGCCTGCTGATGCGGCAGATGCACCACTGGGCGGCGATGCTCTTCATCGCGGCCATGTTCGTGCACATGATGCGCGTCTTCTTCACCGGCGCGTTCCGCAAGCCGCGCGAGCTCAACTGGGTGATCGGCTCGCTGCTGCTGCTGCTCGGCACGCTCGAGGGCTTCACCGGCTACTCCCTCCCCGACGACCTGCTGTCGGGCACCGGCGTCCGCGCCTCCGACGGCTTCATGAAGTCGATCCCGGTGGTCGGCACCTACCTGTCGTTCTTCCTGTTCGGCGGGGAGTTCCCGGGTGAGTCGATCATCCCGCGGCTCTACGCCGTCCACATCCTGCTGATCCCCGGCCTGCTGCTGGCCCTGGTGACGGCCCACATGCTGCTGCTCGTCTACCACAAGCACACGCAGTGGCCCGGCCCCGGCCGCACGCAGGAGAACGTCGTCGGCTACCCGATGATGCCCGTCTACATGGCCAAGGCCGGCGGCTTCTTCTTCATGGTCTTCGGCGCCACCGCGCTGATGGGCGGCCTGCTGACCATCAACCCGGTGTGGAAGTTCGGGCCCTACGACCCGTCCAAGGTGACCGCGGGCTCCCAGCCCGACTGGTACATGGGCTGGCCCGACGGCGCGCTGCGCATCATGCCCGGCTGGGAGACGCACGCCTTCGGCCACACGATCTCCTGGAACGTCATGCTGCCGATCATCGTGCTGCCCGGCGTGATGTTCACGATCCTGATGCTGCTGCCGTTCATCGAGTCCTGGATCACCAAGGACAAGCGCGAGCACCACCTGCTCGAGCGGCCGCGCAACGCTCCGACGCGCACCGCCACCATGGTCGCGCTGATGACGTTCTACGGTCTGCTCTGGGCCGCCGGCGGCAACGACCTGATCGCGACGCACTTCCACCTGAGCATCAACCAGATCACCTACTTCATGCGGGTCGCGGTGTTCATCGGGCCGGTGATCGCGTTCTGGATCACGCGACGGTGGTGCATCTCGCTGCA
This sequence comes from Actinomycetes bacterium, assembly GCA_030432975.1. Taxonomy (GTDB): domain Bacteria; phylum Actinomycetota; class Actinomycetes; order Propionibacteriales; family Nocardioidaceae; genus Nocardioides. The sequence continues at coordinate 12,578 of JAUILS010000024.1, forward strand.
ACGTCACGACAACGAGAAGCTGCTGCACGGCTACGAGACCGGCATCATCATGCGGTCCGCGGAGGGCGGCTACTCCGAGCGGCACCTGCCGATCAGCGAGACGTCGGCCTACACCCTCACCGCGCGCGAGCGCGACGAGGTCTACGTGCCGGAGTCCGAGACCGACGACAACGGCGTCGTCGCCCCCGGCTCCCGCGTCGAGCGGCTGCGCAGCAAGCTCTCCACGCTGATGTACGCCGACAACGTGCAGAAGCCGACCCGCGAGGAGCTCGAGGAGGCCCAGCACCACGCCGAGCACGTGCGTGAGCTGGAGGCCGGCCTCGACCACCCCGCCTCCGGTCACGAGTTCGACGGCCACAACCTCCACGAGGTCTCCGACGAGCCCCTCCGCCCCGGCCACTGACGAGGTTGACCCGGCAGAAGATCGGGTTGACCCGGCAGAAGTTCGGGTTGACCCGGCAGAAGATCGGACTGTGGACTGAACTGTAGGCGTGGCGACCCGCGGGCGACAGCGGCTGCCACCTGACCCGTCGACGGCTAGCGGGGATAGCGCGCCAGCGCGGCCTGGTGTCCGTGCCGGAGACGAGCGTGCACGTCCTGCTCGCGGCCGTGGATATTCGCTGCCCTGACGACCACCAGGCTCCAGCCCTGCCTGCTGGTAAGCCAGCTCCGCCGGGAATCGTCGTGCGGCCGAGTGTCCTCGTCGTGGAACTCCGCTCCGTCATATTCCGCTCCGAACTTCAGATCGGGAAGTCCGACATCGACGAAGTAGGAGCCCCCACCCGGCGCGGGGACCTCGACCTGGCACTCGGGAGGCGGAAGGCCGCAGTCGTACCATCGAAGCCGCAGAATGCTCTCCTGGGGAGACTGCGCCCCAGCATCGGCAATCGGGGCGAGCTGTCGCAGTTGAACGACTCCGCGGTACCTCTTGAAGCGGGAGACCTCGACCAGAAGCTCGCCGAGGTCGAAACGCCCGTGGCGAAGCAGTGCATCGAGGGCACCGACAGCCTGATCGCGATGCAGCAGCCGCCCCAGGTCGCAGGCAGTTCGCAGCGGTGTGGTGACGGGCAATCCTCCCACCGTCTGCACGTCGCGGTCTTCCAGGCGTCTCTCCCCGCTGTCGGTCAAGGAGTTGCGCATCCGGTTGCCCGGAGCGCCGTATGCGGAGACGCGAGGAGGCGTCCGGTGGTCGCCCGGCGCAAGGATCATCGGCACTCCCCAGAGCCACCCGGCCGAGCGGTCGGTCACCACGAAGCCCGCCGGCAAGACGAGCCTGAGGCATGCGACGCGGAGGTCCAGTGAGTCAGCGTGGTGGGATCCGTAGTAGACGCCGCGCATCGGGCGTTGGAGGGTGCCGTCGGACACCAGCCCTGCGAGCGCGTAGCGCCCCACGCCGGCGTCGGCGGCCATGTCTGTCGTGAACGGGCCGTCCCGCAGTTCGGCGGGCAACGCGACGACGAGTCCATCTCGTGAGGAGGCAAGGGTCACCCTGCCCACGATGTCGCGATGCATCTCGAGGCGGCGCTCGAGCGCTGCCTCTGTGGATCCGCCTACGACGCAAGCCCGCTGTGGACGAGAGCTGGCCCTCCGTGAGGTGAGCTTCTGCCGGGTCAACCCGAACTTCTGCCGGGTCAACCCGAACTTCTGCCGGGTCGACCTCAGAGGGCGGAGCCCTGGCGGTACTCCTTGAAGGGGACGTTCCAGTCGCCGTAGCCGTTGGTCATCGTCATCCAGCGGTCGGTGCCGGTGTACTCGACCACGTCGCCGCGCTTGGTGATGTTGTAGAGCCAGGCGGCGTTGGCGGTGGACATGCCGGTGCAGCCGTGGCTGACGTTGGCGTAGCCCTGCGACCCGACCGACCACGGGGCGGCGTGGATGAACTCCCCGGAGTAGGTCAGCCGCATGGCGTACTCGACGTCGTCGATGTCGTAGTACTCCGGGTTGCTCTCGGAGATGCCGACGGTCTCGGAGTTCATCCGCTTGGTGCGGTGCTTCTCCATGATCACCTTGGTGCCCGACCGGGTGGTGAAGCCGGCCTTGCCGGTGGTGATCGGGATGGTGCGCAGCACCTGACCGTTCTGCGTGACCGTCATCTGGTGGGTCTGCGCGTTGACGCGGTAGATATTGGCGTTGCCGACGTGGAAGTCGACGGTGCGGTTCTCCTGGCCGTAGATCCCGTTGCCGGCGGGCACGCTGTTGACGTCGACGGCGACGGTGACGTCCGTGCCGGCCTTCCAGTACGTCGCCGGGCGCCAGTGCGCCTCGTGGTCGCTGATCCAGAACCACGAGCCCCTCTGGCGGGGCGTGCTGGTCACGGTCATGTGCTTCTGGAAGGTCGCCTTGTCCTTGACCGCGATGTCGAACGACACGATCACCGGCATGCCGACCCCGACGGTCTCGCCCTGCAGCGGCGCGACCGAGGGGTAGGTCTGCTGGTCGAGGGTGAGGTCCTGGGTGTGGAACCGCGCCTTGCGATGGCGCACCGTGCCGTCGGACCGCACGGCCGTGCTGCGCACGACGTAGTCGAGACCCGGCTCGAGCCGCCCGGTGGCCTTCCAGGAGGAGCCGTCCTTCGCGAGCGTGCCGGCCAGCCGGACGTCGCCGGCGGTCACGACGACCTTGCGGAGGGTGCCACCCTCGGCGCTCACCTCGAGCGCGGTCGACACCGGCACCTGCTTGGTCTTGCGGCCCAGGTTGGTGCTCACTCGCACCGGCGGCACCGGCGGCTCGGTCGGAGTCGCTGACGCGCTCTCCGACGGGCTCTGAGACTCCGCGGGCGCGCTGGTGCTGCCGGAGGCCTGGCATCCGCTCGCGACCAGCGCGAGGGCGCAGACGGCCCCCAGCAGACGGGCACGAGCGCCGGGCAGGACACGGGTCACGACGAGAGCTCCCACGAGACTGAGGTCGGTCAGGACGACCGGCTCAGCCTAACCAAGCGACCAAGCACCGCCGAATCCTCGGACGTACGCCGGCCACAGCAGCCCGCGGCGGCACCGCAGCCTCGACTCCCCCACCCGCGGCGGGGCCGGGCCGACCGAGGGCTCAGTGGGCGTACTCGCCCCGGTAGTACTCGAAGACGAGCCCCGACAGGGCGATGAACCCGAGCGCGGAGGCGATGATGAAGAGCCACCAGGCCGCCATCGCGATGCCGAACACGGCCGCCGCGAGCGCCAGGGCGCACCACAGCGGCCACCAGGAGTAGGGCGGGAAGAAGCCCAGCTCGCCGGCGCCGTCGGCGACCTCGGCGTCGGTGCGGTCCTCGGGCCGGGCGTCCATCTTGCGCGCGTGGAAACCGAGGTAGAGCGTGATCATCAGCGCCAGCAGCAGCGTCATCGCCAGCGCCGTGGTGCCGGTCCAGTCGCCGCTGCCGAGGTAGGAGCTGGTGGCGAACCAGTAGCCCGGCGTGACGATCACGAAGAAGATCGTCGTGACGCCGAAGATCCAGGTCTCGACCTTCACCGGTCACCCTCCTCGTCCAGCCGGTCGCCGAGCATCTCGTCGCGACCGTCGATCTCCGGAGCGTCGGCCAGGGGCTCGTCCTCGCCGTTGTTGTGCTCCAGCTCCATCGCCGCGACCTCCGGGTGGTGCAGGTCGAAGGCCGGCGACTCGGAGCGGATCCGCGGCAGCGTCTCGAAGTTGTGCCGCGGCGGCGGGCAGCTGGTCGCCCACTCCAGCGAGCGGCCCCAGCCCCACGGGTCGTCGGACTCGACCATCGGGCCCTTGGCGGACTTGTAGACGTTGTAGAAGAACGGCAGCATCGCGACCGCGAGCACCAGCGACCCGACCGTGGAGATCTGGTTGAGCACGGTGAAGCCGTCTTCGGGCAGGTAGTCGGCGTAGCGCCGCGGCATGCCCTCCACGCCCAGCCAGTGCTGCACGAGGAACGTCAGGTGGAAGCCGACGAACAGCAGCCAGAAGTGGAGCTTGCCCAGCCCCTCGTCCAGCATCTTGCCGGTCATCTTGGGCCACCAGTAGTAGAAGCCCGCGAACATCGCGAACACCACGGTGCCGAAGACGACGTAGTGGAAGTGCGCCACGACGAAGTAGGAGTCGGAGACGTGGAAGTCCAGCGGCGGCGAGGCCAGGATGACGCCGGTCAGGCCACCGAAGAGGAACGTCGTGAGGAAGCCGACCACCCAGAGCATGGGTGTGTCGAGAGACACTGATCCGCCCCACATCGTGCCTATCCAGTTGAAGAACTTGACCCCGGTGGGCACCGCGATCAGGAACGTCATGCCGGAGAAGAAGTTGAGGTCGACCGCCCCGGTGACGAACATGTGGTGCGCCCACACGGCCATCGACAGCATCGCGATCAGCAGGGTCGCCCCGACCAGGCCGACGTAGCCGAAGATCGGCTTGCGGCTGAACACCGGGATGATCTCCGACACGATGCCGAAGAACGGCAGCGCCAGGATGTAGACCTCGGGATGCCCGAAGAACCAGAACAGGTGCTGCCACAGGATCGGTCCGCCGTGGGCGGTGTCGAACACGTGGGCGCCGAACGCGCGGTCGGCCTCGAGGGCGAGCAGCGCGGCCGCCAGGATCGGGAAGACCATCAGCACCAGCAGGCTGGTGACCAGGGTGTTCCAGGTGAAGATCGGCATCCGGAACATCGTCATGCCGGGCGCGCGCATGCAGATGATCGTGGTGATGAAGTTGACGCCACCGAGGATGGTGCCGAGACCACCCAGCCAGAGGCCCATGATCCACAGGTCGCCGCCGACGCCCGGGGAGCGCACCGCGTCGCTGAGCGGGGTGTAGGCGAACCACCCGAAGGACGCGGCGCCCGACGGGGTCAGGAAGCCCGATCCCGCGATGATGCCGCCGAAGAGGTAGAGCCAGTAGCTCAGCATGTTGAGCCGCGGGAACGCGACGTCGGGCGCGCCGATCTGGAGCGGCATGATCACGTTGGCGAAGCCGAAGAACAGCGGCGTCGCGAACAGCAGCAGCATGATCGTGCCGTGCATCGTGAACAGCTGGTTGTAGACCTCGTCGGAGACCACCTGGGTGCCCGGGAACGCCAGCTCGGCGCGCATGATCAGCGCCATCACGCCAGCCAGGATGAACCACACCATCGCGGTGATGAGGTACATCTTGCCGATCAGCTTGTGGTCGGTCGTCGTCATGATCCGCACGAGCTGCTTGCCCAGCGGCGGACGCTCCTCAACCGTGGTCGTGGGGTGCGCGGCAGTCGCGGTCATTCGGTGCCTCCCTCGTCCTCGAGCCCGGCCTGTTCCGTGGTGATCTTGTTGCCGGTCACCGGCGACTCGGAGACGAAGCCCGCGTCGATCTGGTCCTGCAGATAGGCGTCGTAGTCCTCGCGGCTGACGACCTGGACGTCGAAGAGCATCCGCGAGTGGTAGCTGCCGCAGAGCTCGGCGCACTTGCCCTTGAACTCACCGACCCGGTTGGGGGTGACCTCGAACTCGTTGACCCGCCCGGGGATGACGTCTCGCTTGTAGAGGAAGCCGGTGATCCAGAAGGAGTGGATCACGTCGGGCGACACCAGCCGGAAGCGGACGGTCTCGTCGACCGGCAGCACCAGGGTGGGGATGTAGGAGCCGGTGCCGGACTCGTAGACGTTCATGCCGTCGGCGACCGGCTCGTCGACGTAGTTGAACGTCCACGACCACTGCTGGCCGACGACCTCGACGGTGTGGTCGGGGCTGTCGCTCAGCTCGTTGAGATCGGTCTGCAGCCGGACCGTCTGGGCGAAGAACACCAGGACCATGATGATCGGCGCGATGGTGTAGAAGATCTCCAGCGGCAGGTTGTAGCGGGTCTGGACGGGCACCTCGTCCTCGTGGCGGCGGCGGTAGCGCCAGACCACCCAGAACATCAGGGCCCAGACGACGACGCCGGTGGCCATCGCGGCGATCCAGGAGTTCACCCAGAAGTCCAGGATCCGGATGCCTTCCTCGGTGCCCGGCTCCGGCATCGCGACGCGCTTCCACGCGTCCTGCGTCTCGGAGGAGCAGCCGGCCAGGGTGAGGACCCCGGCACCCATGCCCACCGCCAGTGCCAGCCGCGCCCGGGACACGCCCGAACGGCGGGGGAGCTGCACGCCCACGAAGCAGCCTCTCTCTCGTCGTGCACGGATAGAGGGAAGACTAGCCCAACCACTACCGCCTGTAGTGGGTGGGTCACCGGGTAGTTTGCGTGGTGTGTCGGAACGCGCCACCCCCGATGGCTACCTCGACGCCGCGTCCTCCGAGGCCCTGCACCCGGCCGCGCGGCGGATGCTGCTGAGCGCGATGGACCAGGGGTACGCCGACCCGCGGCGCCTGCACGGCGCCGGACGCTCCTCGCGCCTGCTCCTCGACAACGCCCGCGAGGCCACCGCCGACGCCCTCGGCGTGCGCCCCGACGAGGTGACGTTCACCGGCTCCGGCACCGAGGCCGTGCACCGCGGGCTGCTCGGGCTGCACCGCGGCCGGGCCCGCCAGGGCCGCACCCTGCTGGTCTCCGCCGTGGAGCACTCGGCGGTCTTCCACGCCTCGCGGTGGACGGGAGACCCCGTCGAGACGGTGCCGGTCGACGAGCTGGGCCGGGTCGAGGTGGCGGCGCTCGCCGACCTCGCCGCGAGCGCCGACCCTCCGCCCTCGGTGATCGCGGTCCAGGCGGCCAACCACGAGGTCGGCACGGTCCAGCCCCTCGCGGAGGTCGCCGCCGCCCTCGACGGCCGCAGCGACGCTCCTCTCTTCGTCGACGCCTGCGCCGCCGCGGGTCGCGCCCCGCTCCCCCACGGCTGGGCGGCGGCCGCGGCGTCGGCCCACAAGTGGGGCGGCCCCGCCGGAGTCGGCGTACTCCTGGTGCGGAAGGGGTCGCGCTGGCGTCAGCCGTTCCCCGACGACGACCGGCTCGACCCGCGTGCGACCGGCTTCGCCAACGTGCCCGGGGTGCTCGCCTCGGCGGCGGCGCTGCAGGCCGTCGTCGCCGAGCGCGACGAGGTCGACGCCCGGCAGCGGGCCCTGATCGACCGGGTGCGCGCCACGGTGGCCGCCACCGTGCCCGACGTGGAGGTCGTGGGCGACCCCGTCGACCGGCTCCCCCACCTGGTGACGTTCTCCTGCCTCTACGTCGACGGCGAGGCGCTGGTCACCGAGCTCGACCGGCGCGGCTTCGGCATCGCCAGCGGGTCGGCCTGCACCGCCTCGACGCTCGCGCCGAGCCACGTCCTCGAGGCGATGGGCGTGCTGACCCACGGCAACGTCCGGTTGTCGCTCTCGCGCGACACCAGCGAGGACGAGATCGACCGCTTCCTGGCGGCGCTGCCCGAGGTGGTCGCCGAGCTGCGGTCGCGGGTGGGGCTGTGACGCCGGAGGCCACCACCGTGGCGCTCGAGCTCGACTGCCGCGGCATGGCGTGCCCACGCCCGGTGATCGAGCTGGCCAAGGCGATCGGCGGGGTGCCGGTCGGCTCCCTGCTCGCGGTGCTCGCCGACGACGTCGCGGCCCGCACCGACATCCCGGCCTGGTGCCGCATGCGCGGCCAGGAGTACGCCGGCGAGGAGGCCGCCGCGGACGGCACCCCGCGTCACCTCGTGCGCCGCCTGTCCTGACGCGCGGGCCCGCAGCGCCACGCATCGGGCGGGAGTCAGCTCAGCCGCTCGGCGACCTCCGCCGCCGCGACCGCGCCGTACTGCTGCCCGAGCCGCGCGGTGAACGCCTCAGGGGTGAAGGAGTACTCCTGGGTGCCGACCGTCTCGACGACGTAGGCCGCGAGCACGCAGCCCACCTGCGCCGAGCGTTCGAGGCCGAGGTCCCAGGCGAGCCCCGCCAGGAAGCCGGCGCGGAACGCGTCGCCCACCCCGGTCGGCTCCAGTGCGTGCACGTCGCCGACGGCGGGCAGCTCGAAGGCCTCGATGCCGCGGCCCTGCACCCGCACGCCGCGCGCGCCGAGCGTGGTGACCTGGACGCCCACCCGGTCGAGCACCTCGTCGGCCGACCAGCCGGTCTTCTGCTGGATCATGTGCGACTCGTACTCGTTGGAGAACAGCAGCGCGGCGCCGTCGATCAGCTCGCGGATCAGCTCGCCCTCGGAGAAGGCCAGCTGCTGGCTGGGGTCGGCGATGAAGGGGTAGCCCCGCTGCCGGCACTCCTCGGTGTGCCGGCGCATCGCCTCGGGGTCGTCGGGCCCGACCAGGACGTAGTCGGGCGTGCCCACCCGGGCCGCGATCGGCGCCAGCTCGATCAGCCGCGCCTCGCTCATCGCGCCGGGGTAGAAGGAGGCGAACTGCGCCATCGCCGCGTCGGTGGTGCAGACGAAGCGGGCGGTGTGCCGGGTCGAGGAGATGTGCACCGACTCGCAGTCGACGCCGTGCCGCTCCAGCCAGGAGCGGTAGTCGGCGAAGTCCTCCCCCGCGGCACCCACGAGCACCGGCCGCAGGCCGAGCATGCCCAGCCCGAAACACATGTTGGGGGCGATCCCGCCGCGCCGGATCTCCAGGTCGTCGACCAGGAACGACACCGACAGCTTGTCGAGCTGGTCGACCACGAGCGAGTCGGCGAACTTGCCGCCGAAGCTCATCAGGTGGTCGGTGGCGATGGACCCGGCGATCAGCAGCGGCATGACGCGGAAGACTACCGGCCGGTACGGCTGGGGGTACCCATCAGTAGCCACTAGCGTCGGCGGCATGGCCGATCTCCCCCTGGCAGGCCCCACCCCGGCGAGCGACCAGCTCGCCGCGTGGCGGCGTACGACCGACGACTGCCGCGCCGTCGGGCAGAACCTCCGGCTGCCTCCGCTGCAGCGGGCGGCCGAGCGCGCCCTGGCGCCCGCCCCGAGCCTGCACTACGCCGACTACCCGCGCGAGGTGGGCAAGCGCGAGATCGAGATCAGCGAGGCCGCCGCCCGGCTGGCCGCCGCGCTGCACCTGCACCTCGACTGACCCCCGCCCGCCCCGGGCGGGAGACACCCCCGGAAGCACGAGATCCCCGCGGCATCGGGTGCCCGGGGATCTCGTCGTGTCGGCGCTCGGCGCGCCGCGAGGGTCAGTGAAAGCTGTCGCCGCAGGCGCAGGAGCCGGTGGCGTTGGGGTTGTCGATGGTGAAGCCCTGCTTCTCGATGGTGTCGACGAAGTCGATCATCGCGCCGTTGAGGTAGGGCACGCTCATCCGGTCGACCACGACCGCGACGCCGTCGAAGTCGGTGACCACGTCACCGTCGAGGGTGCGCTCGTCGAAGAACAGCTGGTAGCGCAGGCCGGAGCAGCCGCCGGGCTGCACGGAGATGCGCAGCTGCAGGTCGTCGCGGCCCTCCTGCTCGAGCAGGCTCTGCACCTTGGCGGCGGCGACGGAGCTCAGGTTGATCGAGTCGGTGCGGCGCTCGTCGGTGGTCTGGACCTGGTCGGTCATGCTCGCTCCTGCTCCTGGAGATGTCTGCGGGTCTGCGGGCGGAGGTCCCTCCGCACTGGCCTCAATGGTCCCACATCGCTGGTTATTCCCCGAAGCCAGCGCCGCGGCGGGGCCGTGGCCCGCTCAGCCGCGGGACCAGGTGCGCGCGACCCGCTCGGCCAGCTCGGCCAGGGCGGTGACGGGGTCTCCGAGGGCCCGTTCGCGGCCCACCAGCTCGACCAGGGAGTACGCCGACTCCACGCCGAGGGCGCGCATCTCCCGCGACCCGACCAGCACGTCGCCGGCCAGCGCGATGCACGGCCGGACCGCCTCGCCGGCGATCTCGGCGACGCCGTAGGGCACCTTGCCGGAGCGGCTGGAGAAGTCGAAGGCGCCCTCCCCGGTCACCACCAGGTCGGCCCGGCGGGCGCGCTCGGCGAGCCCCACCGCCTCGGCCACCAGGCCGATCCCCGGGCGTCGGGTGGCGCCGAGGGCGAGCATCGCGAAGCCGAGCCCACCCGCGGCGCCGGCTCCCGGCTCGAGCGAGGTGCGCCGGTCCACCGCGGCCGCCCACGCCTCCAGGGCGGCGTCGACGGCGGGCAGCTGCTCCTCGGTGAGCCCCTTCTGGGGGCCGTAGGTCTTGGCGGCTCCGAAGAGGCCGGCGAGGGGGTTGTCGACGTCGGTGGCGGCGACCAGCGCCACGTCTCCCAGGCGGGCCCGGGCGGGGCCCAGGTCGACCGCCCCCACCCCGCCCAGCGGGAGCGGCCCGTCGGTCAGCGGCGCGTCCGCGGTCGCGCCCAGGGCGGCGAGCATCCCGCTGCCGCCGTCGGTGGTGCCCGACCCGCCCAGTCCCACCACGACGGTCGCCGCGCCCGCGTCGACCGCGGCGGCCAGCAGCTCCCCCACGCCGTACGTCGTGGCACCGGTGGGCCGGTCCGTGCCGGTCAGTGCGAGGCCGCAGGCCTGCGCGCTCTCGACGTAGGCCGTGTCGTCGACGAGCAGCACCGTGGCCGGGGTCGGCTCCCCGAACGGGCCGCGCACGGTGACCGCGGCGAGCTCGCCGCCGAGCGTCGCGTGCAGCACGTCGACGAAGCCGGGACCGCCGTCGGCCATCGGGGCCAGGTCGAGCTCGTCGTCGGGCGCCCGGCGGGCCCAGCCGGTCGCGATCGCCCGGGCCGCCTCGACGGCGGTGAGGGTGCCGGCGAACTTGTCCGGCGCGATCAGGACCCGCATGG
>JAUILS010000263.1 GCA_030432975.1 Actinomycetes bacterium
CGGCAGCAGCGCCTACTACTGGGCCGTGCAGGCCTGCCGCAGCTCCAGCGACTGCACCCCGGTGTCGGGCGCGACCAACGCGTTCTCCAAGACCTCGAAGAAGGTCGAGCCGCTGACCCCCGCCGACGGCGACACGGTCACCGAGAACGTGATCACGCTGACCTGGCGCGACTACGCGGAGACCAACCAGGACCTGTCCGCCTTCCCGATCGTGGAGAGCACCGGCGTCCAGTCGGTGGCCGCCGGTGTGGAGGCGAGCCAGTACCGCGTGCAGGTGGCGACCGACAGCGGGTTCAGCGACAAGCTCAGCGACGACGTCGTCAACCAGACCCAGCTCACGTCGCCGACCGAGCTCTACGCGCCGGGCACCTACTACTGGCGGGTCCGCGCCATCGACGACGCGGGCAACAACCTGCCGTGGAGCGCGACGCAGTCGTTCACCAAGCGGATGCCGCAGGTGTCGCTGGTCTCGCCCGTCGACGGCGCGTCCGTGCCGGGCACCTCGCCGCTCGTCTGGTCGGCCATGCCGACCGCGGTCAAGTACGAGGTCGAGCTCTACAAGAACGCCGACTCGCCGGTGCGGATCAGCAGGCTGGTCACGACGACCCCGACGGTGGTGCCGGTCTATCCGCTGAAGGTCACGAGCAAGCCCTACGTCTGGCGGGTGCGCCCGACCGACGCGCAGGGCAACGTGGGCCGCTGGACGTGGATGAACACGGGTGCGGAGTTCACGGTCGTGGGCGGGGCCCCCGACCTGGTGAGCCCGGCCGACGACGTGTTCCTCCTGGGCGACGAGTCGCTGTTCACCTGGACCGAGGTCTCGGGTGCGTTCAAGTACCGCTGGGAGTGGCGCAACGCCCGGACCCGGCAGGTCAAGCAGCGGGTGGTCACCGTGGCGACGGCGTACGCCCCGAACGCGAAGCTGCCGACCGGCTCCTGGGAGTGGCGGGCCGTGGCGCTCGACACCGCCAACAAGCCGCTGGGCTTCTCGGACTGGCGCTCCTTCCGGACCGACTCGAGCGGGCCGAAGGTGAAGAGCTACGCACCGCGGGGGACCGTGGCCGGCGGCGCCAACTTCAAGGTCACCTTCAACGAGCCCGTCGTGGGGATGTCCGAGACGACGTTCACGATCACCAAGCAGGGCGGCAGCAACCCGTTGCCGGCGAACGTGACCCTGGACGAGACCGGCAAGGAGGCCAAGCTCAACCCCGACGACCGCCTGGAGAAGGGCAAGAAGTACGTCGTCCGGCTGACGTCCGGCATCACCGACGAGCACGGCAACGCGATCAAGCCGTTCTCGTGGACGGTGACCGCCGGCTCCTGAGCACCCCGCCGTGGGGGGTAGGGAAGGGGTGGGCGGCCCGCCGGTGACGGCGGCGCCGTCCACCTCGTCCGTGTGCCGGCCGGGGCCGTGACCCGGGCCGCCCCGCCGTTTTGCCCGTGAGGGCGGCCCGCGCGTACCATGGTCCGTCGGTGTGTCCGCACACCCATCGGCGCGTCTGCGCAGCCCCCGTCGTTCCCCACCTGGGATCGGCGTGCGCGACCGGGCCGGACCCCCAGCTTTCGACCGGACGTTATCGAGGAGAGTGAGTCGCGGTGTACGCCATCGTGCGCAGTGGCAGCAAGCAGCAGAAGGTGGCCGTCGGCGACGTCATCGAGATCGACCAGGTCGCGGCCGGCGTGGGCGAGACGCTGACGCTCCCCGTGGTCATGGTCGTCGACGGCGAGAACGTCACCGCCTCCGGCCTCGACCAGGCGTCCGTGACCGCCGAGGTCCTGGGCGGCACCAAGGGCCCCAAGATCGTGATCCAGAAGTACAAGAACAAGACCGGCTACAAGAAGCGCCAGGGTCACCGTCAGAAGTACACCCAGGTCAAGGTCACCGACATCTCCCTCTGAGCGCAGCTCAGCCAGCTCCAGGATCCCGAAGGACTTCAGTCATGGCACACAAGAAGGGCGCGGCCTCGACCAAGAACGGTCGCGACTCCAACTCCAAGCGTCTCGGCGTCAAGCGCTACGGCGGTCAGCTGGTCAACGCCGGCGAGATCATCGTGCGTCAGCGCGGCACCCACTTCCACCCGGGCACCGGCGTGGGTCGGGGTGGCGACGACACGCTGTTCGCGCTGGTCCCGGGCAACGTCGAGTTCGGCGTCCGTCGCGGCCGCCGCGTCGTCAACATCGTCCCGGCCGGGGAGTGAGCACTCCACCCGATCGGCACACCTGATCCAGCACGTGGGGCGCTCCTGACCAGGGGCGCCCTTCGTCATTCCCGAAGCACTCCACCCACCGTCCACCCGCGGGAGCACCGATGGCCGTCCCCACCTTCGTCGACCGGGTGACGCTGCACGTCAGCGCCGGTCGCGGTGGCAACGGCGTCGCGTCGGTGCACCGCGAGAAGTTCAAGCCGCTGGGTGGCCCCGACGGCGGCAACGGCGGGCCGGGCGGCTCGGTGATCCTCCGGGTCGACCCCGACGTGACGACGCTGCTGGACTACCACCACAGCCCGCGGCGCCGGGCCGAGCACGGCGGGCACGGCGCGGGCGGCCACCGCAACGGCGGCCACGGCGCCGACCTGGTGCTGCCCGTGCCCGACGGCACGGTCGTCACCGACGCTCGCGGCGAGGTGCTCGCCGACCTGGTCGGCCCCGGCACCGAGATGGTCGTCGCCCACGGCGGGCGGGGCGGCCTCGGCAACGCCGCGCTGGCCAGCTCCAAGCGCAAGGCTCCCGGCTTCGCGCTGCTGGGCGAGCCGGGCGACGAGCTCGAGATCCACCTGGAGCTGAAGGTCGTCGCCGACGTCGGGCTGGTCGGGTTCCCGTCCGCCGGCAAGTCGTCGCTCATCGCCGCGCTGTCCCGGGCCAGGCCCAAGATCGCCGACTACCCGTTCACCACGCTGGTGCCCAACCTCGGCGTGGTGACCGCGGGCGACACGGTGTTCACCGTCGCCGACGTGCCGGGGCTGATCGAGGGGGCGGCCGAGGGACGCGGGCTGGGTCATGACTTCCTGCGCCACATCGAGCGCTGCGCGGCGCTGGTCCACGTGGTCGACACCGCGACGATGGAGCCGGGCCGCAACCCGGTCGACGACCTCGACGTCATCGAGGGCGAGCTGAGCCGCTACGGCGGCCTCGAGGACCGGCCCCGGCTGGTGGCTCTCAACAAGGTCGACGTGCCCGACGGCGCCGAGATCGCGGCGATGGTGACCGAGGAGATCGAGGAGCGCGGCCTGCGGGTCTTCCCGGTCTCGGCCGCGTCGGGGGAGGGGCTGCGCGCCCTGGCCTTCGCGATGGCCGGCATCGTCGACGAGGCGCGCCGCGCGCGGCCGGTCGCCGAGGCGCAGCGGATCGTGATCCGCCCCCGCTCCGTCGACGGCGCCGACGACTTCTCGGTGGCCGAGACCGACCAGGGCTGGCGGGTGCGCGGCGACAAGCCGGAGCGCTGGGTGCGGCAGACCGACTTCTCCAACGACGAGGCGGTCGGCTTCCTCGCCGACCGGCTCAACCGGCTCGGGGTGGAGGAGCGGCTGCTGGAGCTCGGGGCGCGCGAGGGCGACACGGTGCTGATCGGGCCCGACGAGAACGCCGTGGTCTTCGACTTCAAGCCCGGCGCCGACGCGGGCGCCGAGGCGCTGGGCCGCCGCGGCAGCGACACCCGGTTCGACGACTCCCGCCCGGCCGCTCGCCGCCGTCGCGCCATCGACGAGGCGATGACCGAGCGCGGCGAGGGCGAGGCCCGCGCCGACGTCGCGCGGCGGGTCGACCGCTCCTCGGGGGTGGGCCCGATGTCCTACGAGATCGGGTCGGCCGACGATCCCGACTGGGCGGACGACGACCCCGGCGGGAGCGCGGGCTGATGTCGCGCCAGGCGGTGACCGACGCGCGACGGGTGGTCGTCAAGATCGGGTCGTCGTCGCTGACGACGGCCTCCGGCGGCATCGACCCGGCGCGGATGAGCAGTCTGGTCGACGTCCTCGCCGGCTGCCGCGCGCGGGGAGCCGAGGTGGTGCTGGTGTCCTCCGGCGCGATCGCCGCCGGATTGGCGCCGCTGCGCATGCCGCGCCGTCCGCGGGCGCTCCCGGCCCAGCAGGCGGCGGCCTCCGTCGGGCAGGGCCTGCTGGTGCACCGC
>JAUILS010000025.1 GCA_030432975.1 Actinomycetes bacterium
CCAGTGAGGTTCTCCGCGAGGGGCTGCGCCTTCTAGAGCGTGAGGAGGCCGAGGAGGCCGCCAAGGTCGCCGTTCTGCGCCGAGCCGCGGACGAGGGCTGGGCCGATCTTGCGTCGGGCCGCTTCAACGACGTCGACGACGCGTCGCTCGACGACTTCATGGGGCAGTTGGGCGCTCGCGCGGCTCAGGCCAGCCCCGCCGACTGATGGCGAGCTACCGCCTCACCTACAGCGCCCAAGCCGACATCGTCTCGATCCTCGCCTGGTCACAAGAACGCTTCGGGGTCGAAGCCAGCAAACGATACGAGGCACTGATCGCCACGGCCATCCGGGACGCCGCCGGGCGAGAGGACGAACTTGGGCACAGGCCGCGCCCAGAGCTGGGCGACGGAGTCTTCTCCTGGCACCTAGCACAGAGCACAGCTCGCTCACCGGGTGGAACCGTCCACCGCCCTCGCCACTTCCTGATATGCCGGCGCGATGGCGATCTCCTCGTCGTTGGGCGAGTGCTACACGACGCCATGGACCTGCGACGGCACCTCGACCCTCAGCAATCCTGGGAGTAGTCACCGCGAGCCGATGGTCACGCGGAGCGTGCCGGTGCGGGATGGTCACGCGGAGCGTGCCGGTGCAGGATCGGCACACGGGGGTGTGGCGGCGATCGCACAGAATGACGGACGTGCCCGAAGTGCGGACCAATCCGGCCCCCCCACCGAGTCCGTCCGCGCAGCAGCTACCTGCCGAAGCCCATTGGTCCGCACGTCGGGCTCGGGGCGTCGAGCGCGGCGGGTCGACCCGCAACAAGGGTCAGCCCGTCGTACGACGCGCGACGTGTCCCGCAAGCCGAACGGCTTGCGGGACCAACCCTGGTCTGCCTGCCTGTCCCGCCCGAGCGTCCCGCAAGACCCGTCCGGTCACCTCGCCGGTGAGGGGGCGTCGAGCGGGGCGCAACCGCGGCCGAGAAAGGCTAAGCGTCGACCGGCGAGACCACGGCTGCCTCCGGGGCGGCGTAGGAGTGCTGCGACGTGGTCGAGAAGTAGTTGATGCCGATGAAGTTGAACCACAGCGTGGCGGTGCCCAGCAGCGCCAGCCAGGCGGCGTTGCGACCCTTCCATCCGGCTGTGGTGCGCGCGTGGAGGTAGGCGGCGTAGACGACCCAGGTGATGAACGCCCACACCTCCTTGGGGTCCCAGCTCCAGTAGGAGCTCCACGCCTGGTGCGCCCAGATCGGGCCGGTGATCAGCACCGCGAAGGTCCACACCGGGAAGCCGAAGGCGTGCAGGCGGTAGGACACCCGGTCGAGCACGGGCAGCTCCGGCAGCCGCGCGAGGTAGCCGGTCGAGCGGTCGCCGGCGCGCGCCTTGAGGAGATAGAGGGCGGAGGTGAAACCGCCGAGGGTGAAGGCGCCGGTCGCGATGATGGCCGAGACCACGTGGATCACCAGCCACGGCGAGTTGAGCGCCTCGGTGAGCGGAGCGACCGGGTCGTAGAGCCAGATCACCGCCACCATCAGCATCGTCACGACGAAGCCATCGACCAGCGGCCCCATCCACGCGAGCCCGAGCCGGCGGTAGAACAGCAGGTAGAGCAGCGTGACGAAGAACGTGCCCGACAGGGTGAACTCGTACATGTTGCCCCACGGCACCCGGTTGGGGTCGGCGGCCATGCCGCGGCCGAGCATGGCCACGGCGTGCAGCCCGCAGGCCAGGACGGTGAGCAGCAGGCCGAGCCGCGCGAACAGGGCAGTGCGCCGCTCCTCGCCGGGGTCGCGCTCCAGCACCGCGACGGGGGCGTCCTGCAGCGCCTCGCCCGCCGCGTCCGCCGTGGCCCGGCGTGCGGAGCCGACCGGCACCTTGCGGAGCGAGCTCCACTGCACGAGGTGGGCGAGCAGCGCCAGGAAGTAGACCACCCCGGCGGCCGCGACCGCCTGGTTGGACAGCGTCTCCCACGATGCGTCGGTCACGCGTCGCGCTCCTCTCCCGTCTCGTCGGCAGCGGGCCGGTCAGGGCCGTCGCCGCGCAGTGCGGCCACGATAGCCGCCACCTCCTCGGCCGGGTCGCCGCCCTCGGTGCGGTCGAGCCCCCCGACCTCCACGAGCGTGCCGTCGTCGGTCTCCCGCGCCCGCACCCAGATCCGGCGCGGGCGCACGAACAGCGACCCGAGCAGGCCGATCAGCGCCGCGATGACGCCGCCCAGCGCCAGCTGTATGCCCGGCTGCCGGCTGATCTGCACCCGGGTCCACCGCTCCAGCCCGTCGAAGCTGACCGTCCCGAGCCCGTCGGGGAGGTCGACGGACTCCCCGGGCCGCAGGTCGACGCGGAACGGCGCCCCGTCGTCCTTCTCGAGCATCGTCATCTTCGCCGTGTTCATGGCATAGACCGACTGCGGCGTCCCGTCGGCCAGGCCGAGGTCACCCTCCCAGACCGTCATCGAGACGAACGGGTCGAGCGCGTCGCCGAACTGGGAGAACGGCCCGGTGTCCTGGGTGAAGCCGTAGGTCGGGTAGAGCTCCCCCTGCAGCCCGATCTGGGTCGGGCTGGCGTTGGCCGCCTTGACCACGCCGAAGGACCGGAAGGTGCGGCCGTCGGTGGGCAGGAAGACCGTCGGTCCGCTGTAGGCGACGTTGCCGTCGCCGTCGGTCACCGTGATGACCGGGGCATAGCCGTGGCCGATCAGGAAGATGTCGGTGCCGCCGATCGACAGCGGGTGGTTGACCCGCAGGTCGTAGGTCTGCTCCTCGGCGCCGGGCTCGGCGCGGTAGGTCAGCGGCGCCTCGAACTTGCGGGCCATCCCCGCGCGAGGACCCGCCAGCAGCCACTCCGCGGCGAAGTCGTCGACGGTGAACGTGAACGGCTCCATCACGTCGGGGTCGAACAGCCGGCCCGGCGCGAAGTCGTCGTACGACGTGAGGTTGTTGGAGAAGCCGTCGCCCACGACGATGATCGCGCCGCCCTTGTAGCCGTAGAGACTCCCCCAGGCGAAGCCCGCCAGCACGAACAGCAGCGCCAGGTGGAACAGCAGGTTGCCGGCCTCGCGGAGGTGACCCTTCTCCGCCGACACCGCGTCGCCGCCCTCGACGGGGTCGGCGAGCCGGTAGCGGCGGCCCTTGAGCACGCCGCGGGCCCGCTCGAGGACCCGGGCCGGGCTCTCGTCGGAGGAGTACGCCGCATGGGCGGGCAGCCGGTCGAGCCGGCGGGGAGCCGCGGGCGGCGCGGCCCGCAGCGCCCGCCAGTAGACCCCGAGCCGCGGGATGATGCAGCCGACCAGGGAGATCATCAGCAGCAGATAGATCGCCGAGAACCACGGCGAGCTGTAGACGTCGAAGAGCCCCAGCCGCTCGTAGATCGGCGTCAGCGTCGGGTGGGCGTCCTGCCAGCGGGAGGTCTTGAGCGAGTCGACGCCCTCCTGAGGGATGACCGACCCGGGCACCGCGGCGAGCGCGGTCAGCAGCAGGAGCAGCAGGGCGGTGCGCATCGAGGTGAGCTGCCGCCACGCCCAGCGCGCCAGCTCGCGGACCGACAGGTCGCTCGGTCGCGGCTCGGGAGCCTCGGTGCGGGGCTCGGTCGTGGTCGTCACACGACCACCTCGTAGGGCCCGATCAGGTTGATCTGCAGCCAGGCGACCAAGTGGTCCCACCAGCCGGAGACGAGGAGCAGGCCGACGGCGATCATCATCAGCCCGCCGACCCGGGTGACCCAGACCTGGTGGTCGCGCACGAACCGCACGGTGCCGAGCATCCGCTCGTAGGCCACGCCCGCGATGATGAACGGCAGCCCCAGGCCGAGCGCGTAGAACGCCGACAGCAGGGCGCCGCGCGCCGCCGTGCCCTCGTTGATCGAGAGGTTGGTGATCACGCCCAGCGTGGGACCGATGCAGGGCGTCCAGCCCAGGCCGAAGAGGAAGCCGAGGAACGGTGCGGCGGCCAGCCCGACCGCCGGCACCCGGTGCACGCGCACATCCCTCTGCAGGAACGGCACGAGGCCGAGGAACGCCAGCCCGAGCAGGATGCTCAGCACCCCCAGCACCATCGTCAGCTCGCTCTGCCAGCGCACCAGCCAGGCTCCGGCGGCGCCCGAGGCGAGACCGATCAGCACGAAGACCGTGGAGAAGCCGAGCACGAAGAGCAGCGAGCCGGCGAGCATCCGCCCGCGGCGCTCCCGGGTGACCTCGGCGTCCTGGAGGTCGGCGCCGGAGAGACCGGTGGCATAGGAGAGGTAGCCGGGCAGCAGCGGGATGACGCAGGGCGAGAAGAACGAGACGAGCCCGGCGACCAGCGCCACCGGCGCGGCCAGCACCAGCGACCCCGACAGGGCCTGCTCGCGGAACCAGTCCCCCACGCCTCAGGCCTCCCCGGCGTCGCTGATCACGTCGCGCAGGGTCCGCGCCGATGGCACCGGACCGCTGATCCGCGCCGCGATCCGGCCCTGGGAGTCGAGGACCAGCGTGGTCGGCGTCGTCCGCAGCAACGAGACGGGGAAGGACAAGAGCGCCTCCCCGTTGGGGTCCCAGAACGTCGGGAACGGGATGCCGTAGTCGCGCACGAAGCTCTCGGCCTGGGCCACGGAGGGGTCGCGGACATTGACGCCGACGAACGCGGCGTCGACCTCGGGGTCGGTGGCGACCTCGACCAGGTCGGGCGCCTCGGACTGGCAGGGCCCGCACCAGGAGCCCCAGAAGTTCACCACCACGACCCGGCCGCGGAGGTCCTCGATGTCGAGCGGCTCCCCGTCGAGGTCGGTGCCGGACAGCTCGATCGGAACGCCGCGGTCCGCGCCGGCGTACTGCAGGATCTGGCCGTCGCCGGAGATGTAGCCCTTGTCGCCGGTGCTGCCGACCGACTCGCAGCCGGTCAGGGCGAGGACGAGGAGCAGCAGGGGGAGCAGCGCACGCCTCACGGGCGCCGCTCCTCGGGGGCCCCGCCGGCGGAGAAGGTGGCGCCCTTGTCGCGCACCGGGATCAGGTCGCCGGCGGGCTCGGAGTAGGTCACCCGGTCGAGCCTGCCGTCGGTGAAGTGGAACGACGTCAGCGAGCAGAGGGTGCAGCGTCGCTGACGCGGGTCGTGGACGAACGGGCGGCCCTCGGCGGACAGCCGCGCCACCCAGATCGGCAGCTGGTGGCTGACCAGAACCGCCTCGTGGCCCTCGGCCTCGCGGCGGGCGTCGAGCACCGCGGCGCGCATCCGCGCGGCCACCTCGGTGTAGGGCTCGCCCCAGGAGGGCTTGAACGGGTTCCACAGGTGGCGCCAGACCTTCGGGTCGGAGAGGACCTTGCCGGGGTCGGCGAAGGTGCGGCCCTCGAAGACGTTGGTCGACTCGATGATGCGCTCGTCGGTGCCGACCTCGACGCCTCGGGCGGCAGCCACGGGGGCGGCGGTCTCCTGCGCGCGCTCGAGCGGCGACGCGACCACGTGGACGATGTCGCGGTCGGCGACGGTGTCGGCGACGCGCTGCGCCATCCGGCGTCCGAGCTCGGAGAGGTGGAAGCCGTCGCGGCGGCCGTAGAGCACGCCCTCGGGGTTGTGCACCTCGCCATGGCGGAGCAGGTGGACCGTGGTCTCTACCTTCACGCGGCACCTCCGGCTGCGGCGGCGGCCCGGGCGGCGTCGGGGAGCGCGTCGAGGATGGTCTCGACGGCCCGGTCGTCGTGGGCGGCCGAGACGAACCACGCCTCGTAGGCCGACGGCGGGAGATAGACGCCGCGGTCGAGCATGGCGTGGAAGAAGGCGGCGTACGCCGCGGTGTCCTGGCTCGACGCGTCGGCGAAGTCGCGCACGGGGGTGCCGGTGAAGAAGACCGAGAACATCGTGCCGGTCGACTGGACGACGTGGGGCACGCCCGCGGCGTCGAGCGCCTTGCCGGCCGCGGTCTTGACCGTCTCGGCGGTGGCGTCGAGGTGGGCGTAGACGTCGTCGGTGGCGAGCCGCAGCGTGGTCAGTCCGGCCGTGGTGGCCACGGGGTTCCCGGAGAGGGTGCCGGCCTGGTAGACCGGGCCGACCGGGCTGAGCTGCGCCATCAGGTCGGCGCGGCCGCCGAACGCCGCCGCCGGGAGCCCGCCGCCCATCACCTTGCCGAAGGTCATCAGGTCGGGCCGCCAGCCCTCGACGGCGCCGTCGAGGCCCCACTGACCCTGCCGGGTGACCCGGAAGCCGGTCATCACCTCGTCACTGACGAACAGCGCGCCGTGCCGCGCGCACGTCTCGGCGAGGAAGGCGTTGAACCCCGGCTCGGGCGGGACCACGCCCATGTTGCCGGGGGCCGCCTCGGTGATGAGACAGGCGATCCGGTCGCCGTGCTCGGCGAAGGCCGCCTCGACCGCCGCGCGGTCGTGGTAGGGCAGCACGATCGTCAGCGCGGTCGACGACTCGGGGACGCCGGGGGTGCCGGGCACCGCGAACGTGGCCAGGCCCGAGCCGGCCGAGGCCAGCAGCGCGTCGACGTGGCCGTGGTAGCAGCCGGCGAACTTCACCACCAGGTCGCGGCCGGTGGCGCCGCGGGCCAGCCGGATCGCCGACATCGTGGCCTCGGTGCCGGAGGAGACGAAGCGCACCTGGTCGACCGGCGTCCGGGCGACGATCTCCTCGGCGAGCTCGATCTCCGGCTCGGTGGGGGTGCCGTACGACGTCCCGCGGGCCACGGCGGCCTGGACCGCGGCCTGCACCTCGGGATGGGCGTGGCCCAGCAGCATCGGGCCCCACGAGCAGATCAGGTCGACGTACTCGTTGCCGTCGACGTCGGTCAGCCAGGCCCCCTGCGCCGAGCGGATGAAGCGCGGCGTGCCGCCGACGGCGTTGAACGCGCGGACCGGGGAGTTGACGCCCCCCGGCGTGACCACCTGCCCGCGCTCGAACAGGGCGGCGGACTGGACGGGCTCACGCGTGGGGCTGGGGCGACTCACCCGGCCATTGTGGCCGACGAGGGAAGCCTCCCCGGAATCGGTGGGTGGCTGGGGGTGGTTGCTTCACCATGCTGGGTAGGCGAAGCCCCACTTCGCACGACGAACTGGGCGTGCCCAGTGCAGGTCCAGCCACTCAGCATGGTGAAGCAACAACCCCGTCACAGGAAGTCGAGGGGGTCGAACTCGTCGATCGGGATGACCCGGATCCGCGGCAGGCTGCCGTTGAACGCCTTGACGTCGTACTCCAGGTCGAAGAACTCCACCCCGAGCTCGCTGAAGCCCAGGTTGCAGAACTCCTGGAAGCCCATCACCCCGACCCGGCGGCCGTCGATGACGTCCTTCAGCTGCGGCAGGAAGTCGCCGTCGTGGCTGACCAGCATCACGTCGTCGCGTGACTCGCGCAGCGCCTCGAGGGTGCGCTGGATGGCCAGGTCGACGACCTTCTGGTGCGAGGCGCCCGACAGCGGGACCGGCTTGTAGCCGATCGCCAGCAGCGCCTGCACGAACGGCATCGGCAGCGGGTCGTTGGCCGCGAGGAAGAACAGCCCGACCACGTCGTCGTTGGCCCACCGGTCGCGACAGAACTGCAGCAGCCGCTCCCACCGGGGGCGCTCCTCCGGCTGCGGCCGGCGACCGAGGATCGAGCCGCCCAGGGTCGCGTCGACGTTCTCGCCGTCGACGAGCAGGACGGTACGCCGTGCCTCGCCGGCCTGCTCGCCCGCCTCGTGGCTGCTCTCGGTCATGGCCCGACCCTAGCCACCGCCGACCGGACGGGCCAGCGAGTCAGCCGTCGCGGAGCAGCCGCGCCGCCTCGGCCGCCCAGTAGGTGAGGATCACGTCGGCACCGGCGCGCCGGATCGACAGCAGCGTCTCGAGGATCGCGGCCTCGCGGTCGATCCAGCCGCGCTCGGCGGCGGCCTCGACCATGGCGTACTCCCCCGAGATGTTGTAGGCCGCGACCGGCACGTCGACGGCGTCGCGCACCCGGCGCAGCACGTCGAGGTAGGCCAGCGCCGGCTTGACCATCACGATGTCGGCGCCCTCGGCGACGTCGAGCAGCGCCTCGCGCACGCCCTCGACGGCGTTGGCCGGGTCCTGCTGGTAGGTCCGCCGGTCGCCCTCCAGGCAGGAGTCGACGGCCTCACGGAAGGGGCCGTAGAAGGCGGAGGCGTACTTCGCGGAGTAGGCCAGCACCCCCACCTCGGCGTGCCCGGCCGCGTCGAGGGCCGCCCGGACGACGCCCACCTGGCCGTCCATCATGCCGCTGGGCCCGACCATGTCGACGCCCGCGTCGGCCTGCGCCAGCGCCATGTCGGCGTAGAGCTTGAGCGTCTCGTCGTTGTCGACGCGGCCGTCGGGAGTGAGCACGCCGCAGTGGCCGTGGGAGGTGAACTCGTCGAGGCACAGGTCGCTCATCACGGTCAGCGCGTCGCCGACCGCCGCCACCACGTCGGTGATCGCGACGTTGAGGATGCCGCCGGGGTCGACGGCGCCGGAGCCGCGCTCGTCGCGCGTCGCGGGGACGCCGAAGAGCATCACGCCGCCGAGCCCCAGCTCGGCCGCCTCCTCGACGGCCTTCACCAGGGAGTCGCGGGTGTGCTGGACGACGCCGGGCATCGACGCGATCGGGCGCGGCTCGTCGAGCCCCTCACGGACGAACATCGGCAGCACCAGCTGCCCGGGTGTCAGCGAGGTCTCCGCGACCATCCGCCGCAGCCCGGGAGTACGCCGCAGCCGGCGCGGCCGGACCACGGGGACCGCGACGGGGTCCCCGGCCCGGCGACGCCCGGCGGCGTCCTCCCCGGCCACTACTTCGAGCTCGCCTTGCGCCGTGCCGACGGCTTGCGCTCCGACGGCTTGGTCACCGGCAGGCCCTCGTCGAGAAGCGCCTGCCGCCGCGCCGCGCCGAAGTCGGCGAGCGCGTCGACGAGCACCTCGACGTCGGGCTTGGACGCGAGGACGTCGACCCGCAGGCCGTGCTCCTCGGCGGTCTTGGCCGTCGCGGGGCCGATCACGGCGATCACCGTCGAGGCGTGCGGCTTGCCGGCGATGCCGACCAGGTTGCGCACCGTCGAGGACGAGGTGAAGACCACGGCGTCGAACTTGCCGGTCTTGATCGCGTCGCGGGTCGGCGCCGGCGGCGGGGCGGCACGCACCGTGCGGTAGGCCGTGACGTCGTCGCACTCCCAGCCCTTGTCGATCAGGCCCGCGACGAGGTTCTCGGTCGCGATGTCGGCCCGCGGCAGGAAGACCCGGTTGATCGGGTCGAGCAGCTCGTCGTACTCCGGCCAGTCCTCCAGCAGCCCGGCCGCCGACTGCTGGCCGGTCGGCACCAGGTCGGGGCGCAGGCCCCAGGCCTCCAGCGACGCGGCCGTCTTGTCGCCCACGCAGGCGATCTTGAGGCCGGAGAAGGCGCGGGCGTCGAGGCCGTACTCCTCGAACTTCTCGCGCACGGCCTTCACCGCGTTGACCGAGGTGAACGCGATCCACTCGTAGCGGCCCTCGACCAGCCCGCGCAGCGCCTTGTCCATCTGCTGCGGGTTGCGCGGCGGCTCGACGGAGATCGTGGGGACCTCCTCGGGCACCGCGCCGTGGCCGCGCAGCCGCTGCGACAGCGACCCGGCCTGCTCCTTGGTGCGCGGCACCAGCACCCGCCAGCCGAACAGCGGCTTGCTCTCGAACCACGACAGCGTCTCGCGCAGGTCGACCACGTCGCCGACGACGACCACGGCGGGGCAGCCGAGCAGCGCCGACCGCGCGTCGGCGGCGAGCTGGCCCAGCGTCGAGCGCACGGTGGCCTGGGAGGTGGTGGTGCCGTGCTGGGTGACGGCGACCGCGGTGTCCTCGTCGAAGCCGGCGGCGACCAGCGAGTCGGACAGCTCGGCGAGGTGCTCGCCCGCACCCAGCACGACGAGCGTCGCCCGGGTGGCGTGACGGGTCCAGTCGACCTTGGGGCCGTAGGCGACGACCGAGACCTCACGCGTGGTCTTGGTGGTCAGCGGGATGCCGGCGTACGCCGGGACGGCGAGCGCCGCGCTCACCCCGGGCACGATCTCGAACGCCACACCGGCCTTGACGCAGGCCTGCGCCTCCTCGGGGCCGCTGGCGTGCAGGAACGGGTCACCGGCCATCAGCCGCACCACGGCGTCGCCGCGCTTGGCCTCGCGGACCACGACCTTGGCGCGGGCGGCGTGGGTGAGCGGCTGGCCGTCGTCGCCGAAGCCGCCGTCGACGAAGACCGGGCCCTTCTCGTCGGGTGCCGGCTCGGCGGGCAGGCCGAGCAGCGACCGGACCATCGGCTCGTGCTCGGGCGTCTCGGTGACGACCACGTCGGCCGCGCGCAGCAGCTCGGCCGCGCGCACGGTGAGCAGGTCGGGATCGCCGGGCCCGCTGCCGACGAACGACACCCAGCCGCGCGGCGTCGCCGCGGGGGCGGTGCGGCGCTGCGCAGAGGTGGAGGCTGGGCGCGAAGAAGTGCGTCGAGTCATGCGTGCTGCCTTTTCGGGGTGGTGCTGGCGGTGGCGCCCTGGCTGGACGCCGCTGTCGTGGTCGCGACCGGGTCGGTCGCTGTCATCAGGTCGGCGGCGCCGTCGTCGAGCATCAGCTCGGCGAGGCGGGTCCCGACGCCGGAGGCGTCGCCGAGGGGACCGGTGGCTGACATGCGGACGCTGAGCGCCCCATCGTGCGAGAAGACCGCGGCGCGCAGCCACAGCTCCTCGCCGTCCTCGCCCTCGACGACCTCGGCGAGGGCGCCGACCGGCGCCGAGCAGCCGGCCTCGAGGGTGGCCAGGAGAGCGCGCTCGGCCTCGACCGCGGCGCGGCTGCCGGCGTCGTCGAGCGCGGACAGCGCGGCGACCAGGTCGTGGTCGTCGGCGCGGCACTCCACGGCCAGCGCGCCCTGCCCGGGGGCGGGGAGCATCTGCAGGGGGTCGAGCGTCTCGGTGATCTCGTCGGCGCGACCGAGGCGAGCCAGCCCGGCGCGGGCCAGGACGACGGCGTCGAGGTCGCCGTCGGCGACCCGCCGGAGCCGGGTGTCGACGTTGCCGCGCAGGTCCGTGACCTCGAGCCCGAGGCCGAGTGCGGCCAGCTGGGCCGCGCGCCGCGGCGAGCCGGTGCCGATCGTGGAGCCGACGGGGAGCTCGCCGAGGGTGAGCCCGTCGCGCGCCACGACGGCGTCGCGCGGGTCCTCCCGCGGGGGGCAGGCGGCCAGGGCGACGCCCGGCTCGGCGGCGGTGGGGAGGTCCTTCAGCGAGTGGACGGCGAGGTCGACCTCGCCCCGCAGGAGGGCCGCGCGCAGGGCGCTGACGAAGACGCCGGCGCCGCCGAGCGAGGCCAGCGGCGCGTCGGTGACGTCGCCCTCCGTGGTGACCGGCACCAGCTCGACCTCGCGGCCGAGCGTCTCGGTGACGAGGGCCGCCACGGCGGCGGACTGGGTGCGGGCCAGGGCAGAGGCGCGGGTGCCGAGGCGGAGGGGGGCGCTCATCGCGGGTCCTCCCCTCGGGGGTCCTCGCCGACGACCGGCCGGGTCACCGCCTGGACGGCGTCGGGGTCGAGGGAGAACAGCTCGGCGAGGGCGGCGGCGTAGGACACCGCGGCGCCCTCGTCGGCCAGCTCCTTGACCCGGACGGTCGGCTGGTGGAGCAGCTTGTCGGCCAGCCGGCCCATCGCCTGGGCGACCTCGTCGCGGGCCTGCGCGTCGAGGGCGGGGAGCCGGGTGTCGAGCCGCTCGAGCTCGGCCTCGACCAGCCCGGTGGCCATGGAGCGCAGCGCGACCACGGTCGGCGTCACGCTGGCCTGCCGGCGGGCGGTGAGGAACGCCGCCACCTCCTGGGTGACGATCGCCCGCACGCCCTCGACCTCCTGGCCCGCCGTGACGGCGTGCAGCCGCTCGCCGAGCAGGGCGAGGTTGACCAGGCGGACGCCGGGCAGCGCGCCGACGGCGGGGTCGATGTCGTGGGGCAGCGCCAGGTCGACCAGCGTGAGCGGGCGCGCGGGCAGCATCGCGGGGGTCACCATCAGGTCGGCCGATCCGGTGCAGGCGATGACCAGGTCGGCGGCGGCCAGCTCGGCGGCCAGCGCCTCCAGCGGCGCCGTGCGGACGGCGTACTCCTCGGCGAGGCGGTCGGCGTGCTCGGGCGTGCGGTTGACCACGACGACCTCGGCGGCCCCGGCGCGGGCGACGGCGGCCACGGCCAGCGAGGCCATCGAGCCGGCTCCGAGCACGAGCACCCGCGCACCGGCGACCGGGGTGGTCTCGGCGGCGGCGTCGAGCGCGGCGGTCACCAGCGAGGGAGCGGCCCGGTCGATGTCGGTCTCGGCGTGGGCGCGCTTGCCGACGCGCAGCGCCTGCTGGAACAGCGAGTTGAGGACCGGCCCGACGGTGCCCGACTCCTGACCGAGCCGGAGCGCGTCGCGGGTCTGGCCGAGGATCTGGCCCTCGCCGACCGCCATCGAGTCGAGCCCCGACGCCACCTGGAACAGGTGCGAGACCGCGCCGTCGTCGTAGTGGACGTAGAGGTGCGGCAGCAGCGACTCGGCCGGCTCGTCGGCGCGCTCGAGCAGCAGTCGCGAGAGCTCCTCGACGCTGCCGTGGAAGCGGTCGACGACGGCGTAGATCTCGAGCCGGTTGCAGGTCGCGACGACGGTCGACTCGGTGACGTGGTCGCCGGCGGACGCGTCGGCGAGCAGCTTGGTGACGCCGTCGCCGTCGAGCGCCAGCTGGTCGAGCAGCGCGACCGGCGCGGTCTTGTGGGACACCCCCACCACGAGGACGCTCATATCGCCGGCTCCTCGATCGGGGTCAGGGCGAGGTGCGGCGACTTGCGCTGCTCGTGGTAGGCCAGGATCTGCAGCTCGATGGAGAGGTCGACCTTGCGGACGTCGACGCCCTCGGGCACGGCGAGCACGGTCGGCGCGAAGTTGAGGATGCTGCGGATGCCGGCGGCGACCATCCGGTCGGCGACGTCCTGGGCTGCGGCAGCCGGGGTGGCGATCACGCCGATGGCGACGCCGCACTCCTCGACGATGGCCTCCAGGTCGTCGAAGGGGCGTACGTCGACGCCCGCGACGACCTCCTCCTGCCGCGACGGGTCGGCGTCGAGCAGCGCGACGACGCGGAAGCCACGGCTGCGGAAGCCGGAGTAGTTGGCGAGCGCGTGGCCCAGGTTGCCGATGCCGACGATGACCACGGGCCAGTCCTGGGTGACCCCGATCTGGCGGGCGATCTGATAGCGCAGGTAGGCGACGTCGTAGCCCACCCCGCGGGTGCCATAGCTGCCGAGGTAGGACAGGTCCTTGCGCAGCTTGGCGCTGTTGACGCCCGTGGCCTGCGCCAGCTCCTCGCTGGAGCAGGTCGCCACGCCGTCCTCCGCGAGCGTCGTGAGCGCTCGGAGGTAGACCGGCAGTCGCGCCACGGTGGCCTCGGGGATGTCCCGGGGCTCGGCGGACGGGCGTGAGGTCACTGGCGTCTCGTTTCTAGCCGCGCGGCCCCGGTGCGGCGCAGGGCCCCATGGTCGGGGCCCTGACATGCCCCGGCCGGTCTCCCGGGTCGGCTTCCGCTCGGCGGACTCACTGTAGGAGTTTGTGAACGTGAGAACAAAACCGGCGGATCACGGCCGGATCACGATGTGACCTACCCCACACTCAGCCGGGCGGTGGGAGGTAGTTGACTGCGAATCTGTCGCGACGCGCCGAGCGCGCCAGCAGTTCTGCAGTCAACTATCCCGAACCGAGCGCGGCCCGGAGGCGGGTCTCGGAGACCCGCCAGAAGTCGTGCTGGGCGCCGTCGACGAACGTCACCGGGATCTCCTCGCCGAAGCGGTCGAGCAGTGCCGGGTCGGCGTCGATGTCGACCTCGGTGAAGGACTCCCCCAGGTCGGCGCAGACGCGCGCGATCACGGCCCGCGCGTCGTCGCAGAGGTGGCAGCCGGGGCGGCCGTAGAGCGTCACCCGCGCGGTCACGGGAGCAGCCCCAGCGCACGTCGCCGCTCGAGGTGCCGCAGCCGGCCCTTCTGCACCCGCCCGGTCACGGTCAGCGGCAGCCGCTCGACCATCTCGACCCGGGTGGGCCGCTTGAACGGCGCCAGGTCGGTGGCGGCACGCTCCCCCACCGCCGTGCGTACGCCGGCCACAGCCGCGCCCTCGGCGGGCACCACGAACGCGACGACCTCCTCGTCGGCGGGCTCGTCGTCCGCGGGCTGCTCGTCCGCGGGCTGCTCGTCCGCGGAATCACTGGGCTGCACCGGGGGGTCGACCGGGACCCCGATGACCGCCACGTCGGCCACGCCCGGCACCCGCCGCAGGACGTCCTCGACCTCCTGCGGGTAGACCGCGAAGCCGTGCACCACGATCGTCTCCTGCACCCGGTCGACCAGGCTCAGCGAGCCGTCGTCGTCGAGCACGCCCAGGTCGCCGGTCGGCCACCAGCCGTCGGGGTCCGGGCCGTCGGCGCCGTCGGGCCAGTAGCCGGAGAAGAGGTTGGCCCCGCGGATCTCGATCTCGCCGGGGTCACCGGGCAGCACGGGGTCGTCGTGCTCGTCGACGATGCGGAGCTCGACGCCGGGGATGGGGCGGCCGAGCGTCCCGCCCGCGGCGGGGACCTCGCCCGCGACCACCGTGCTGGTCACGACCGGGGCGGCCTCGGTGAGGCCGTAGCCCTGGTGCACGGGCATCCCGGCGGCCGTGCCGAACGCCTCCCACGTCGCCCGGTCGACCTGCGCCGACCCCGACAGCACCAGCCGCACCGGCGCCAGCCGGGCGGCGAGGTCGTCGGCGTCGAGCCAGCGTTCGAGGGCCCGCGGCGCCACCGGCAGCACGGTGCAGCCGTGGCGTGCGACCAGCGCGAGGGTCTCCTCGGCGTCGAAGCGCGGGACCAGCAGCAGGGTCGCACCCTGCCGCAGCACTCCGCCGAGGACGGCGGCCAGGCCGTAGACGTGGAACATCGGCAGCACCCCGAGCACCACGTCGTCGGGGGCGATCAGCGCCGGCTCCAGCGCGCCCACCTGGTCGAGGTTGGCCGCCAGCGCGCGGTGGCTGAGCATCACACCGCGCGGCGGCCCGGAGGTCCCGCTGGTGTAGAGCAGCACCGCCAGCCGCTCGCGGTCGAGCAGGGGCGGGAGCGGACCGTCGCCGGTCAGCGCCGCCAGCGCGAGCTCACCTCGGGCGGGGGTCACGTCGTCGGCGACGATCAGCCGGAGCGACAGGTCGGCGGAGGCCGCCCGGCAGGCGTCGACGGCGCGGCCGTCGGAGACGGCGTACCGCGCGCCCGAGTCGGTGAGCACCGTGGCCAGCTCGCGGGCCGAGGCGTCGGGGTTGACCGGCACGGCCACGGCCTGGGCGCGCAGCACGGCGAGGTAGGCCGTCACCAGCTCCGGTCGGTTGCCGAGCGCCAGGAGCACCCGGGTGCCGGCCACCACCCCCGCGGAGACCAGCCCCGCGGCGACCCGGGTCACCTCGGCGTCGAGCTCGCTCCAGGTGAGCCGGCGCCCGTCGGGCTCCACGAGCGCCGGGTGGTCCGGACGCGACCCGGCGGCCCGCGTCAGCAGGTCGGGGAGGTCGTGGACGCCCATGCCTCGATGGTCGCACAGGGGTGCGGCGCGGGTCGGCGGAACGCCCACGCCCGCGTCCCGGCCGACTACCCTGGCCCCGTGACCCCGTCGCGCGACAAGCACCACCGCCGTCTGGACCTCCAGCAGCGCAGCGTGCTCGCGGGCGAGGCCGCGGCCTCCATCACCGAGGTCGAGTCGGCGCTGGACACTCCGGCCGACCCGACGGCGGCGGCGTTCTTCGACGTCGACAACACGGTGATGCAGGGGGCGAGCATCTTCCACCTGGCCCGCGGCCTGCACCGCCGCAAGTTCTTCAGCACCCGCGACATCGCGAGCGCGGCGTGGAAGCAGGCCTACTTCCGGATCGTCGGCGTCGAGGACCCCGAGCACGTCGCGGAGGCCCGCAACTCGGCGCTCAGCTTCATCGCCGGCCACACGGTCGCCGAGCTCGAGGCGCTCGGCGAGGAGATCTTCGACGAGTCGATGGCCCACCGGATCTGGCCGGGCACCCGCGCTCTCGCGCAGCTCCATCTCGACGAGGGCGAGCGGGTCTGGCTGGTCACCGCCGCCCCGATCGAGATCGCGAGCATCATCGCCCGCCGCCTCGGCCTCACCGGCGCCCTCGGCACGGTGTCGGAACACGTCGACGGCATCTACACCGGTCGTCTGGTCGGCGACATGCTGCACGGCCCGGCCAAGGCCGAGGCGGTCAAGGCGCTGGCCGTGCGCGAGGGGCTCGACCTCGCCCGCTGCGCGGCGTACTCCGACTCCGCCAACGACCTGCCGATGCTCTCCCTGGTCGGCCAGCCGTGCGCGGTCAACCCCGACCCGAGGCTGCGGGCCCACGCGCGGGAGCAGGGGTGGCAGATCCGCGACTACCGCACCGGCCGCAAGGCCGCGCGGGCCGGGCTGGTCGCCGCCGGCGTCGCCGGTGCGGTCGCCGGGTCGCTGGCGGCCGGAGCCGCGCTGCGCGGGCGCGGCCACGACTCCGTGTCGTAACCGCGACGTCACAGTCGTGTTTCGCCGTGCTCGCGGGACTGTTCACCCGTCGGTCGCCGTGGCATCCTGCAAACGCATCGCGCTCTCGGGACCAGCGACCCCCGCACGACAACGAGGTGACCCATGCGGATCCGCGCCCTGTCCGTCCTGTTCGTCGGAGTCCTCGGACTCACGCTCGCCGCCTGCGGCGACGACTCCAGCGGGTCCGACTCCGACGGAGATGCCGCCGCCTCGGGTGACGGGGTCTGCGCCACCACGGAGGCCAGCGGCGACCTGCTGGCCGACATCTGCGACCGCGGCGAGATCGTGGTCAGCACCGACCCGGCGTACCCGCCGCAGTCCTCGCTCGACGAGACGACCGGCGAGTACGTCGGCTTCGACATCGACGTCGCGACCGAGATCGCCGAACGGCTGGGCGTCGAGATCACCTGGGAGACGCCGTCATGGGACATCCTCACCGCCGGCAGCTGGAACGACCGCTGGGACATGAGCGTCGGCTCGATGACGCCGACCAACGACCGCCAGCAGGTGCTCGACTTCACCGACCCCTACTACTACACGCCGGCCGTCGCCCTGGTGCACGAGGACAACACCAGCGTCCAGGACCTCAGCAGCGACCTGGACGGCAAGAAGATCGGCGTCTGCAGCGGCTGCTCCTACGAGTCCTACCTCGACCAGACGCTCGCCATCGACGGCTACACCTTCGACTTCCTCATCGACGACGCCCAGATCAGCGGCTACGACACCGACACGACGGCGCTGCAGGACCTCGCGCTCGGCGACGGCAGCCGCCTCGACGCCGCGATGACCTCGGTGACCACCGCGCAGGGCTTCATCGACTCCGAGAAGCCGGTCAAGATCGTGGGCGACCCGCTGTTCTACGAGCCGCTCGGCGTGGCGTTCGACAAGAGCTCCGAGCTCGACGGCGCCTCCCTGGTCGAGGCGGTCAACCAGATCGTGGCCGACATGCACGGCGACGGCACGCTGACCGGGCTCTCCGAGGAGTGGTACGACGGCATCGACCTGACCGTGCAGCAGTGAGCCGGGCGGCGCCGTGTCCGACCGGAGCCACCAGGACCCGTCCCTAGCCACCGAGCGGCGCGGCCTGCGCGAGCGGGCCGAGCTCGCCAGCGCCGGCATCGACTTCCGCCTCAAGGTGGCGGCGGTCTGGGCCGTCATCTTCCTCGTCATCGGGCTGTTCCTCTGGGCGGCGCAGTTCGACTGGCCGTGGATGGCCGAGAAGTTCTCGTTCATCTTCAAGGGCCTGCAGTACACGATGCTGATGGCGGTGGGCGGCATCGTGCTGGCGTTCGTGCTGGCCTGCCTGGGGGCGCTCGCGCGGATCTCCCGCAACCCGGTGGCCTACGGCATCGCGGGGTTCTACACGTCCTTCTTCCGCGGGACGCCACTGATCGTCCAGATGTTCCTCATCTATCTCGCGCTGCCGCAGGTGGCGGGCAACCTGCGCGACCGGTTCGAGCTGGACCGCGGGTTCGAGCAGTTCTTCACCCTCGACGCGGTGATCGCCGGCACCCTGGCGCTCGGCCTCAACTACGGCGCCTACATGACCGAGATCTTCCGGGCCGGCATCCAGTCGGTCAGCGGCGGGCAGTCGGAGGCCGCCGACGCCCTGGGCATGACCTACGGCCAGAAGATGCGCAAGGTGGTCCTCCCCCAGGCGCTGCGGGTGATCATCCCGCCGACCGGCAACGAGTTCATCGCGATGATGAAGGACACCGCGCTGGTGTCGTTCCTCGGTGTCACCGCCGCGAGCGCGGAGATCTTCCGGCGCTCCCAGCTGGTCGGCAAGGCCGACATCAAGGGCCTGGAGGCCTTCATCGTCGCGGCCGGGCTCTACTGGGCGCTGACCCTGCTCTTCAGCTACTTCCAGGGCAAGCTCGAGGCCCGTCTCGGCAAGGGCTACGACCGCTCGGCCGGCGTCTCCGACAAGGGCGGCGGGTCGACGACCGATCCCGCCCTCAAGGGCGGTGAGCACTGATGAGCTCGACGCCGATGGCGGCCCGCGAGGTCGTCGTACGCTGCACCGACATCCACAAGAAGTTCGGCCGCCTCGAGGTGCTCAAGGGGATCGACCTGGAGCTGCACCGCGGCGAGGTGATCGTGATCTTCGGCCGCTCGGGGTCGGGCAAGTCGACGCTGCTGCGCTGCGTGAACTTCCTCGAGGACCCCACCGCCGGCACCATCGAGGCCGCCGGCATGACGCTCCGCGGCGGCCACCGCACCTCCCGGCAGCGCGCCCAGATCCGCCAGCTGCGGCTCAAGGTCGGCATGGTGTTCCAGCAGTTCAACCTGTTCCCGCACATGACCGTGCTGCAGAACCTCATGGTCGCCCCGTCACTGGTCAAGGGCACCGACAAGACCGAGCTCAGGCAGCGCTGCCTGGACCTCCTCGACCAGGTGGGCCTCGCCGACAAGGCCGACGAGCACCCGATCCGCCTCTCGGGTGGCCAGCAGCAGCGCGTCGCCATCGCCCGCGCGCTCGCCATGCAGCCCGAGGTGATGCTCTTCGACGAACCCACCTCCGCCCTCGACCCCGAGCTCACCGGCGAGGTGCTGTCGGTGATGAAGAGCCTCGCCACCGACCTGCACATGCCGATGATGGTGGTCACCCACGAGATGGGCTTCGCCCGCGAGGTGAGCGACCGGATGGCGTTCTTCCACGAGGGCAAGATCCTCGAGCAGGGCTCGCCCGAGGACATCTTCCAGCACACCCAGCACCCCGAGACGCGCGCGTTCCTCGACGCCGTGCTGTGACGGCGTACGCCGCGTCGCCGGCGCCGTGGGGCAGCCCTGATGGACGCGCTGTCGGCGGCATGTGAGTGCATTGTCGGTCGTTCCGAAGAGTCGCCGGGAGAGTCCGTGGAACCCTGTCTCAGTGCCCTTCGTCTGATCCACAAGCCATCCCGTGGAAGGGAGTCGAGATGCGGTTCATGGTCGCCGGTGCCTTGGTACTCGGCCTGATGGCGGGCTGCGGCACTGATGCCACCGACAACTCTTCAGCGGCGGCTGACGAGCCCAACGGACAAGGCGAACTGGGCTGCTCGGTGGACGAGCAAACGGCAGTCGACCTTGACGTTCCGGGTCCGGGCACAGCCACGCCGAAGGAGGCCGTGGATGCTTTGGCCGGCAGGCCCACCGATGTGGTGAGCGAGACCGCGGATGAAGCGATGGTCAACGCGATGGGGCCGGATGGCACAGTGGCACGGGTCTTCAAGGTGACGCACCGCGAAGACGGGTGGTGGCCCGAGTCCTACACGGAATGCTCGGGTTAACAGCCGTAAGCACATCGGCAGAGTCGTGCACTGATCGCGGCAGATCCGTGCGGCTGCGCGGGCGGAAGCTTCACCTACCCGTAGGTCTGATCGCGTTACGCTGCGTGCGTGGCGGACCGGGACCTCCGGGCCCCTCTCTGGGGCTGGGACTGGGACTTCCTAGCTCTGGACGCTCAGGGGTCGGTGGCCTTCATGTCGAGCGCTGGGTACGGATCGATACCCGTCGCGGTACTTGAGGAACGGGCACTCGTAGAACGGGCGGTTGAAGAGTTGCTCGACCTTCCCTTGCTGGGAGATGCGGTGGACCGACGCGAACCTGACAGTCGCCAGGCACCTCTGACTTCGCCGAACTACTCGGACTGGTACGTGATGACTCAGCGGGGGCTGTATGTCTTCGACTGGCGGACCTACGACGGGCCCTACAACCTCATCTGCACACCGTCCATACCCATCCACGTCGCCGCCCTCGGCCCGTCGGCTCGCCGTGCAGCCAACCTCGTTCACCTGCCGGGCGTGTTCGCAGATCAATCCACTCTGACTATCGAGTAGCGGCCGCTCATCGGCATGGTCGCTCTCGCCGAGCTAG
This sequence comes from Actinomycetes bacterium, assembly GCA_030432975.1. Lineage (GTDB taxonomy): Bacteria > Actinomycetota > Actinomycetes > Propionibacteriales > Nocardioidaceae > Nocardioides. Next base: position 20,318 of record JAUILS010000025.1, read on the forward strand.
CTTCGAGGGGAACGGTTGCGGCTAGATCAGTGCGTTGCACCCCTACTGGCTGCGGCTCCTGCCTCGCAGGATGGCGTTCGCCTCCGCGCCGAGCGTAGCGTCCGACGAGAGCGTCTCGATGACCGCTCGACCGGCGCCAGGTGTTGCCCGATTGCCGATGCGATGGATGGGCCGAAGGAAGTAGATACGACTGCTGCCGAGACTCTCGTCGCGGACGAACGCGAGCAGGTCGTCGTAGTGCTTCTTGACTGCGCACCCGCTAAGCGCGGCGGCGATGCGGTCGCGAACAGCCTCGCTCTGCGTCGTCAGGTACAGGGCCTTGAACTCTTTCCACCACGATGCATCTGGTTTGAACGGCAGCGCGTCGCCAATGTCCGCCAACGTGCGCTCCGGGTAGTTGCGCTGCAGGTGCGCCAGCAGCACGGGGATGGCCTGGGGGTAGGACTCAGGCTGCCTGTACAACTCCCCCAGCGAGGGCACATCGACGCCTTCTCGACGCAGATCGTCGAGAACCTGCATCGAAGCACGTCGACGTTCCTCCGCTCTGGCGGCCCGATCCGACTCGGCCTTCTCGACCGCAGCACGGTAGTCCGGGTCCTCGCGCAACCGCCGTTCCTTCTCCTCTGCGAGGTCCTTGGCAGTCACCGAACCGCGCGTCCTATTCATGACAGGCACTCTAGGTCGGCATCCGCACATCGGCTGCCATATCAGCGGTCTGCGGGCGCTCGGAGGGGCGACAATCAAGCCATGGCTCCGGACTTGTCACAGGCGCCCAACGGCATCCCGACCATCGCCCGGGGAACTGCCTACGTGGTCGTCCTTATTGCTCTTCCCGTCGTCGCCTTCGCCATGGGTGCGGCTCACTTCGAGGCGGTCAATTGCAGTTCGCCGGACTTCGACGGAGAGTGTGACGTAGCCGCGATCGAAGGCCTCCTCTGGAGCGTTGTTTCACTGCTGGGCGCCAGCGTCGTGGTGCTGATTATCGAACTTCGGCTAGCGAAGCGCCGGCGGCGAGGCGCGCCAACTCCGCCCAGTTGAGCCCATCCAGAATCCGCCCTGATCTCGGCAGATCCGCTCACCCGAAATCGCCGCTGGGACATGCCTGCGGCCCCGCCGTCCCGGAGGGTTCGGCGGGGTGTGGGGCGGGGTGGCTAGTCGTCGGGCGGGTCGGCCGAGGAGTCGACCGCGCGGAGGCAGGCCGGGCCCTCAGGTCCGCTCGGTGGAGTGACGTCGCGGGTGCCCGTGTGGTCGACGACCAGGCGGTAGCCGTGCGGCGTGATCCAGGCATAGACGCCTGGCTCGATGATCCGGTAGCGCCACGGCGTGTGGGTCTTCAACCGATGATGGGCCCGACACAACGGAGGCTGTCGCACGAATGCTTGGCGGGCCCTCGATGTCGGGGCCCGGTGGGGCGGGTCGTGCGGGTCAGGCGGGAGCCGGCTGCCGCAGCTTGAGCAGGTTGTGGATGGTGCACATCAGGCGCCATTCAGACTGCACGGCGGGGAGTCCGCGACGGGCGAATCGGCGGTAGCCGAGGTTGCCTTTGATGTTGCCGAAGACAGGCTCGATGCTGGTCGATCTCTTGGCGTAGAGCTCGGCGTTCTTGGTGTGCTCGAGCTTGGCGTCCATCGTTGTTCGTGCGATGGCGGGGTCGGTGGCCTCGCCGCGGACGTGGGCCAGCATGGTGTTGACCCGGCCAGCTGAGACCTCGAGCTCGTCGGCAGCGGCACGTTTGGAGATTTCGGCACGGTCTACTCGTTCGATGACCGGGATCCACTCCTCCGGTTCGGGTTCGGCGGTCCGGGTGACCCGGTCGCCGGTGGTGCCGACGTAGCGCTTGGTCATGTCGCGCACCCAGGTATAGGAGACGCCGAGGATCTCACCGGCCTTGCGTTGTGACAGTTCCCCGCGGTTGACCCTGGCCAAGACCGCGAGCGTGTCCTCATCGGGCTTCTCGCTCTTGCGTCGCCATCCGGTCTTGCGGGTGGCGATCAGCACCCCAGCACCGAGGTCCACGGTCCCGTTCGCAGCGGTCCAATAGCCGGCATCAGCTACGTAGGTGCCGACCGGGTCACTGTGACCGGCATCGATGAGGTTCTCTGCCACCGCGGCAGCCATCGGCACGAAGTGGGGCTGGTCGTTGCTGGTCACGGTGACCTCGGCGGCCAGCACGATCTGCTCAGCAGTCGCGGCGGCCTGGGCGTTGTAGCCCTGCAGCACACCCTTGTTGGCCTGGGCGATGATCCGTGAGTGCGGGTCGGTGGTGTTCGCCCGCCGTGGCTTCGACCGCCGTGCGGTGTCGGGCTTGGGTTTCGGTCCGGTCATCTTGCGACCGGTGGCCGCGATCTGCTCGGCTTCCTTCTTCGCCCGCTCGGCCACCCGGGACTCGTAGTCGCGTGCCTTCTGCGACTCCAACTCATCGAGCGCGGCACGGATCCGGGCACGACGGTCCCGGCCGCCTGCCCACTCGGCCGGCAACTCCTGCCCACGTCCATCACCGTGCTCGGCGTCTTCGGCCGCGTCCACGCAGGCGGCTTCCTCCAGGATCTGCTTGGCGACCTCGTCTGCGATATCGCCGGGCCCGGACATCTCAGACATCTTGGACAACTCGGCAAGCAAGGAGTCCTGCTTGCGGTTGGCGAAGAACGAGGCGT
>JAUILS010000264.1 GCA_030432975.1 Actinomycetes bacterium
CCGTGGACCTCGACGGTGCCGGTGAAGGACACCTGCTCGGTCTCGATCGTCATGTGCCGGGTGTCGGGGACCTCGGGGAACGGGTTCTCCGGGTCCTCCCGCTCCATCCCCTCCACCCGGATCTTGGCCTCCAGCACCAGGTGCTCCAGGGTGGGCAGCGACACCTTCCCCGCGACGGCGGCGACGTGCCGGTCCACGAAGCCAGCGGCCTCGAGGGTGAGGGCCATCGTCTTGTCCGCGACCCGACGCGCCCGCCACGCCGGCGCCCGCCCGTCCTGGACCTGCTCCCACAGCGTCGGGAGCCGCCACGCCAGCTCGAGAGCCTGCCCGATCAGGCGGCGGCCGGCGTCGGTGGTCATCCCGAGGGTGGCGGCGAACTCGGCCACGGCGTACTCCGCGATGTCCGGGACGCCGTCGCCGGCCAACGGGACGGCGTTGCCGCCCTGCCACCACATCGCCGCCGCGTCCTCGACCGGCTCGTGCATCGCCGCCCACTCCACCGCGCTCCGCAGCAGCTGAGCCTCACCACTGGCGATCGCCTGCTGAGCACCGCGGGCAGCCGACAGCACCGACTCCGGCGACCCCGGCGTCGGGACCCCCTCGCGGTGATCGGCTGCTGAACTCATAGGACAACCCAAGCAGGGACCGCCGACAACGAGACCCCCAGCGAGGGGTTCTCCACACGCGGCCAGGTCACGGTTCCATCACAGAATCCGAGCCCTCTCCACAGGCGCCTGCGGGGGCCGAGCCGATGCAGGTCAGCGGCGCGCGAGGAACCGCAAGAGGAACAGCACGACGAGGGCGACGAGCACCACGAGGACGAGCTCGCCCCACCCGATGCCGAACATGCGGCTCACCCTAGGCCACCGGCGCGGCGGCGCCCCTGATTGCCCACCCGAAAGGGTGCGGACTAGATTGACCCGAACCGGCAACGCCGCCCCCGGCGGCGTCCGCCCGCCCGACAGCACGACCAGCGACACCGCCAGCAGCCCGACACAGGAGACGCCCGTGGCCCTGCCCAAGCTCACCCCCGAGCAGCGCCAGGCGGCGCTGGAGAAGGCGGCCGCGTCGCGGCGCGAGCGGGCGGAGGTCAAGAACCGGCTGAAGAACTCCGGGGCGTCGATCGCCGACGTCATCAAGGAGGGCCAGGAGAACGAGGTCGTCGGCAAGATGCGGGTCGTCGACCTGTTGCAGTCGATGCCGGGGCTGGGCAAGGTGCGCGCCAAGCAGATGATGGAGCGGCTCGGCATCGCCGAGAGCCGCCGGGTGCGGGGGCTGGGCGCCAAGCAGGTCGCCGCGCTGGAGCGCGAGTTCGACGGGCGTGGCTGAGGCCGGGCCGGCGGAGGGGGAGACCCCGAGCCGCCTGGTCGTGCTGGCCGGCCCCACCGCGGTCGGCAAGGGGACGGTGACGGCCGCCGTCCGCGAGCGGCACCCCGAGGTCTGGATCTCGGTGTCGGCGACGACCCGCGCGCCGCGGCCGGGGGAGGAGCACGGCGTCCACTACTGGTTCGTCTCCGACGAGGAGTTCGACCGGATGGCCACCGCCGGTGAGCTCCTGGAGTGGGCGGTGGTCCACGGCGTGGCGAAGTACGGCACCCCGCGTGGCCCTGTCGAGGAGGCCCTGGCCGCCGGCCGCCCGGCGATGTTGGAGATCGACCTGCAGGGCGCCCGACAGGTCCGCGAGACGATGCCGGAGGCGCTGTTCGTGTTCCTCAAGCCGCCCTCCTGGGACGAGCTCGTACGCCGGCTGGTCGGGCGCGGCACGGAGACGCAGGAGGAGCGGGAGCGCCGCCTCGAGACCGCCCGCGACGAGCTGGCCGCCGAGGCGGAGTTCGACGTGACGATCGTCAACCGCGAGATTCACGCTGCCGCGGAGGAGTTGGTAACCTTGATGACTGCGCCGCCGGCGTCTGGCCGACGCGCGCCCACCATCGACGATCAGTGAGGCTTCTTCGTGTCTGCCCCCACTCCCGCCGCCGAGGGCGTGACCAACCCCTCGATCGACGACCTGCTCACCAAGACGGACAGCAAGTACCAGCTGGTCCTCTACAGCGCCAAGCGCGCCCGGCAGATCAACGCCTACTACTCCCAGCTCGGTGAGGGCCTCCTGGAGTACGTCGGCCCGCTCGTGGACACCCACGTGCAGGAGAAGCCGCTGTCGATCGCGCTGCGCGAGATCAACGACGACCTGCTGACCTACGAGGCCGTCGACCCGGCCGAGCTCGCCGCCGAGGAGGAGGCCCGCGCCGCCGCGGCCGCCGAGTCGTCCTTCGGCGCCGGCGACGCCTTCCCGCCCGCCGAGTGACCCTCGCCTGAAAGACCGGCGATGACCGACGGCCCGATGAGCGAGGGCGCCAGCGCGCCCGCGCCGCGCGTCGTCCTCGGTGTCTCCGGGGGCATCGCCGCCTACAAGGCCTGCGAGCTGCTGCGCCGGCTCACCGAGTCCGGCCACGACGTGACCGTCGTGCCGACCGCCGCGGCGCTGGAGTTCGTCGGCGCCGCCTCCTGGTCGGCGCTGTCGGGCAAGCCGGTGCACACCGGCGTCTGGGACGACGTCCACGAGGTGCCGCACGTCCGGATCGGCAAGAGCGCCGACCTGGTCGTCGTGGCCCCGGCGACGGCGGACCTGCTGGCCCGGGCCGCCCACGGCCTGGCCGACGACCTGCTCACCAACACCCTGCTCACCGCCCGCTGCCCGGTCGTGTTCGCCCCCGCGATGCACACCGAGATGTGGGAGCACCCCGCCACGCAGGCCAACGTCGCCACGCTGCGCGAGCGCGGCGCGGTCGTCCTCGACCCGGCCGAGGGGCGGCTCACCGGCGCCGACACCGGCAAGGGCCGGCTGCCCGACCCGGAGGAGATCTTCGAGGTCTGCCTGGACCTGCTCGCCCGCGGGGCCGGGGCCCCCGACCTCGCCGGCCGCCACGTGGTGGTCTCCGCGGGCGGCACCCGCGAGCCGCTCGACCCGGTGCGCTTCCTCGGCAACCGCTCCTCGGGGCTGCAGGGCTACGCCCTGGCCCGTACGGCGGTCTCCCGCGGCGCCCGGGTCACCCTGGTGGCCGCCAACGTCTCCCTGCCCGACCCGGCCGGCGTCACCGTGGTCCACGTCGAGACCACCGCGGAGCTCGGCGACCAGGTCACCGGCGCGGCGAAGGACGCCGACGCGGTCGTGATGGCCGCGGCCCCGGCCGACTTCCGGCCGGTCGCCAGCAGCGACAGCAAGATCAAGAAGTCCGCCGACGGCTCGGCGCCCTCCCTCGAGCTCACGCAGAACCCCGACATCCTGGCCGGGCTCAGCCACGACCGGCTCCGCGACGGGCAGGTGGTCGTCGGGTTCGCCGCCGAGACCGGCGACGCCACCGGTTCGGTGCTCGACCTGGGCCGCGCCAAGCTGGCCCGCAAGGGCTGCGACCTCCTGGTCGTCAACGACGTCTCGGGCGGGGCGGTCTTCGGCAGCCCCGACAACCAAGCCGTGATCCTCGACGCCGACGGCGGGGCGACCGACGTACCCTTCGGCACGAAGGCCGCGCTGGCCCACGCGATCTGGGACCAGGTCGCCGCGCGGCTCGGCGGCTGAGCGCCGCACCCACCCCCACGCACGACGTACCGACCGACGAGCAGGAGCAGACACCGTGACCGGACGCCTCTTCACCTCCGAGTCCGTGACCGAGGGTCACCCCGACAAGATCGCCGACCAGATCAGCGACTCGGTCCTCGACGCGATGATCCGGCTCGACCCGCACAGCCGGGTCGCCGTGGAGACGCTGCTGACGACCGGCCTGGTCGTGGTGGCGGGCGAGGTGTCCACCACGGGCTACGTCGACATCAAGCAGGTCGTCCGCGACCGGATCCTGGCGATCGGCTACGACTCGTCCTACAAGGGCTTCGACGGCCACACCTGTGGCGTGATGGTGGCGATCGGCGGCCAGTCCGGCGACATCGCCCAGGGCGTCGACACCGGCCACGAGGCCCGCACCGGCTCGGCCGACGCGATGGACAAGCAGGGCGCCGGCGACCAGGGGCTGATGTTCGGCTACGCCTGCGACGACACCGACGTGCTGATGCCGCTGCCGATCACGATGGCCCAGCGGCTCTCGGAG
>JAUILS010000026.1 GCA_030432975.1 Actinomycetes bacterium
CGACAACCGGCTGACCAGCCTCGTGACCCGGCGCGAGCGGGAGATCCTGCTGGAGTTCCCGGTCCTGGCCGAGCTGCTCGCGCTCGCGGTCGCCGCCGGCGAGGGGCCGGTGGCGGCGCTCGACCGCGTCGTGCGGCGCTCCGGTGGCGAGCTGTCGCGCGAGCTCGGCACGGTGCTGGCCGCGATCCGCACCGGGGAGCCGGTGAGCGCGGCGTTCGACCGGCTGGCCTCGCGCACCGGCGTGCCTCTCGTCGCGCGGTTCGCCGACGGGATCGCGGTCGCCGTCGAGCGCGGCACTCCGCTGGCCGACGTGCTGCACGCCCAGGCAGCCGACGTACGCGAGGCCGGACGCCGCGAGCTGATCGAGTCGGCCGCGCGCCGAGAGGTGCTGATGATGGTGCCGGTGGTCTTCGTGATCCTCCCGGTCACCGTCCTGTTCGCGTTCTGGCCCGGCGTCGTCGGGCTCAGCCTGACGACCCCATGACCACGAGGAGACGAGGGTGACGATGACACGGATGCAGGTGGCGCTCTACCTGTGGCTGACCGCTCCGCGGCAGCGCGACGAGCGCGGAGACGTGCCGGGTTGGGTGCTGGTCACGGTGATGACCGCGGGGCTGGTGACGATCCTCTACGCCATCGCCGGCGACCGGCTCACGGCGCTGTTGCGAGAGGCGCTCAGCGGCGTCAGCTGATGCGGCGGCTGCGAGACACCGAGCGCGGGTCGGCGGTCGTCGACTTCGTGCTGGTGATGCTCGTGCTGGTGCCGCTGTTCCTGGGGATCATGCAGGTGGCGCTGGTGCTCCACGTGCGCAACACCCTCGCCTCGGCGGCCAGCGAGGGCGCGCGGTACGGCGCCACGGCCGACCGCGGCCCGGCCGACGCGGAGGCCAAGACCCGCGAGCAGATCCTGACGGCGCTGTCGCCGCGCTACGCCCAGCACGTGGTGGCCCGGCCCGCGACGGTGGGCGGTGCCCCCGGCATGGAGGTGCGGGTCGAGGCCGAGGTGCCGGCGTTGGGGCTGGGCGCGTTCGGGGTGCACCTGAGCGTGAGCGGGCACGCGGTCGAGGAGGAGCCGTGAGGTCGCGACGGCGGACGCGTGACGAGCAAGGGTCGGCGCTGGTCGAGTTCGTCTGGCTCGGCATCCTGCTGCTGGTGCCGTTGGTGTGGTTCGTGCTGTCGGTCTTCGAGGTGCAGCGGGGCGCCTTCGCGACGACGGGTGCGGCGCGGGCCGCGGGGCGGGCGTTCGCGCTGGCGCCCGACGACGCGACCGGCCGCGCCCGGGCGGAGGCGGCGGCCCGCCAGGCCTATGCCGACCAGGGCATCCCCGGGGCGCCGGTCGAGCTGACGATCAGCTGCACGCCGTACCCCTCGTCGTGCCACTCCGGCACCTCCGTCGTCACGGTGGTCGTGCGCAGCCGGGTCGACCTGCCGCTGCTGCCCGACGTGCTCGGCGGCGGCGCCCCCAGCTTTGCGCTCGACGCCACCCACCGGGTGCCGATCGGTCGCTACGTCGAGGTGGCCGGCGATGGCTGAGCTCGCACGTCCGCGCGACGAGCGGGGCAGCACGACGGTGCTGATCATCGGCTTCGCGGTCGTGTTGTTGATGCTGGTGGCGGTCGTGGTCGACGCCTCGGCGGCGTACCTGCGGCGCCAGGCGCTCGACAACCTCGCCGACGGCGCCGCGCTCGCCGGGGCCGACGCCGGGGCGTCGGGGGAGGACATCTACACCGCCGGCGTCGACGAGGAGCGGCTGCAGCTGTTCGCCGACTCCGCGCGGGCAGGCGTCGACGACTACCTCAACCGCTCCGGCGCCTACGCCGACCATCCCGGCCTGCGGGTCGCCGTCAGCGTCGACCCGGGCACCCGGTCGGTCACCGTCCGCCTCCGCGCGCCGCTCGAGCTTCCGCTGTCGATCCCCGGCTCGCCCGAGCGCGCCACCATCGGCGCCACCGGCTCGGCCATCGTCAGCCCCGAGCGCTGACCGGGCGTCGACCCGCGCGTCACCAGGGCCACTCGGACAGGCAACCGAGGTCGCCGGCGGCGCCCCCAAGCGTGAGCGAGATCCACGACGGCGCCTTTGCCTGTCCGAGCGGCCCAGGTCGGGCGGCGGGGCAGGAGAGAGGACCGAGAAAAGCTGTAAGGATCGGCGCCCTCGCCGCTCCTACCTGGGCAAGCACCCCCGTGCGACACCCGGATGGAGACCGATGTGCCCTCTCACGCCCAGCGCCGCTGCGCCGCTGCCGCCGCACCCGGCGACGCTCCCGAACGACCCGCCGCGCGCCCTAGGATGGCGCGATGACCGCGGCCGGTGGGGCGTCCGACGCTCAGCTGGTCGAGCGCGTCCTGGCCGGCGACCGGGAGGCCTTCGGGGAGGTCTACGAGCGCTACTCCGACCGGCTCTTCGACTTCGCCGTCGGCATGCTGCGCAACCGGGAGGACGCCGCCGACGCGGTGGCCGACTCGTTCGTCACGATGGCCGAGCGGCTCACGCAGCTGCGCGACCCCAGCCGGCTCCGGCCATGGCTGTACGCCGTCGTGCGGCGTGAGTGCCTGCGCCGGCTCAAGGCGCGCACCAAGGTCGCCTACGGCGACGACGACCAGCTGGCCGCTCTCCCCGACGACGGGGCGCTGCCCGAGGAGCAGGCCGAGGCGGCCGCGATGCGCGAGCTCGTCTGGGCCGCCGCCGAGGGCCTCAACGAGCGCGACCAGGCGCTGCTCGACCTGCACCTGCGGCACGGGCTGGAGGGCCAGGAGCTGGCCGACGCGATGGGGATCTCCGCCGGCAACGCCTACACCAGCCTCAACCGGCTGAAGACGCAGATGGAGCGCGCGCTCGGAGCCCTCCTCGTCGCGCGGCAGGGGAGCGCCGACTGCGCCGCGCTCGGCGTCGTGCTGGACGGCTGGGACGGCACCTTCTCGGTGCTGATGCGCAAGCGGGTCGCCCGCCACGTCGACCAGTGCGTGGTCTGCGACCAGCGCCGCGCGGCGCTCGCGCCGCTCTCGCTGGTCGCCGGTGTCCCGCTGCTGCTGGCTCCCAGCTCGTTGCGCGACCGGGTGCTCGGCGACGTGCGGCTGGTGTCCCACTTCTCCGACGGCGGGTCCGGCGGCGGCTCCGGGGGCGCCGCCGGCTCGGCAGGAGGCCCGACCGGCACGGCGGGCGGCTTCACGGGAGGCGCCACCGCGGCCGGCAGCGCCGGCACCGTGGCCGCCGTACGCCGCCGCCGGTTCGTCCAGCTGCTGCCGGTCGTGGCGGCGCTGCTGGTGATCGGGCTGATCGTCGCGGTCGGCGTGCTCAACCGCGACAGCACGGTCCTCGCGGAGTCCGAGACCGGCGCGGAGGGCGACGAGATGACCGCCGCCGAGGCGCTCGCCGCGGGTGAGGTCGTCACCGTGCTGCCGAGCCCCGACCCGCTCAGCCCGGTCCCGACCACGGCCGACCCCACGGTCGCCCCGCCGACGACGGCGCCGCCGACCACTGCGCCGCCCACCACGGCCCCGCCGACCACCGCGCCGCCGGCGCCGGGGGTCGTCGTCCTGGTCCGCCCGTCGCTGCTCGACCTGGGCGAGCAGCTCCGCATCGGCGACGTCACGCTCAGCAACACCGGCGACCAGGCGGTCGACTACGCCTTCACCCCCGGCGCCGCCTGGGTGCTGCAGCCCGCCGCCGGCACCCTCCCGGCGGGCCAGTCGGTCGTCGTCCCCGTTGCCATCGACCGCCAGGCGCTGCCGGTCGGAACCTCCGACGCGCCGGTCACCGTGACCTGGGCCAGCGGGGCGGCGTCGTTCACGGTGCGCGCCACCGTGCTGCCGCCGCCCGGCCGCACCCCGTCGCTGCGGGCGCCGTAGCCCCACCCACCTGTCTCGGAGAAACCTGTAAGGAACGCCGCCCGGCGCGCTCCCACCGGTGAGCCATTCACCGACCGAGGAGCCCACCATGCGCCGACTCATCCAGCTCGCCGTCCTCGCCGTCGCGGTCCTGCTCGCGGCCGCCGGCGTCCTGTTCGCCCTGCAGCTGCCGGACGCCGAGCCGTCCGACGACCCCGCCGCCGCGCCGACCACCTCGGCCGCCACCCGGCTCGCCGAGCCGAAGCCCCGCCGGATCGGCACGCCGACCCGCGTCGTCGTCCCCGCCATCGGCGTCGACGAGTCCCTCACCGGCCTCGGCCTGGAGCCCGACGGGGCCATGGAGATGCCGGCCTTCGGCTCCGCCGGGTGGTACGACGAGGGGCCGCGCCCCGGCGCCGCCGGAGCCGCCGTCGTGGTGGCCCACGTGCGCGGGCCCGCCGGCCCCGACGTGTTCTGGGACCTCGCCACGCTCCGCGAGGGCGACCGGGTCGTCGTCCACGGCACCCGCGGGCGGGCCCGCTTCATCGTGGAGGCGTTGGAGACCGTCGGCAAGGAAGAGCTGCCCTACGACCGGATCTGGCCCGACACCGACGAGCCGCTGCTGCGGCTGATCACCTGCGGCGGCACCCCCGACCCGAACGGCGGCGGCTTCCCCGACAACACGATCGTCTATCTCCGCCCCGCTTGAGCCCACCTCAGGAGGCGGCCGGAGAAGCCTTCAGAAATCTCTTCCGAGAAATGTGTGAGATCTCCGCGGCCGCCTCCTCCTACCTCCAGACAAGCACTCACCACCACCACCGAGGAGCAGCAGCCATGAACACCACCACCACCCAGAGCACCAGCACCCGCACCGCCGCACGCACCGTCCGCCACTCCCTGGGCCTCACCGCCCTGGCCGTCCCGATGGCCGCGGCGATCACGCTGGGGGCCGGCACCGCGGCCCACGCCGAGAGCGAGCCGATGCCCACCACGCCGACCGCGTGGAGCGCCACCGTCGCGGACCCCGAGGTCGTGCCCAACCCGGACATCCCCGAGGGCCCCGGCGACCTCGAGGTCGAGATCCCCTGCTGGCAGACCGACACCTGCCCGGCGCCCGAGGAGCCCGAGCTCAACCCCGACATCCCGCCGGGCCCCGGCGACTTCGAGGAGGAGACGCCGTGCTGGGAGACCGACACCTGCCCCGTCCCCGAGGACGACGACGAGGAGGACGACGACACCCCCAAGCCGACGAACCCGACCTGCGAGGGGCTGATCGTGCTCGAGGAGCCCCTGGAGCCGGCGCCGAGCGACGAGGACGGCCCGAAGGCCGAGGACGCCGGCGACGGCCCGGTGCGCACGAACCCCGAGGGTCCGGTCCGCACCAACCCCGACGACGACGGCGACGGCCCGGTCCGCACCAACCCGCCCGAGGAGGAGGACTGCGACGACGAGGGTGAGCCCGGCGGCGGCGACGGCAGCGGCACCGACGACGGCTTCGACAAGCCGACCCGGATCGACGCCGGCTCCGCGTTCGGCGACAACGGCCTGCAGCTCTCGTGGCTGCTGCCCGGCGGCCTCCTGGTCAGCGCGGGTGGCATGGCGTTCGCGTCGCGACGGCTGCGTGGGGAGCCGCGCTGACCGCGAACGCTCATGGGGATGACGCTGCCCCGGTCCTGCAACGGACCGGGGCAGCGTCGTGTCGTCCCGGCGCTACTGCTGGGTGCGCCGCACGAAGGTGCGGATCGACAGCGGCGCGAACACGGCGGTGAGCAGCGTGACCCAGACCAGGGTGGCGATCACCGGGTGCTGCAGCGGCAGGGCGGCGTCGGCGGGCGCGGGGCCGGTGTTGCCCCACAGCTCGCGGACCGCCTGCACCAGGGACGAGATCGGGTTCCACTCGGCGAGGAAGCGCAGCACGGTGCCCATGTTCTCCGTCGGCGCGAAGGCGTTGGAGAGGAACGTGAGCGGGAAGATCGTGGTGAACATGACCCCCTGCACGGCCTCGACCGAGCGCAGGGCGGAGCCGACCAGGATGCCGAGCCAGATCATCGCGAAGCCCCAGAGCAGCAGCAGGGCATAGCCGCCCAGCGCCTCGAGGAACGACCCGCGCAGCCGCCAGCCGATCACCAGCCCGGTCAGCGACATCACCACGATGCCGATGGAGGAGTGGATCAGGCTCGACATGCTGCGGCCGACCAGGATCGCGGAGGTGCGGATCGGCAGCGAGCGCATCCGGTCGACGATGCCCTTGTCGATGTCGGCGGTCAGCCCCACGGCCACGATGAACGACGCGAACGCGATGGTCTGCGCCATGATCCCCGCGAGCAGCCACTCGCGGTAGCCCTCGGCCGCGGACACCGCGATCGAGCCGCCGAAGACGTAGGCGAACAGCGCCACGAACATCACCGGCTGGATGGTGACGTCCATCAGCATCTCGGGCATCCGCTTGATGTGGATCAGGTTGCGGCGGGTGATCGCCAGGGACTGCCGCAGCAGGCTGGTCTGGTGGATCACCGGGCGCTCCAGGTGGCCGGTGGAGGGCACCCGGGTCTCGATGTCGCTGGTCATGCGGACGCCTCCTCGAGGTCGTCGGTGTCGGTGGGCTCCTCGGCGCGGTGGCCGGTGAGGTGGAGGAACACGTCGTCGAGGCTCGGCCGCTGCAGGCCGAGGTCGTCGAGCTCGATCTCGCTGCCCTCGAAGAGCGCGGCCGCGCGGGTCACGTCGCCCAGCCCCTCGGCCGGGGCGGTGATGCTGCGCGCGGAGTGGTCGACGTGGACCTCCTCGGAGATGCCGCGCAGCATCGCCTCGGCGGCGCCGAGGTCCTCGGCCCGCGAGACGGTGACGACCAGCGCGGCCTTGCCGGAGGCGTCCTTGAGCTGCAGTGGCGTGCCCTCGGCGATGATCCGACCCTTGTCGACCACCACGATGGTGTCGGCGAGCTGGTCGGCCTCCTCGAGGTACTGCGTCGTGAGGAGCAGGGTCGTGCCGTCGTCGACGAGCTCGCGCAGCACCTCCCACAGCTCCACCCGGCTGCGCGGGTCGAGCCCGGTGGTCGGCTCGTCGAGGAACAGCACCGGCGGGGTGGCGATCAGGCTGACGGCGAGGTCGAGCCGGCGCCGCATGCCGCCGGAGTAGGTCTTGACCACGCGGCCGCCCGCGTCGGTGAGCGAGAACCGCTCGAGCAGGTCGTCGCTCTGCCGGCGGATCGTGGCGCGGTCGAGGCCGTAGAGCGCGCCGATCAGGCGGAGGTTCTCCCGGCCGGTGAGCAGCTCGTCGACCGTGGCGGCCTGGCCGGTGAGCCCCATCGCGCGGCGCACGGCGTCGGGCTCGCGCACGATGTCGTGTCCGGCGACCCGGCCGGTGCCGCTGGTGGGCGTCGTGAGGGTGGTCATCATCCGGACGGTGGTGGTCTTGCCGGCGCCGTTGGGGCCGAGCATGCCGAGGACGCTGCCGGCCGGCACCGAGAAGCTGACGCCGTCGACGGCGACGGTCTCCCCGAAGTGCTTGACCAGGTCGACGGCCTCGATCGCGGGCCCGCTCGCGGGCTCGCCGAAGGGTTGGGTGGCGGTCATGGCTCGACGGTATCCGTCCCGACCGACAGTGCGCTTCTCGATAACTGCTGGGGAGTGACGACGTCACATGGCCCGGGGCCAAGCAAGCGGGCCCAGGCCCCGGGCCATGTTCTCCCGCCAGACCCCCCCACATAGCTCCGGCGGACCGTCGTGGCGCCCCTCGCCCCATGACAGGCGCCAGGTGGACCTGCGAGCGCGCAGCAGTCAGCGAGCGATGCCGACCGATGCCGTGTGCTGACCCACGTTTCCAGCATCGGCCCACGAGGAGCCGGCAACATGACCCATCTGGGCCATTTGGTGACCGCGGTCCCACGCGCTAGCCGGGCGGCGTCGGCGCCGGTGCAGGGCCGGCCCGGCCGCCGCGCCGGTGCCGCACGAGGCTGCTTCGACAGCCCTCGGTGTGCGCCGTACCCTTGACCCTCGTGGCAGGCCCCGACTTCGACGCAGAGCTCAAGCAGCTCCAGGCGACCATGCACACCATCGAGCAGGTCCTCGACCTCGACGCGATGCGTGCCGAGATCGCGACCCTGGGCGAGGAGGTCGCGGCGCCCGACCTGTGGGACGACCAGGCCAACGCCCAGCGCGTCACCAGCCGGCTGTCCACGCTCAACGCCGAGGTCGACCGGTTCACCGCGCTCCACGGCCGCGTCGAGGACCTCGGGGTGCTCGTCGAGCTCGCGCGCGAGGAGGGTGACGCCGACTCGCTCGCCGAGGCGGAGGCCGAGCTCGGCAAGATCAAGAAGGCCGTCGAGGCGCTCGAGGTCCGCACCCTCCTGTCGGGGGAGTACGACGCCCGCGAGGCGCTCATCACCATCCGCTCCGGCGCCGGCGGAGTCGACGCGGCGGACTTCGCCGAGATGCTGCTGCGGATGTACACCCGCTGGGCCGAGGCCCACAAGTATCCCGTGGAGGTCTTCGACACCTCCTACGCCGAGGAGGCGGGGCTGAAGTCGGCGACCTTCGCCGTCCACGCGCCCTACGCCTACGGCACGCTCTCCGTCGAGGCCGGCACCCACCGGCTGGTGCGAATCAGCCCGTTCGACAACCAGGGCCGCCGGCAGACGTCGTTCGCCGCCGTCGAGGTGGTGCCGGTGCTGGAGCAGACCGACGACATCGACATCCCCGAGGAGGACGTGCGGGTCGACGTCTACCGCTCCTCGGGCCCCGGCGGCCAGTCGGTCAACACCACCGACTCGGCGGTGCGGCTGACCCACATCCCCACCGGCGTGGTCGTCAGCTGCCAGAACGAGAAGTCGCAGCTGCAGAACAAGGCCTCGGCGATGGTGATCCTCAAGGCCAAGCTGCTGGCGATCAAGAAGGCCGAGGAGGAGGCGCACCTCAAGGAGCTCAAGGGCGACGTGGCCGCCGCCTGGGGCGACCAGATGCGCTCCTACGTCCTCAACCCCTACCAGATGGTCAAGGACCTGCGCACCGGCCACGAGACCGGCAACCCGGCCGCGGTCTTCGACGGCGACCTCGACGACTTCATCGAGGCCGGCATCCGCTGGCGTCGCGGCGCCGAGAAGGCCGCCGAGAACTGACCGGCCCGTCGTGACCGCGCCCGACCGCGCCGAGCGCGCCGAGCGCGCCGCGGCCGAGGTCGACATCGTGGTCGTCGGCTCGGTCAACGCCGACCTGGTGGTGGAGGTGCCCCGGCACCCGGCGCCCGGCGAGACGCTGACCGGCCGCGACGTGCACCTGCTGCCGGGCGGCAAGGGCGCCAACCAGGCGGTCGCCGCGGCGCGGCTCGGCGGACGGGTCGCGTTCGTGGGTGCCGTCGGCACCGACGAGTACGCCGGCCCGGCGACCGCGGAGCTGGAGCGGGCCGGTGTCGACCTCACCCACCTGCGGCGGGTGCCGGGCCCGACCGGCCTCGCGGTCGTGACCGTCGCCGACGGCGGCGAGAACGCCATCGTGGTCGTGCCGGGGGCCAACGCCGAGGTCGACGCCGCGTCCCTCGACGACGCCGCCGGGCTGTGGGCGCAGGCGTCGGTCTGCGTGCTCCAGCTCGAGATCCCGCACGCGACCGTGGCCCGGGCGGCCGCGCTCGCCGACGACCGCGGGGCCAGGGTGCTGCTCAACGCGGCCCCGGCCGCGGAGCTGAGCCCGGACCTGCTGGCCCTCGCCGACCCGCTGGTGGTCAACGAGCACGAGGCGCGCCTGCTGCTCGGGCACGACCTGGGGTCGCCCGACCGCGCGACGGCCGGCCTGGTCGTCTTGGGCGCGCGGAGCGTGGTGATCACCCTCGGCCCAGCGGGCGCGGTCGGCCGCGACGCGGGCGGCGCGTGGTCGGTGCCGGCTCCCCAGGTCCGGGCCCGCGACACCACCGGCGCCGGAGACGCGTTCGTCGGCGCGCTGGCGCTCGCCCTCGCCCGCGGCGACCGGCTGGCCGACGCCGCCCGTTTCGCCACCTCGGTCGCCGCGGCCTCGGTCCAGCGGCTCGGGGCGCAGACGTCCTACCCGTGGCGGCACGACCCGCTCCCGTGACCGGCGGCCCGTGACCGGCGGCGCCGAGCCGCGGGTCACCGTCGACGTGCGCGGCCGGCGTACCTAGGGTGGGGGCGTGAGCAAGCCCGAGACGGTCGACGACTACCTCGCCGCGTTCGACGGCGACACCCGCGCGCGGCTCGACGAGATGCGCGCGACCATCCAGGCGGCCGCGCCCGAGGCGGTGGAGTCGGTCGCCTACGGCATGCCGGCCTACAAGCTGGACAAGAAGCCGCTGGTCTACTTCGCCGGGTACGCCGGCCACGTCGGCTTCTATGCCACCCCCAACGGCCACGAGGCCTTCGCCGAGGAGTTCGCCTCCTACAAGCAGGGCAAGGGCTCGGTGCAGTTCCCCCACGACCAGCCGCTGCCGCTCGACCTGGTGCGTCGGGTCGTGGACTTCCGGATCGGCGCCATCCGCGGCTGACGGCTCGCCGTTGGCAGTCGCGCCCGGTCGGCTCGGTGCGGCCGCGATGGGACAATGGGCAGAGGCCCGTGGTCGGAGGGAGGCGTGGTGGACGACACCTCCGCGATCCTGCTCGCCGCGCTGGTCGGCGGCCTGCTCGCCAGCGTGATCCGGCTGCCGCCGCTGGTCGGCTTCCTGGCCGCCGGCTTCGTGCTGCACGCCGCGGGGGTGCAGCCGGTGCCGGGCATGGCCACCGTGGCCGAGCTCGGGGTCACGGTGCTGCTCTTCGGGATCGGTCTCAAGATCGACGTCCGCACGCTCGTGCGCCGCGAGGTCTGGCTGACGGCGAGCGTCCACATGGCCGCGACCACGCTCGTCGCCGCCGGGGCGCTGGCGCTGCTCGCCCTGATGGGGGTGGCGCTCGCCCGCGACGGCGGGGTGACGTCGTGGTTCGTGGTGGGCTTCGCGCTGGCCTTCTCCAGCACCGTGGTGGCGGTCAAGGTGCTGGAGGACCGGGGGGCGAGCCGGTCGCTGGGCGGGCGCACGGCCATCGGGATCCTGGTGCTCCAGGACCTCGCGGCGGTGGTCTTCATGGCGGTGGCCGAGGGGCGCACGCCCAGCCCCTGGGCGGTCCTGCTCCTCCTGCTGCTCCCGGGCTCGCTGCTGCTGCGCCGCACCCTCAGCGCGATCGGCCACGGCGAGCTGATGGCCCTCTTCGGCGTCGTGCTGGCGCTGGTGCCGGGCTATGCGCTCTTCGACGCCCTCGGCATCAAGGGCGACATCGGTGCCCTCGTGGTGGGCATGCTGCTCGCCGGCCATCCGCGGGCGGGGGAGCTCTCCAAGAGCCTCTTCGAGCTCAAGGACCTCCTGCTGGTCGCCTTCTTCGTGTCGATCGGGCTGGCCGACGCGCCGTCGCCCGTCGAGCTGGGGGTGGCGCTCGCGCTGGTCCTGCTGCTCCCGCTGAAGGCCGTGGGCTTCGCGGTGCTGCTGTGGGCCTGCCGGCTGCGCCGGCGTACCTCCGTGCTCACCGGCCTCTCCCTCGCCAACTTCTCCGAGTTCGGGCTGATCGTGGTGGTGGCCGCGCCGGCGGGCCTGCTCAGCGACGACTGGGTGACCGTCATCGCCACCGCCGTGGCCGTCAGCTTCGTGCTCTCCGCGCTGCCCGGTCGCCATCCGGAGTACCTCGTCCGCTGGCTCCGTGCGGTCCTGCCCAACCGGCCGTTCGAGGAGACGCATCCGGAGAACCGCCCCCTCGACGTGTCCGGCGCCGACGCGGTGGTGCTCGGCATGGGCCGGGTCGGGGCGGCGGCCTACCGTCGGCTGGAGGGGGAGTACGGCCTGCGCGTCATCGGGGTCGAGACCTCCCGGGACCGCTACGACCAGCTGCGGGCCGAGGGGCTCACCCTCGTGCAGGGCGACGCGACCGACCCCGACCTGTGGGTGGAGCGCGACTTCAGCGGCCTGTCGATGGTGGTGCTGGCGATGCCCTTCCACGGCAACAACCTCGACGCGCTGGCGCAGCTGCGGTCGGCGGGGTTCGACGGCACCGTCGCCGTCGTCGCGCAGTACGACGACCACCTGCACGAGGCGCTCGACTCGGGTGCGGAGACGGGGATCCAGCTCTACGACGGCGCCGGGGCGGAGCTCGCCGACCGGGCCTACACCGCGGCCCACGGGGACGCCTAGCCCGGCCGCGCCTCGGCGGGGTGGGGTGGGTCGGGGCGGTCGCGGCTCAGCCGGTCTCGGACTCCGGCTCGACCTCGACGGCGGCCACGACGGCCGCGCACCACCGGTCGGCCCGGTCGGTCAGCGCGTCGCGGTCGAGGCCACGGGCGCGCACCGAGCAGGAGAGCCAGGCGTCGCCGAAGAGCCCGGAGAAGCGCACGGTCGCCACCGAGCGGGCACCGGAGCGGGGGCCGTCGTCGCGACAGCGGACCGCGACCGAGGGCCGGCCGAAGTCGGGGGCACCCTCGACCGCGGCGCACCTCCGGCCGGCGGCGTCGGCAACGAGCTCCTTGGCCTGCTTCCGCGTCACCGGCGGCGTGAACACCCAGGCCCGCGCCTCGGCCTTCGCCGCGCCCTTGAAGACGCAGCCGAACTCGTGGGCCACGTCGCGCAGCCCGGCCGTCAGCCGGACCCGGTCGCCCGGGGCGTACGCCGTCTGCTTGCGGACCTCCCCGCCGAGCGCCCGGGCGACCGCCGCCTCGTCCAGGGCGTCGCAGAACGCCGCCCGCGCGACCGGCGTACGTCGGGTGTCGAGGTCGCCGAGAGGGGTGCCCAGGTCGGGGGTCGGAGGCGCCGGTGGCGGGTCCTCCTCGGCACCCGAGCAGCCGGCGAGCACGGAGGCCGCGAGGGCGGCCACGAGCAGCCACGCGGCGCCGCCACGCGCGGCCCGTCGCCTCGTCGACCCCGTGGTCGACCCCGCCGTCCCCCTGTGCACCGCCCCACGGTAGCCGCGGGCCCCCGCCCCCCGCGGCGCGACCCGCGACGGCTCCCCGGTGGCGCCTCCGCGGGCGGGATGGGCGGCTCGGCTACCCTCGGCGAAGTGATCCGCTTCGAAAAGGTCACCAAGACCTACCCGGGCCAGTCCCACGCCGCTCTCGACAACGTGACCGTCGACGTCGAGAAGGGCGAGTTCGTCTTCCTCGTCGGCACCTCCGGCTCGGGCAAGTCGACCTTCCTCCGGCTGGTGCTGCGCGAGGCACGGCCCACCTCCGGGCGGGTCTACGTCGCCGGCAAGGAGATCAACCGGCTGGCCGGCTGGAAGGTCCCGCGGCTGCGCCGCCAGATCGGCACCGTCTTCCAGGACTTCCGGCTGCTCCCCAACAAGACCGTCGCCGAGAACGTCGCGTTCGCGCTGCAGGTGATCGGCAAGTCCCGCTCCCACATCGCCGCGACCGTCCCCGAGACGCTGGAGCTGGTCGGCCTGGCCGGCAAGGAGAACCGGATGCCCGACGAGCTGTCGGGCGGCGAGCAGCAGCGGGTCGCCGTCGCGCGGGCGTTCGTCAACCGGCCGATGATCCTGATCGCCGACGAGCCCACCGGCAACCTCGACCCCTCCACCTCCGTCGGCATCATGAAGCTGCTCGACCGGATCAACCGCACCGGCACCACCGTGGTGATGGCCACCCACGACCACGGCATCGTCGACCAGATGCGCAAGCGCGTCATCGAGCTCGAGACCGGCCACGTCGTGCGCGACCAGAGCCAGGGCGTCTACGGCTTCCAGCACTGACCCACCGCGACGCCGCCGCGCGGCGCCCGCCGACCTCTCACCGCACCCGAAAGAGACCACTGCTCCATGCGCTACACCTTCACCGAGCTCGGCCAGGGCCTGCGCCGCAACCTGTCCATGCACGTCGCGGTGGTGCTGACCCTGTTCGTCTCGCTGACCATGGTCGGCATGGGCCTGCTGCTCAACGCGCAGCGCGTCACGACGACCGAGGCGATCGGCTCCGAGCTCGAGATCACGGTCTGGCTGTGCCGCACCAACGACGACAACCCGGCGTGCTCCAGCGAGGCGACCAACGCTCAGAAGGAGGCGATCCTCAAGGTCGTCGAGGAGAACCCCGAGGTGTCGTCGTACCGCATCGAGACCAAGGAGCGGGCCTTCGAGAAGGTCAAGGAGCAGTACGGCGCCGACCAGTTCGACGGCCCCAACCCGATCATCACCGCCGACGCGCTCCCGGAGTCGGTGTGGATCACGCTGAAGGACGCCAAGGAGTTCGAGGGCATCACCAGTGCCGTGGCGGGGCTCGACGGCGTCAGCAAGATCACCGACCAGCGCGAGCTGGTCGGCAAGATCTTCCGGGTCCTCGACGTGCTGAAGTGGAGCTCGCTGGGCGTCGCCGCCGCGCTGATCGTCACTGCGCTGCTGCTGGTGGGCAACACCATCCGACTGGCGGCGATGGCCAGACGGCGAGAGATCGGCATCATGCGCCTCGTCGGCGCCTCGAACTTCTACATCCTGCTGCCCTTCCTCTTCGAGGCGCTGGTCACTGCGGCCATCGGCGCGGCCCTCACCGCGGGCTCCCTGGCGGCCTTCATGCACTTCGGGGTGATCGAGGGCGTCGACCAGCAGCTGGCGTTCCTGGAGTGGATCGGCTGGGACGACTACTGGTCGGCCGTCTTCTGGACCTCGCTGCTCGCTCCGGCGCTCACCGTGATCCCGACACTCGTGCTGACCCGCAAATACCTCAAGGTGTGACCGCGAGCGGTTAGCCTCGGGACGTTCTCTTCCCCGAACACCCGAAGGCAGCACGGTGCGTTCCTTCCCCCGTACCCTCCGCCGCCGCGTCCCCGCAGGGGCGCCCGCGCGGCGACGACGCGCGATCTCCGCGATCGTGGCGGCCCTGCTCACCGCCGGGCTGGCCTCGGCCGTCGTCGGCCCCGGCTCCGCTCGCGCCGACGACCTCAAGGACAAGCAGGCCGAGGTCAAGAAGCAGCTCAAGAGCGCGCAGGGCGACCTGCAGGAGTCCAGCGCCCGCGCCCGTCGTACGGCGCAGGCGCTGGAGTCCGCCCAGGGTCGCCTGCGCACCGCCCAGGGCGAGCTGGCGAGCGCGCGGGCGAGGGTCACCGTGGCCAAGCTGCGCGACGAGGAGATGCAGCGCAAGCTGGAGGCGGCGGTCGCTCGGCTCGAGCGGGCCCGCACCGAGCTGGCCGACGGCCAGCAGGCCGTCGTCGACCAGCGCGAGGAGGTGCAGGCGATGATCGTCGACCTCTACACCGGCGGCGACCCGCGCCTGAACTCGCTGTCGGGGCTGCTCGCCTCGCAGTCGCCGTCGGAGCTGATGGCCGCGCTCGAGGCGCAGGACGTCATGGTGTCGACCCAGGACGCAGAGTACGACCAGCTCCGCGCCACCGAGGTGCTGCTCGACGTGCGCGCGCAGCAGGTCCGCGACGCCAAGCAGGAGACCGCCGACCGCCGCCGCGACGCCGCCCAGCAGCTGGAGCAGACCCGCCAGGCCGAGCAGGCCGCCGCCGCGGCCGAGCAGGCCGTCGCGAGCCGGGTGGCCGACAGCCGAGCCGCCCGCAGCGCCGCCCTCAAGGCCCGGCGCGCCGACCTCGCGCAGCTGCGCGCGCTCAAGGCGGAGCAGCTGAAGATCGAGCGGTTGCTGGCCCGCCGCGCGGCCGCCGCCAAGAACCCCACGGGACCGACCGGCGGCTACCTCAGCTATCCGACGGCCGGGCCGGTGACCTCGCCGTTCGGCTACCGGATCCATCCGATCTACCGCTACTACGGCCTCCACGACGGCGTCGACCTGGCGCCCGGCTGCGGCGCCGCGATGCGGGCCTCGGCCCCCGGCAAGGTGATCTCGTCGTACTGGAGCTCGGTCTACGGCAACCGGCTGGTCGTCGACCACGGCCTGGTCCGCGGCGTCGGGCTGGCCACGATCTACAACCACGCCACGAGCTACACCGTGTCGGTCGGGCAGCAGGTCCAGCGCGGCCAGGTGATCGGCTACGTCGGCTCTACCGGCTGGTCCACCGGCTGCCACCTCCACTTCACGGTGATGGTCAACGGCAAGGCCGTGAACCCGATGGGCTGGATGTAGCCGCGTGGATTCGTTGCTGTTTGGGTCCAAACGTCAACAATCCGGTCGCAACTCCTGACGTTTGGACCCAAACAGCAAGCAACGCCAGCCCACCTCCCTCCCGAAACCCGATTGCCCGCCCTGAGAGAATCGCCGGCATGGCCAGGGAGCAGGGGCGCAAGCTCGTCGCGCAGAACAAGAAGGCGCGGCACGACTACCACATCGAGGACACCTGGGAGGCCGGCCTGGTCCTCCAGGGCACCGAGGTGAAGTCGCTGCGCGCCGGCCGGGCGTCCCTGGTCGACGGCTTCGCCGAGGTCGACGACCACGAGGTGTGGCTGCTGGGCGTCCACATCCCGGAGTACACCCAGGGCACCTGGACCAACCACGCCGCCCGCCGCAAGCGCAAGCTGCTGCTCAACCGCTCCGAGATCGCCAAGATCGAGCGCAAGATCGCCGACAAGGGCTACACGCTGGTGCCGCTGCAGCTCTACTTCAAGGACGGCCGGGCCAAGGTGGAGATCGCCCTCGCCCGCGGCAAGAAGTCCTACGACAAGCGCCACACCATCGCCGAGCGGCAGGCCAACCGTGAGAAGGAGCAGGCCCTCGGGCGCCGGCTCAAGGGCATGGACTGACCTTGGGCGGGGCACACGCGCACAGTCACGACCACGACCGCGACCTTCGCCAGGCCGACCCCGGGCCGCTGGTGCGGAGCCTGCTGGTGGCGGTGATGGTGCTGACGGCGGTGGCGACGCTGGCCGGGCTCTGGTGGCTGTGGCCCGACGGCGACCGGGTGGGGTCGGTCCCGTTCTACGCCGAGGGTGTCAGCGCCGTCGACGCGACCGTGACCAAGGTGGGCGAGCCGTGCCCGGTGCTGGTGGTCGACCCCGACCAGCTCGAGGCCCCCGCCGTCGAGCGACCGCGGGGGTGCGACGAGCTGAGGGTGGAGCCCCTGGTCGGCCCCGAGGAGGGGGCGACGGTCCGGGTGCAGGCGACCCCGGAGGCGTCTCGCGCGGGCATCGAGCCGGGCGACACGGTGCGTGTCTTCCGGATCCCGGGCGTCGACGAGGCGGTCTATGCCTACGCCGGGGTGGTGCGCCACGGGTCCCTGCTGGTGCTCGCCGTGGTGGCGGCGGTGGTGATCCTGGCCGTGGCCCGTTGGCGCGGGCTGCTGGCGATGGTCGGGCTGGCGTTCGCCGCCGGGGTCGGCTGGTGGTTCCTGCTGCCGGGGCTGGTGGAGGGCAAGCCGGGGCTGTGGGTGGCGCTGGTGGCCGCCTCGGCCATCCTGTACGTCGTCCTCTACCTCGCCCACGGGGTCAGCCTGCGCACGAGCGTGGCCCTCGCCGGCACCCTGCTGGGGGTCTCGGTGACGGCGCTGATCGGCGGCTGGGGCGTCGGCTCGGCCCGGCTGTCGGGGCTCGGCGGCGAGGCGGGGGAGGCGCTGCTGCTGCAGGCGGGCGACCTGCCGTTCCGCGACCTGCTGCTCGCGGCGGTCGTGATCGCCGGCATCGGCGTGCTCAACGACGTCACGATCACCCAGGCGTCGTCGGTGTGGGAGCTGCGCGCCGCCGGGCCGTCGGCCTCCCGCCTCGACCTCTTCCGGCGGGGCATGCGGATCGGCCGCGACCACATCGCCTCGACGATCTACACCATCGTGTTCGCCTACGCCGGCACGGCACTGTCGCTGCTGGCGCTGGTGTCGCTCTACGACCGGCCGCTCGGTGACCTGCTGCTCGACGAGGGCGTGGCCGCCGAGGTGGTGCGCACGCTGGCCTCGACGATCGGGCTGGTGCTGGCGGTGCCGATCACGACGTTCCTGGCGGTGCTGGTCGTCCGCGGGCCGGAGAAGGCCGAGGTCGAGGCGTGACCGAGCTCTGGCAGCGTCTCGGCCTCCCGGGCGTGGTCGACGCGCACACCCACTTCCTGCCTCCGTCGGTGACCGCGAAGGTTCGCGCGCAGTTCGACGAGGCGGGGCCGCTGATCGGCCGGCCCTGGCCGATCCGCTACCGCCACGACGACGACACCAACGTCGAGATCCTCCGCGAGCTGGGCGTGCGCCGCTTCACGGCGCTGTCCTACGCCCACCGGCCCGGCATGGCCGAGTGGCTCAACGACTGGGCCGCCGGCTTCGCGGCGCGCGTGCCCGAGGCTCTGGTCAGCGCCACGCTCTACCCCGAGCCCGGGGTGGGGGAGTACGTCGCCGCGCGCCTCGCCGGTGACGGCGTCCCGCAGGTCGACGTGGTCAAGGTGCACGTGCAGGTGGGGGGCTTCGACGTGCGCGACCCGCTGCTCGATGAGGCCTGGGGGGTGCTGGCCGAGGCGGGCACCCCCGTCGTGATCCACGCCGGTTCGGGCCCGGTCCCGACGGCCCACACCGGGCCCGCGCCGGTCGCCGAGCTGCTCCGGCGGCACCCCTCCCTGCGGCTGGTGGTCGCCCATGCGGGCGCGCCGGAGTACGCCGAGTTCCTCGAGCTCGCGGAGCGTCATGACCGGGTCGGGCTCGACACCACGATGGCGTTCACCGACTTCTTCGAGACGCTGCCGGAGGCGTCGTACCCTCCCGCGCTGCTGCCGCGGCTGCGTGACCTGGGGCTCGCGGGCAGGGTCTATCTCGGCTCCGACTTCCCGCACATCCCCTACCCCTACGACCACCAGCTCGAGGCGCTCGAGAGGCTGGACCTGGGCGACGACTGGCTGCGCGCGGTGCTGTGGGACAACGCGGTCGCGCTCTGGGGTGAGCCGCCCACCACTGCTCCGGCGACGGAATAGCCCTCGGTCCCGAGCCGTTGAGGCAGGTAGACTGACCACACAACTCAAGAGGGGCTGATCGGTTTCGACTGGGGACGTTAGTTCCAGGAGAAGCGGGTCGAGGAGCCAGCGACATCTCGTTAACGACCGCTGGAAACCACAAGTGCCGACGCTAAGCGCACTGACTTCGCTCTCGCCGCCTGAGCGGTGATCGAAGGGTCTGACCGGGCATCCGTCTCCGTCCCGGACCCAGGCCTCATCTAGGGGACTCGCTGGTCACTCCCTGCCGTAGGGGATGACCGGGACTCTTCCTGCGGCTGATCCCGTCGGCGACGTGTCAGTGCGAGCGCCGGGGATGAGAACACGACACCACTGACTGCACCCGGAGAAGACCTGGTTCGACGCTCGAGGACGCGGGTTCGATTCCCGCCAGCTCCACTGACGCGACGGCCGCTGCCCGAGAGGGCGGCGGCCGTCGCGCTGTCCTAGGGTCGAGCCATGGCTGAGGGCTGCCCGTTCTGCGCGATCGCCGCGGGGGAGACCCCGGCGGACGTCGTGGTGGAGACCGACGACTTCGTCGGGTTCCTCGACATCCGGCCGCTCTTCCCCGGCCACACCCTGCTCGTCCCGCGCCAGCACGTCGTCACGCTCCCCGAGCTGCCGGAGGCGCTGCGGGCCGGCTTCGTCGAGCAGCAGCAGCGCCTCGCCGCGGCGATGGTGGACGTGCTCGGCGCGCAGGGCTCGTTCGTCGCGATGAACAACACCGTCTCCCAGTCGGTCCCGCACCTGCACTGCCACGTCGTGCCGCGCACCAAGGGCGACGGGCTGCGTGGCTTCTTCTGGCCGCGCACGAGGTACGCCGACGGCGAGGCCGCGGAGTACGCCGCCCGGCTGCGCTCCGCCCTCGGCTGACGCCGCCAGCGACGCGGTGCGACGATGCGCGCATGACGTCTCCCACTGCCCCCGACCGGCTCCTCGGCGCCGACCTGCTGACCGCCAACCTCGGCCACGAGGCCCTGCCCGTCGCCGACGTGGTGGCCGGCGCCCCCACGGCGGGGAGCCGGCCGCTGGCGGAGCTGGGGGACGTGGAGGTCGGGATCTGGGAGATGAGCGAGGGCGCGGCGCGCGACACCGAGGTCGACGAGGTGTTCGTGGTGCTCAGCGGCGCCGGCGAGGTGCGGTTCGAGGACGGCGAGGCGTTGGCGCTGGCCCCCGGCGTCGCCGTCCGGCTCCGCGCGGGTGAGCGCACGGAGTGGACGGTGACCGCGCCGCTGCGGAAGGTCTACGTCGCCCGGTGACCCGCTCCACCGGTCCCCGCCGGCAGGTGCGGGTGGAGCGCGCCTGGACCTCGAGGTGGTTTGCTGGGACCCTGCGAGGAAGCTGACCCCGGGCCGACACGGCCGTAGTCGCCCCGGGCCAAGCCAACCCCACGGGCGCGCCTGCCGCGCTCGGCTTGGTCCGGGGTTCACACTGGTCTCGCCCGTGGCCCCGGTGCGGCGGGCGCCTGCCCGACCCAGCCGCGGCGGACGGCGTACGCCGCTCGCCCGTCACCCGAACGGAGCGCCGTGCGCCGCCTCTCGCCCCTCGTCTCGATGCTGGCCGTCGGCACCCTGCTCCTCGTCGGCTGCGGGTCGGACGACGAGCCGTCGGACGGCAGCACCGAGGGGGTGTCGCCCAGCATCTCGCCGGGGGACACTCTGTCGTCGACCTGGCCCCTGACCGGGCTTCCGGTCACCGGCGCCGAGAGCTCCGAGCAGCGGCACCCGGTCATCGTCACCAAGATCGACAACACCAGCTCCGCCGCGCCCCAGGCCGGGCTGGGCTCGGCCGACCTGGTCGTCGAGGAGCTCGTCGAGGGCGGGCTGACCCGGCTGGCGGTGTTCTACTACTCCGAGCTGTCCGAGGAGGTCGGCCCGGTCCGGTCGATGCGGGCCAGCGACATCGGCATCGTCGCCCCGGTCGACGGCGTGATCGTCACCTCCGGTGCGGCGGCCCCCACCAAGGCCCGCATCAGCGGCGCCGGCATCGACTTCTTCGAGGAGGGCGCCGCAGGCATCTCGCGGGCGAGCAACCGCTCGGCGCCCTACAACGTGATGGCCGACCTCACCACGATCGCCAAGACGGCGGCCGGCGACCCGGCCCGCCCCGACGACTACCTGCCCTGGGGCGACGCCGCCGACCTGCCGCGCGGCAAGGCCGCCACCACGATCAACGCGAGCTTCTCCGGGGGCCACACCACCAGCTGGAGATATCAGGGCGGCGGCTACGTCAACACCAACTCCAACGCCGCGGCAGACGACCAGTTCCCGGCCGACACCGTGCTGGTCCTGCGGGCGCGCGTCGGCGACGCGGGCTACCGCGACCCAGCCGGCAACCCCGTCCCCGAGACGTCGTTCGAGGGGCAGGGGGCGGCGATGCTGTTCCACGGCGGCCGCCTGGTCCGCGGCACCTGGCGCAAGGAGGCGCTCGACGCGCCGCTGCAGCTCACCAACAAGCAGGGAGACCTCGCGGTGCCCGCCGGGCGCGTGTGGATCGAGCTGGTGCCGGCCGCCGGCGGCGACCCGCGCTTCTCCAACGGCAACGTCACCTTCCGCTGACCCCGGATCCGGCTGCGGTCCGCCGGACGCGACGCGCCTCACCCGGAGCGGTCTACTGTGCCGCGGCCGGGTTGGGCATCATGGCGGTATGACCACGGGGATGCGGGGCGACCTCAGCGCGGGGATGCTGCTCGTGGCCACGCCCGCGCTGCTCGACCCCAACTTCGTCGACACCGTGGTGCTGCTGCTCGACGTCGACGACGACGGGGCTCTCGGGGTGGTGCTCAACCGACCCAGCGGCGTGCCGGTGACCGCGGTGCTCGACGCCTGGAGCGAGGTGGTCGCCGAGCCGGAGGTGCTGTTCCAGGGTGGACCCGTGAGCACCGAGGGGGCGCTGGCCGTCGGGATGCTGGCCGACGCCGACACCGAGCCGGTCGGGTTCCGCGCCGTGCACGGCCTGCTCGGCATCGTCGACCTCGACACCCCGGTCGAGCTGGTCGACGGCTCGCTGGCCGGGCTGCGGATCTTCGCCGGCTACGCGGGCTGGGGCGCCGGCCAGCTGGAGTCCGAGATCGAGGAGGGCAGCTGGTACGTCGTCGCCGCCCAGGCCCCCGACGTCTTCCGGCTCGACCCGACCGACCTGTGGCGCGACGTGCTGCGCCGGCAGCCGGGCCAGCTGGCCTGGCACTCGACGCGCCCCGCCGACCCCGAGCTCAACTGACCCGTCGCCGAGAGCGACTAGACTCGCTCCTCGTGAGCAACCCGACGATCGGCTTCACGCCCGGCACCGACACCCTGGAGGACCGCCGCACGCTGCCGACCGAGGACGGCGACCACGAGCGGTTCAGCCACTACGTCCCCAAGGACAAGCTCACCGAGGCGATGGTGATGGGCACCCCGGTCATCGCCCTGTGCGGCAAGGTGTGGGTCCCCAGCAGGGCCCCCGAGAAATACCCCGTGTGCCCCGAGTGCCAGGAGATCTGGGAGTCGCTCAAGCCCGGCGGCGGCGACTCCGGCGACGGCTCCGGTGGGGGCTCCGACGCCTGATGACGTCGCCCACGACCCGGTCGCCGGGTGGCTCGATGCTGCCCGCGACGCCGACCGGCCCGCTGCGCGCGTGGCAGGCCCACGCCCTCCGGCAGTACGCCGACCGGCAGCCGCGCGACTTCCTGGCCGTGGCGACGCCGGGGGCGGGCAAGACGACGTTCGCGCTGGCGCTGGCCGCCGACCTGCTGGGTCGTCGGGTCGTCGAGCGGGTCACCGTTGTCGCGCCGACCGAGCACCTCAAGGTGCAGTGGGCCGAGGCCGCCGCCCGGGCCGGCATCCCGCTCGACCCGGCGTACTCCGCCGGCAAGGGCAAGACCTCCTCCGACTACGTCGGCATCGCCGTGACCTACGCCGGGGTGGCGGTCAACCCCCTCGCGCTGCGCATCCGCACCGAGCGCTTCAAGACCCTGGTCATCCTCGACGAGATCCACCACGCCGGTGACGCGCTCTCCTGGGGCGAGGGGGTGCTGGAGGCCTTCGGCCCCGCCACCCGCCGGCTGTCGCTGACCGGCACGCCGTTCCGCTCCGACGTCAACCCGATCCCGTTCGTCACCTACGCCCCCGGCCCCGACGGCATCCCGCGGTCGCTCTCGGACTACAGCTACGGCTACGGCGAGGCGCTGGCCGACCAGGTCGTCCGGCCGGTGATGTTCCTCGCCTACTCCGGCGAGATG
>JAUILS010000265.1 GCA_030432975.1 Actinomycetes bacterium
TCCACATGCGGTCGTTCTCCGACGGCGAGACGATCACCATCGAGCCGTGGCGGGCCAGTGCCTTCCCGGTGCTGAAGGACCTGTGCGTCGACCGCCGGGCCTTCGACCGGATCATCCAGGCCGGCGGCTACATCTCGGTCAACACCGGCGCCGCCCCCGACGCCCACGCCACCCCGGTGCCGAAGGACAACGCCGACCGGGCCTTCGACGCCGCCACCTGCATCGGCTGCGGCGCCTGCGTCGCGGCCTGCCCCAACGGCTCCGCGTCGCTCTTCCTCGGCGCCAAGATCACCCACCTCGGCGAGCTGCCGCAGGGTCAGGCCGAGCGCTGGTCGCGGGTCGCCGCCATGGTCGGCCAGCACGACCACGAGGGCTTCGGCGGCTGCACCAACATCGGCCAGTGCACCGCCGCCTGCCCCAAGGAGATCCCGCTCGACGTGATCTCCACGCTCAACCACGACCTCCGCGCGTCGCTGCGGCACGGGCACTGAGGCTGCGCCGGCGGCTCGGCGACGGGCGACGGGCGGCGGGCGGCTCCGCGGCCGGGTGCGGGGCGAGGTTGTCTACTGGTGCGTACGACGCGCCTGCTGCTCCGTACGCACCAGTAGTCCCGCCGGCCGCGGGGTGAGGACATCTACTGGTGCGTACGACGCGTCTGGTGCGTCGTACGCACCAGTAGACATCCGCGGCCAGCTTCACCGGCCACCACCTCGGCGAAACGTCTGCCGGGTCAACGGTCGCGCAGGCGGCGCTGGGCCACCAGCGCGGCGATGGCGCCGAGGCCGGCGCCGCCGAGGAAGGCCTTCGCGCGCCCCCCGCGGGACGGGTCGGAGCGCCCGCCGCCCGCGGCCCCCGCCCCGTCAGCCCCAGCACCGGCACCGTCAGCCCCCGCGCCGCCGCCGACCGGCACCGGCTCGCGGCGGGAGCGCTCGACGCGTTCGCGGAGCCGGCGGGTGTCGTCGGTCTCGGCGGCGCCGACGGCGGCACCGTCCTCCCCGGCCTGGGCCGTGGCCGCCCACGCGGCGCCGTAGAGCGTGATCCTGGAGACGTAGTTGATCCACACCAGCAGGATCAGCGCGATGCCGAAGGCCTGGAACGCCGCCTGGTTGCGGGTCAGCTGGAGGAGGTACGTCGACGCCCACTTCAGCGCCTCGAACCCGACGGCGGCGAGCAGCGCCCCGCCGGCGAGGGAGCGCAGCGGCAGCCGCGGATGGGCCAGCAGCCAGAACAGCGCCACGAACACCCCGGTGGACACCGCGAGCCCCAGCACGATGCCGACCAGCGTCAGCACCCGGGAGGCACTCCCCGGCCACTGGAGCCAGCGCAGCAGATCCTCGGAGAACCCGGCGACCAGGCCCGAGACCGAGACGCTGACGAGCAGCGCGAGCCCGAGCGACACCAGGGTCATCAGGTCGCGGGCCTTGCCGAGCACGAAGTTGGGGCGGGCCTCCTGCGGCTTGTCGAAGACCGCCATCAGGGCGTTGCGGAGGGCCGACAGCCAGCCGAGGCCGGCATACGTCACACCGGCGAGACCGATCAGTCCGACGGTCGTCGCGTTGTCCTGGATCGCCTGGAGGGAGATCTGGTTGGGCCCGTCGCCGATGAGACCCGGGAGCATCTCGTTGAGGACCGTCTCGAGGTTCTCCTGCGCCTCCGGCCAGACCCGCGCGACATAGCCGACCGCGAAGAAGGCCAGCGCCAGGATCGGGAAGAACGACAGGAAGCCGAAGTAGGTCACCCCGCCGGCCTGCACCGACCCGTTGACCGCGCTGATCCGCTGCTGCATCCGGAGCCCGTGGGCGAGCCCGGGGATCCGGTCGCGCGCCGTGGCCACGACGGACATGACCCGGGCCTTGAGGGAGGCGTCGTCCTCCGCCATCAGGCCTCCCCGCCGAGGCGGAACTCGAGGGTGGGCCGCCAGCCCTCGTCCTCGTCGTGCAGGTAGAGGTGGAACGCCGTCGCCTCGAAGACGCATTCGAAGTCGGCGAGCTCGTCGAAGGCGCGGTCGAGGACGTCGTCGGGCAGGTGGTGGGCGACGGTGACGTGCGGGTGGTAGGGGAACTGCAGCTCGACCGCGAGCGGCCCCTGGCGCACCACGTCGGCGAGCTGCTCGCAGGCCGAGATGCCCTCCGCGAGGGTCACGAAGACCACCGGTGACACGGGTCGGAAGCTGCCGGTGCCGCGCAGGTGCACCTCGAACGGCGCCACGGCGGCCGCCGCGTCGCGGAGGTGGTCCTCGACCGCGTCGAGGTCCTCGACCCCCACCTCGACGGGCGGGATCAGCGTGATGTGCGTCGGGATCTGCGTGGCGGTGAGGTCGCCGACGGACATGCGGTAGTGCTGCAGGTCCCGGGCCCAGGGCTCCGGGATCGCCACGGCAACACCGATCGTCGGCACGTCTCGACCCTAGCCCGTGTCAGCGCGCGGTCCGCGACGCGAAGCCGACGCGGTCGTAGACGTCTCGCAGGGTCGCCTCGGCCACCTCGCCGGCGCGGGCGGCACCGTCGTCGAGGACGCGCGCGAGCTCGGCCCGGTCCTCCATCAGCTCCAGCGTGCGGTCGCGGAACGGCGTCACGACGTCGACGACCTGGTCGGCGAGGTCCTTCTTGAGGTCGCCGTAGCCCCTGCCGGCGTACGCCGCCTCGAGCTCGGGCACGCTCCGCCCCGACAGCGCAGCGTAGATCGTGAGCAGGTTGGAGACGCCCGGCTTGGCCTCGGGGTCGAACCGGATCTCGGTGTCGGAGTCGGTGACGGCGGAGCGGATCTTCTTGGCGCTCACCCGCGGGTCGTCGAGCATCTCGATGATCCCGTTGGGCGAGGACGCCGACTTCGACATCTTGGCCTCGGGCTCCTGCAGGTCGGTGATCTTGGCGGTCGCCTTGAGGATGTAGGGCTCGGGCAGCCGGAAGGTCTTCTTGAACCGGTGGTTGAACCGCTGGGCCAGGTCGCGGGTGAGCTCGAGGTGCTGCCGCTGGTCCTCGCCGACCGGGACGAAGTGGGGCCGGTAGAGCAGGATGTCGGCCGCCTGGAGGATCGGGTAGGTGAACAGGCCGACGCTGGCGGCACCCTCGCCGCCCTTGGCGGACTTGTCCTTGAACTGCGTCATCCGGCGCGCCTCGCCGAAGCCGGTCAGGCACTGCAGCACCCAGCCGAGCTGCGCGTGCGCCGGCACCTGGCTCTGCACGAAGATCGCCGACCGCTGCGGGTCGATGCCCATGGCGATCAGCTGCGCGGCGGCACGCAGGGTGCGGTCGCGCAGCACCTTCGGGTCCTGCTCGACCGTGATCGCGTGCAGGTCGGCGATGAAGAAGAAGGGCTGGTGGTCGTCCTGCAGGTCGACCCACTGCCGCAGCGCCCCCAGGTAGTTGCCGAAGTGGAAGGAGTCGGCGGTCGGCTGGATGCCGCTGAGCACCCGCGGACGCGACGCTCCGGTGGCCGCCTCGGCCACGGCGGTCTGGGTCTCCGGCAGCGTCGACACGTCGGAGGTGGGGGTGGGCATGGGCGGCATTGTGTCAGGCTGCGCGGCCCGCGCGGGCACCCGGTCCCCGGCGGTCCAGCAGGCCGGAGGCGGCCAGGATGCCCAGCCCGGCGAGCGACAGCACCGCGCCGACGAGCGCCGGCGCGCGGTAGCCGTAGCCGGCCGCCAGGACCAGCCCGCCCAGCCACGCCCCGACGGCGTTGGCGATGTTGAGCGAGGCGTGGTTCATCGCCGCTCCGAGGGTCCGGGCGTCGTCGGCGACGTGCATCAGCCGCAGCTGCAGGTTGACCACGAGCACCGACGCGAGCGTGGTGACGAGGAACGCCACCGGCAGCAGCCACCAGCCGTACGGCGCCACGGCGGCGAAGAGCAGCAGGACGAGGACCATGCCGACCGCGGAGCCCAGGAGCGACCGGAGCACCGACCAGTCGGCGAGCTCACCGGCCAGCCAGGTGCCGGTCACCATGCCCAGGCCAAGCACCAGCAGGAACACCGGCACCGCCCGGCTGGGCAGCCCGCCGAGCTCGGTCACCGTCGGGGCGATGTAGGAGTAGACCGCGAACATCCCGCCGAAGCCGATGGCGCCCGCGAGCAGGGTCAGCCAGA
>JAUILS010000027.1 GCA_030432975.1 Actinomycetes bacterium
CGCCGGGCTGGTGTCGGCGGTGCGCGCGGGCCGGGTCACGCTGGCCAACGCGATCGGCAACGGCGTCGCCGACGACAAGCTGATCTACTCCTACCTCCCCGACCTGGTCCGCTTCTATCTCGACGAGGACCCGATCCTGCCCAACGTCGACACCTACCGCTGCAACGAGCCCGCCGCCCTCCAGCACGTGCTCGCCCACCTCGACGAGATGGTGGTCAAGCCGGTCGACGGCTCCGGCGGCAAGGGACTCGTCGTCGGTACGACGGCCGACGCGGCCACGCTCGACCGGCTGCGCGCGCGGCTCCAGGAGGACCCGCGCGGCTGGATCGCGCAGCCGGTGGTCCAGCTCTCCACGGTGCCGACCCTCATCGAGGGCAAGCTCCGCGGCCGCCACGTCGACCTGCGCCCGTTCGCGGTCAACGACGGCGACCGGATCCGCGTGCTCCCCGGTGGCCTCACCCGGGTCGCGCTCCCCGAGGGGCAGCTGGTCGTCAACTCCAGCCAGGGCGGCGGCTCCAAGGACACCTGGGTGCTCTCCGCCCACGGCCGGCCGGCCCACCGCGTTGCCCCGTCGCAGACCGGGCCCGAGACCCGCGAGGTCGTGGTGATGACCGCGCCGACGGCCTCCCCCGAGGACTCCATGCGCTCCCAGCAGCAACAGCAGCAACAGAGCTAGCGGCCGAGGTCCTCGCCGCTGGGGGAACCGGTGAGTCGGGGGCCGCCAGCTAGCAGGCGGGCTCCCCGGTCTGAGTGAACTCCGCTATTCCGCCGCCCGGGAACGCTGCGACGTCAACGGTCAGCTCGGCATCGTCCGCGGTGACGGTGGCGATCATCACCTCCTCGCGCTTGGTCAGGTACAGGAGGTACTCCAGCCCACCTCCGTCTTGTGCTCTGTCGGTGCAGCGCTCAGCAGCCCAGCCAGACTCCACGGCAAGTTGCTTGACCCGCTCGGCGAGCCTTCCGGGGGGCTCGCCCGGGTTCTCAAAGGCCCGGTACACGTGCGGCCCGGACCGCCCCCTCAATCCGGCACTCCCCGAGGCCCTTTCGAGCTCGAGGCCGAGCAGGTCCTCGTCTGCCAGCGGCTCGGCCTTGATCGTCTCGTACTCCTCGGAGTAGCCCACGGCGCACCCGGCGAAGGCGAGCAGGCTCGCCAGCAGGGCGGCGCAGCTCCACGATCTCCTCATGGGCACAGTGTCGCCCAAGGTGGTCAACGGCAGACCCGATCAGCTGGCGCTGATCACCCGGATCCTGCGGTTGCCGCGGTCGACGACCCAGAGGTTGCCGGCAGCGTCGAGCGCGGTCGCCGAGGGGCGGCTCCACGTCGAGAAGATCGGGGCGCCGCCGTCGCCGACGTACCCGAACTGGCCGCTGCCCGCGATCGTGTCGATCTGGCCGTCGTGCACCAGCCGGACCCGGTTGTTGTTGGACTCGCTGATGTAGAGGTCGCCCGCCGGGGTCACCTGGACATACTGCGGCTTGTGCAGGCCGGCCTCGGTGGCAGGCCCGCCGTCGCCGTCGATCGACGCCACCCCGGTGCCGGCGAAGGTGTGGATCTGGCCGCTGCTGTCGACCACCCGCACCCGCTCGTTGTCGAAGTCGGCGATGTAGAGGTTGCCGCCAGCGTCGACCGCGACGCTGTAGGGGTTGTTGAGCCGGGCCGAGGTCGCGGCGATCTCGTCGCCGTTGTAGCCCGCCGACCCGTTGCCCGCCACCGTGCTGATCACGCCCGCTGTGGTCACCTTGCGGACCCGGTGGTTGCCCCGGTCGGCGATGAACATCGTGCCGTCGGCCGCGAACGTGACGCCGTAGGGGTTGCGCAGCCGCGCGCTCAGCGCCTGGCCGCCGTCGCCGGTGTTGCCGGCGGTGCCGGTGCCGACGACGGTGCTGATCACGCCCGTGCTCATCGACACCTTGCGGATCTTGTTGTTGGCGCTGTCGGCGATGAAGAGGTCGCCGGCGGCGTCGAACGCGATCCGGGTCGGACCGTTGAGCCGGGCCGCGGTGGCCGGGCCGCCGTCGCCGGTGCTGCCGGCGGTGCCGGTGCCGGCCACCGTGGTGACGTTGCCCGTGGTGCCGATCCGGCGCACGACGTGCTGCCCCGTGTCGACGTAGTAGATCCGGCCCTGCGCGTCGACCGCGAGGCCCCACGGCGTGGTCATGCCGACCGCGACGGACGGGCTGCCGTCACCGGGGTACGACGTGGTGCCGTTGCCGGCTCCCGTCCACAGCATGTTGCGCCCGCAGTCCATGGCGGCGTAGGCCAGCGCCCGGGTGAGCAGCGCCTGACCGACGGTGTTGAGCTTGGTCGGGTTGTTGGCGCCGAAGAAGACGCGGCAGGCCGGCGCCGGCCCAGCGGTCATCGGGTCGCCGGTGCGGTAGGCGAACTCCGACGGTCCACCACCGGCGACGCTGGCCACGACAGCAGCGCCGCCGGCGGGCGTGCCCCAGCCGATGTTCTGGGCAGCAGAGTTGATCGTCTGCGTCCCGGCCCGGGCGGTCGAGAGCGGGTGGAGCGGCTTGTCGACCGACACCTGGGTGCCGGAGACCGTGCCGTTGGCCCCCGCTGCGGTCATCCCCATCTCGTCGAGCATCCGGCTGTGCAGCACCAGCACCGGGCGTTGCAGACCGCGCAGGCGGGTGCCGAGCTTGGCCTCGACCACGCTGGGATAGAGCGCCACGTAGGAGTAGTCGGCGGCGACGTCGGCGGTGGAGACCGTGTCGTCGTCGGCGTAGGTGATCGCGTAGTTCTTCGCGACCCAGCCCGACACCTTGGTGTCCGCGCCCGACAGGGCCGCCGGGTTGGCGACGACGGCCAGCACCTTGGTGCCGCCGACCGGCGGGTTGATCGTGATCGTCTGCGAGGAGGTGCCGGTCTGGGTCGGGCTGCCGGGCAGCGTCGCCGTGGCCGTGAAGCCGAACGACGGCTTGGAGCCCACCGACCCCGAGACCTGGCGGTCGACGTGGCAGTAGATCAGCCGGTTGGGCCCCACCTCCGCCGGCAGGCCGCACTCGCTGGACAGGTCGCCGAACACCGGGCTGGTCAGCGAGGTGACGGTGGCCGGCCGCTCCAGGTCGAGGTTCATCATCGTCAGCGAGAACCGCACGGTGCCGCCGGGGTAGGCGACCTGGCCGGGGCCGGCCACGGCGCGCAGCCGGAACAGCGGCGCCGAGGCGATCACCTGCACGACCGAGGTGTCGGTGTCGCTGACCGTGTCGGGACCCGCCGTGGCGGTCGCGGTCACCGTGTCGGACACGTCGCTCGGCGCCGTGCCGGAGACGGTGTCGGCGGCGGTGGTGCAGGAGTAGACCTCGCCGGCGCCGATGGTCTGCGGCAGCGTGCAGGTGCCGGAGCCGTGCAGGTCGCCGAGGCGCTGGTCGGTCAGCGAGGTGAGGGTGACGGACCGGTCGGTGAAGGTGTTCTGGACCCGCACCTTGCGGGTGACCTGTCCCGACGGCGCCAGCACCCACGGGCGGCTCGGGGCGCTGCGCACCTCGATGCCGGGCTGCGGGTTGGGCCAGAACGCGTGGCGGCCGTGGTTGACGCCGCCGAAGGCGTCGCCGTCGCTGCCGGCCAGCAGCCCGGCCGGCTCCAGCTCCAGGGTCAGCACGCCGCGGAACCCGCCGGCGTTGGGCACCCAGTTGAGCCCCTCGCCGGTGGCCGGGTCGACCGCCGCGATCTGGAAGCGCGGCTGGGTGCGGGTCTCGGTCTCGAGATAGCGGAAGTGCCCGGAGAGATAGACGGCGTCCCGGTCGGCGGCCACCGACTCGAGCGTGTCGCCGATCTTGTCGGTCCACCGCGGCTGCACGTCGGCCGCCGGCGACGACATCGGGAAGGCGTTGAGGGCGTCGCAGGCCGGGTAGTAGAAGTGCCCCGACGAGACGACGTACGCCGTGGTGCCGTCGGGCGAGATGTCGACGTCGCGCATCCAGCCGACCTTGCCGCTGCGCGCGCACGGCTGGTCGTAGAGGCCGGTGCGCCACGAGGTCACCGAGGCGACCGGGGTGCTGACGTCGATCTGGGCGATCAGCGGGCGGTCCTGGCCGGCCACCTTGCGGAAGTTGCCGATCACCATCAGCCGCGTCTCGTCGGGCGAGAGCGCCATCGCCCGCAGGCCGCCCTCGGACCGCTCGTTGGTGGGCTCGGTCAGCGGCATGTCGAAGCCGGCCCGGGTGGCGCCGGTGGCCGCGTCGACCGCCACCAGCCGGGGCGCGGGGACGCCGTTGAAGGAGTCGAAGTTGCCGCCGACGTAGACCGTCTGGCCGTCGGTGCGGACCGCCATGTCCTTGACGTAGGAGTCGGCGGCGGCGGCGAAGCCGGGGACGTTCTGGCCGGTGGCGATGGAGAGCTTGGCCAGCCGGTCGTGGCTCTCGCCCGCGATCGTGCGGAACTCGCCGCCGACGAACACCGCCTGGC
Organism: Actinomycetes bacterium; assembly: GCA_030432975.1. Classification (GTDB taxonomy): domain Bacteria; phylum Actinomycetota; class Actinomycetes; order Propionibacteriales; family Nocardioidaceae; genus Nocardioides. Next base: position 4,415 of record JAUILS010000027.1, read on the forward strand.
CGCCCGCCGCGGACTTCACCGAGTGGACGGCGCCGTCGGGCTGCGGGACGAAGTCCGAGCGCAGCGCGCCGGTGGCCAGGTCGTAGGCCGCCAGCCCGGAGCGCGCCGTGACGCCGTAGTCGGAGAAGTCGCCGGCCACCAGCAGCGACCCGCCCTGCCGCACCAGCGTCAGCACCCCGCTGGTGCCGCTGCGCGGGGCGCGGGCCAGCGAGCGCGGGGTCTGGTAGTAGGGCACGACCGCGGTGACCGCGCCGGTCGCGACCGCCACCCGGGCGAGCTGGGCGGGGTTGTCCTTCTCGGGGGTGATCTGGAAGGCGCCGCCGAGGAAGAGCCCGCCCGCGCCGTCGAGGGTCACCGCGGACACCGAGCCCGAGATCGAGGTCAGCGACAGCGAGGTCACCGACCCCGCCCCGGTCAGGCTGATGCCCGCGAGGCGGTTGCGCGAGACCCCGCCGACGGTGCCGAAGCTGCCGGCGACGTACGCCGTCCCGGTGGCCTCGTCGACCTCGACGTCGTTGACGGTGTTGTTGATGCTCACGCTGAGCGCGCCCAGCGCGCCCGTGGCGCCGTCGACCTCCGCGATCCGGACCCGGCTGGTGCCGCCGACGGCGGTGAAGCTGCCGACCAGGAGCAGCGAGCCGCCCGGCCGGACGACGAGGTCGTTGACAGGCTGGTTGGGGGTGCCGACGGCGAAGGTCGAAGCCCGCTGCCCGGTCGCGCTGTCGAGCCCGGCGAGCCGGCGGAACACCACGCCGCCGACCTGGGAGAAGTCGCCACCGACGTAGACCAGCGCGCCGTCGGCCGACACCGCCACCGTGCGGACCGCGCCGCCGGTCACGGCGCCGCCCCACTGCAGGGCGCCCGCGGGCGTGAGCGACGCGACCCCCGAGGCCGGCTGCCCGGCGATCGAGGTGAAGGCTCCGCCGACGACCAGCCGGCCGGAGGCCAGGGCCAGGTCGTTGACGACGCCGTTGGGTGAGGGGTCGAACGCCGTCACCGAGCCGGCCGCGTCGACCCGGGCCAGGTTGCGCCGCGGCTGCCCGCCGACCGAGTCGAAGTCACCGCCGAGGAACCACCCGCCGGCGCCGTCGGGCACGGCCACCGTGACCGAGCCGACCACGTCGGGGAAGGCCGCGCCGAACGACTTGCCCGCGACGTCGACGACCCCGACCGCGCCCCGGGTGACCGGGCCGACCTGGGTGAAGCTGCCGCCGAACACCACGCTGTTGCCGACCTGGGCGAGCGAGTGGACCTCGCCGTCGACCGCGTGGACCGCGGCGTCGCGCGGCCGCTCGGCGACGGTGCCCGCCCGGGAGTCGGGGTCGGCCGCGGCCGGCGTCGCCACCGCGACGGTGGCCAGCAGCGCCCCTCCGAGCACGAAGGAGAGGCCCAGAGCGGCGGTCCTCCGCGCAGCATCGGACACACCAGAACACCACGACATCGCGTCCCCCATGACGCTCGTGTCGAGCACCCCACCGCGCTCGAGTCGCTGAACTGTACTCCCGGGGCCGACCGCGGGACGAGGCCTGGAGCCTGGCCGGTTGTGGCCAGTCCAGACCAGCCGGACCCGGCCCCGAAACACGCCTGTGACCTGGGGGTCTTCCACCGGTCACGGACTGCACATAGCGTGGGGGCGTGGACACGTGCCCGGATCGCCCGCCGACGAGCCCGGGGAGGGGTCCGCGTTGCTGAGCCGGATCGCGGAGTCGCTGTTCTGGATCGGACGCTACGTCGAGCGTGCCGACGGCACCGCCCGCATCGTCGACGTCCTCCGTCTCCAGCTGCTCGAGGACCCCGGCACCGACGAGGAGGCCGCGGCCGGCACCGTGCTCTCGGTGATCATGGGGATGCACACCCCCGAGGGCGCGGGGATGGCCGAGGTCGGGTCGCAGCTGGTCTTCGACCGCACCAACTCCAGCTCCATCTCCGGCTCGTGGCTGGCCGCCCGGGAGAACGCCCGGCGGGCGCGCGAGACCCTGTCGACCGAGCTGTGGGAGGCCATCAACACCACCTGGCACCGCTGGAACAGCATGGGCCGGCACGCGGTCACGGAGCGACATCTGTCGTGGGTGCGCGAACGCGCGGCGCTGGTCAGCGGCATCGCCGACTCCACCATGAGCCACGACGACGCCTGGGAGTTCCTGCTGCTCGGGCGCTCTCTGGAGCGTGCCGACATGACCGCCCGGCTGGTCGCCAACGGCGGGCTCCCCGCCGGCGGCCCCTCGTGGAGCACCGTGCTCAGCAGCTGCGGCGCCCAGCAGGCGTTCATGCGCAGCCATCGCGGCCTGCTGAGCGATGAGATGGCCGCGCTGTTCCTGGTGCTCGACCGCGAGTTCCCGCGGTCGGTGATCTTCGCGCTGGGCCAGGCGGAGCGGCGGCTGATGAAGCTGGCGCCTGAGGACCAGCGCATCGGCGTCTCCGACGAGGCACGCCGCCAGCTCGGGCGGATCCGCACCTCCCTGGAGTACCGCCCCCAGGACGAGATCCTCGCCGACCTGCCGGGCGAGATGCTGCGGGTGATGGAGGCCGTGATGGAGGCGTCCCAGGCGGTCGCCGACCGCTACTTCCAGGCCGGACCGACGCCGGTGTGGACCGAGGAGCTGGTGTGAGCATGCGCCGCTACCGCATCGTCCACACCACCGAGCTCGTCTATCCGATGGCGGTGCGCGCCTCCCACAACGAGCTCCGGATGACGCCGGTCAACGAGCCGGGGCAGACCACCCTGGAGAACCGGATCCGGGTGCGCCCGATGACGTGGAGCCAGGTCTACCGCGACCACTGGGGCACCCACGTCACGTCGATGGAGTCGCTGGCCCCGCACGACCGGCTCGACATCGAGGCGATCAGCACCGTCGAGCGCTCCGAGCTGGAGGCTCCCGGCGACCCGCTGTCGTGGAGCGACCTGCAGCAGGACGACGTCCAGGACCGCAGCTTCGAGTGGCTGATGCCGACCCACCGCACCCACGCCGGCCCCGGGCTGACCGAGCTGGCCGAGCAGGTCCGGTCCGCGGCCACCCCGCGGGACGCGGCGTACTCCCTGGCCGACCGGATCAACGACGCGATGACCTACGAGTCCGGCGTCACCGGCGTGCACAGCAGCGGCGAGGACGCCTGGGAGGAGCGCCGCGGCGTCTGCCAGGACTTCGCCCACATCACGCTGGGCGCGCTGCGCTCGCTCGGCATCCCGGCCCGCTACGTCAGCGGCTACCTCGCGCCCACCCGCGACGGCGAGATCGGCCACACAGCCACCGGCGAGAGCCACGCCTGGGTGGAGTTCTGGGACGGCGCCTGGCTGGCGCTCGACCCGACCAACCGGACGCCCGTGGGCGTCGACCACGTGGTCGTGGCGCGCGGGCGTGACTACGAGGACGTGCCGCCGTTCAAGGGCGTCTATTCCGGCACCGCCACCGCCTGGCTGCAGGTGGAGGTGCGGTTCACCCGGCTCACCTGAGGCCGCGCACGGACCACCGAGCAGAGGGCGTCACGCGTCGAGCTCCTCGCCGCGCTCGCGGTCGACGTCCTTGGCGACGATCCGCTCCCGCTCGTCGTCGGACTCCTCCTCCGCGGCGTCGGCGGCCGCCACCACGGCGGCGTACGCCGGTGTCTGCTTGGCCGCCTTGACCCCCGCGGAGATCGAGTGCCACAGCCGCCCCTCGCCGAGCTCGTCGAGGAACCCGGCCCGTTCCAGCACGCCCTTGACGTTGCCGAACACCCGGACCAGGAAGAGGTCGCGGCCCTCCTCCCGCAGCTCGGTCAGCAGCAGGCTCAGGCTGTCGACGGTGGTGGAGTCCATCTGGTTGCTCGCCTCCAGGTCGAGCACGACCACGCCCGTCTCCGGGTGGTGGCGCAGGTGCCGCCGGATCCGCCGGAAGACCGGGTCGGCGTTGGCCCAGAAGATCGGGCCGTCGGGCCGCAGCACCAGCACGCCCGGCACCGGCACCCGGTCGCCGTCGTGGGCGATCGCCCCCCACGCGGCCTTCTCGTGCGGCACCTTGCCCATCCGGTCGATCTGCACCTGCGAGGAGCGATAGACCAGGCCGAGCAGCGACTGGCCCACCGCCAGCAGCAGCCCGTTGAGCGGGCCCAGCACGAGCACCCCGCCCATCGCGACCATCGACGAGACGAAGTCGTTGCGCCGCAGCCGCTTGAAGCGGACGAACTCCGACGGCTGCAGCAGCCCCCACACCGCGTGCACCACGATCGCCGACAGCACCGCCCGCGGCAACGGCTCGAGCAGCCCGGCCACGAGCAGCAGCACCACGACCACCACGACGGCGGCCGCCACGCCGCTGACCTGCGAGCGGGCGCCGGCCCGGGCGTTGGCGGCGGTCTTGGAGAGGCTGCCGCCGACCGCCATCCCGCCGAACAGCCCGGCGGCGACGTCCGCGACGCCGTTGGCGACCAGCTCGGCGTCGTCGCGGAGCCGGTCCTCGGCGGCCTTGAAGGTGCGCGCCGCCGCCAGACCCTCGGCCATCCCGACCGCGGCCACCGCCAGGGCGCCGGTCAGCAGCCCGCCGAGCACCTCCAGCCGGTGGTCCATCACCACCCACGGCCACGACGGCGCCGGCAGCCCGGTCGGCACGTCGCCCACCACCGGCACGCCGCGGCCCTCCAGCCCCAGCGTCTGCGAGAGGGCGATGCCGCCGACCAGCACCAGCAGCGCCCACGGCATCCGCGGCGCCAGCCGGTGTCCCACGAACAGCACCGCGAGCGCGGACACCGAGAGCAGCAGCACCCGCCCGCTCGCCTGGTCCAGCCCGAACAGCAGCGACCGCACCCGGTCGAGCACGTCGCCCGCCGGAGGCGGGATGCCGAGCAGGGAGGGCAGCTCGCCGAGCACGATCAGCAGTACCAGCCCGGTGACGAAGCCGGTGACGATGGGCTGGCTGAGGAAGCGGGCCATCCACCCGGCCCTGAGCAGCCCGGCCGCGACGAGCGTGATCCCGGCCAGCACGGCGAGCGCCGAGGTGAGCAGCACCGCCTGCTGCTCGTCGCCGCCCGCGAGCTGGCCCACGATCGACCCGGACATCACCGACACGGTCGAGATCGGGCCCATGAACAGCAGCCGGGAGGACCCGAAGAGCGCGTAGGCCAGGAGCGCCGGCGGCAGGGTGTAGAGGCCGACCTGCACGGGTACGCCGGCCACGGCCGCGTAGCCGAGCGACTGCGGGACCGCCAGCGCCGCGACCAGCAGCCCCGCCCCGATGTCGGGGAGCGCGTCGGCGCGCGGGTAGCCGCGCAGGCGTGCCACCCAGGAGGCGGTCCAGGGCGGCAGGCGGGTCACGGCGCCATTGTCGACCTCGGCGGCGGCGTCACGCGAGGGTCGCGGGGGAGTCCACCGCCGGCGCTCCCGGCGGACCTGCCCGGAGACGTGAGTAGCCCCGACCGGCTCTCGGGTACCGGTCGGGGCTACGAGAAGAACAGTAGCACCGCACCCAAGCCCCGTGGAGAGTTCTCACACAATGAGTTCCAAAGTCGGCAAATGTCTAGGCAGCCGGGGTGGCGGCCGGGGTGACGGCCGGGGTCGCAGGCCCAGGGGTGCCCCAGGGTTCGACCCCGAGGCGGGCACCACCGGTGCGCCGCTAGTGTCGCCCCCATGGGGGACCACCTCGCCGCCACCGCCACCGGCACCACGGCCGCCGTCGGGCCGGTGATCACCACGTCCGGGCTCACCAAGGACTACGGCACGGTGCTGGCGCTCGACACCCTCGACGTCGTGATCGGCGACGGGGTCACCGGGCTGGTCGGCGCCAACGGCGCGGGCAAGTCCACGCTGATCAAGATCCTGCTCGGCCTGCTCGCCCCGTCCCGAGGAACCGCGCGGGTGCTCGGCCTCGACATCGCCGGCCAGGGCGAGGCGATCCGCCGCCAGGTCGGCTACATGCCCGAGCACGACTGCCTGCCGCCCGACGTCAGCGCCAGTGACTTCGTCAACCATCTGGCACAGATGTCCGGGCTGCCGCGGCCGGCCGCGCGCGAGCGCACCGCCGACGTCCTCCGCCACGTCGGGCTGGCCGAGGAGCGCTACCGCCCGATGGGCGGCTACTCCACCGGCATGAAGCAGCGGGCCAAGCTCGCCCAGGCGCTGGTCCACGACCCGAGGCTGGTGTTCCTCGACGAGCCGACCAACGGCCTCGACCCCGCCGCGCGCGACGACATGCTGCACCTCGTGCAGCGGATCGGCCACGACTTCGGCATCGCGGTGCTCGTGACCTCCCATCTGCTCGGCGAGCTGGAGCGGGTCAGCGACCACGTGGTGATCCTCGACAGCGGCCGGCTGCTCCGCTCGTCGGCGACCACGGAGTTCCTCGACACCACCGGCACCCTGCTGGTGGAGGTCATCGGCGAGACGGGGGCCCAGGACCGGATGGGCAACGCGCTCGCCGAGGCCGGGCTGCCCTGCTGGCCGCAGGGGCACCTGATCGCCGTCGACACGACGCGCTCCACCGCTGCCGGCGACGTGCACGACGTGATCCGCGACGTCGCCGTCGACCTCGGGGTGGGCCTCGCCCGGCTGCAGGTCGACCACCGGCGGATCGAGGACGTCTTCCGCGACGGAGGTGAGCATGTCGTCGGCACCTCCTGAGGGCGTCGGTCCCCGCCGCGGGGTGATCCACGACCTCGGCTACCGCCCCTACGCCGGCCCGCGCCACGGCGAGACCCACATCGCGCGGTCGCTCTTCGTGACCGGGCTGCGCAACGCCTACGGGCTCGGGCGCTCGGGCCGGTCCAAGATCCTGCCGTTCCTGCTGCTGCTGTTCTACGTCGTGCCGACGCTCGGCATCGTCGTCGCGATGGTGCTGTTCGACCAGCGCGACCTGTTCGCCGGCTATCCCGCGCTGCCCGGCACGGTCCCGCTGCTCAGCGTCTTCGCCGCCGCCCAGGCGCCGATCCTCTTCTCCCACGACCTGCGCTACGGCTCGATCGTGCTCTACCTCGCACGGCCGCTGCGCGCGTCGGCGTACGCCGCCACCCGGTGGCTGTCGCTGGTGGCGGCGCTGATGGTCTTCCTGCTCACGCCGATGCTGCTGCTCTACGTCGGAGCGCTGCTCTCCGACGCCGACGTGCTCAGCGAGACCGGCGACCTGCTGGCGGCGGTCGGCATGGCGCTGCTCCTGGCCGGCATGATCGCGAGCGTCGCCGGCCTGATCAGCGCCTGGTCGACGCGGCGCGGCTTCGCCGTGGTGGCGACGATCGCGGTGCTGCTGCTCGGCAACGGCATCGTGACGGCCGTCCAGGCGATCGCGTCGGACCAGGGGTCGGACGGGGTCGGCGTGGTCGCCGGGCTGCTGGCGCCGTTCCGGCTGCACAGCGGGCTGGTCAACGTCTGGCTCGACGAGGGCACCCGCCTGACGCCGCCGGAGTCGGCGCTCGCCCAGGCGGCGTACCTCTTCGCGGGGCTGACGTTCGTGGTCGGCGGGCTCGCGCTGCTGGTCTGGCGCTACCGGAAGGTGGCCGGCCGATGAGGTGGGGCCGATGAGGTGGGGCCGATGAGCGTCCTGGAGCTCGCGAACGCCTCCCGCTGGTATGGCAACGTCGTCGCGGTCAACGACGTCACGATGACGATCGGCCCGGGCGTGACCGGGCTGCTCGGCCCCAACGGCGCGGGCAAGTCGACGCTGATCGCGATGATGTCGGGCTTCCTGGCGCCGTCGTCGGGGACCGTGACGCTCGACGGGGAGGCGCTGTGGCGCAACCGCGAGGTCTATCGCACGATCGGGCTGGTGCCGGAGCGGGAGATCTCCTTCGACTACCTCACCGGTCGCCAGTTCGTGGTCGCCAACGCCGAGCTCCAGGGACTGAGCGACGCGGGCGCCGCGGCCGAGCGGGCGATCGCCACCGTCGACCAGACCGAGGCGGCCGACCGGCGGATCGCGACGTACTCCAAGGGCATGCGGCAGCGCATCAAGCTCGCGTCGGCGCTGGTGCACGAGCCGTCCGTGCTGCTGCTCGACGAGCCGTTCAACGGCGTCGACCCGCGGCAGCGGCTGCACCTGATGGAGCTGCTGCGACGGATGGGCGCCGAGGGGCGCACCGTGCTGTTCAGCTCCCACATCCTGGAGGAGGTCGAGCAGCTCGCCCGGCACATCGAGGTCGTGGTGTCCGGGCGGCACGCCGCCTCCGGCGACTTCGGGGCGATCCGGCGGCTGATGACCGACCGGCCCGACCGCTACGTCGTGGTGAGCAGCGACGACCGCGCGCTGGCCGCGCTGCTGATGGCCGAGCCGTCGGTGCTCGGCGTCGCGCTGCGGGCCCGCGGCGGTCTGGAGGTGGAGGTCGGCGACCTCGGCGGCTTCGCGCTGCGGCTGCCGGCGCTGGCGCGAGGCGGCGGGATCCGGCTGAGCGAGGTGCTGCCCACCGACGAGTCGCTGGAGAGCGTCTTCGCCTACCTCGTCTCCGGATCGGGCGCCGGGCGGGGGGTGGCCTCGTGAACGCCACCATCGTCCGGCTCGCGACCCAGGCGCTGCTCGGCCGCCGCCGCTTCTGGCTGCTGCTGCTGATGCCGCTGGTGCTCGTCGTGCTCGCCGTCGTGGTGCGCGGCCTGGCCGGCGCCGGCGAGGGCTACGAGGAGATCCTGGTGGTGCTCGGCGTCGGGCTGGTGCTGCCGCTGGTCGCGCTGCTCACGACCTCCTCCGCGCTCGGGCCGGAGATGGACGACGGGTCGATCGTCTATCTGCTCGCCAAGCCGGTGAGCCGACACGTCATCGCGGCGAGCAAGTACGCCGTCGCGCTACTGGCCACGCTCGCCTTCGGGGTGCTGCCGCTGCCGGTCGCGGGGCTGGTGCTCGACCCCTCGCTCGCGGAGGCGACCTGGGCCTGGACCGCCGGCGGCGTGATCGCCGCGGCGGCGTACTGCGGGCTGTTCCTCGCCGTCTCGGCCGTGACGCGGCACGCGGTCGTGGTCGGGCTGCTGTTCGTGCTGGTGTGGGAGGGGCTGCTCGGCAACCTCCTCAGCGGGGTGCGCTGGCTGAGCATCACCAACTGGGCCGGCAGCCTCGCCGACGCGCTGAGCGACCGCGCGGTGCTCCACAGCGACGGCGTCGGGGCGGCGTACGCCCTGGCCGCCACGGTCGTCGTGATGCTCGGCGGGGTGTGGTTCGCCGGCGACCGCCTCCGCTCCTTCTCCCTGCGCGGGGACACGTGACGGGTTTGGAGGTTCATCATGTGATGCAGGCGAATCATCACTTCACACGGTGAACTCGCCAAGAGAAGTGACAGCTCGACTGCTTAACCTGATGAACCTCCCCCACCCAGACCGGAGGATGCAGGCCAGGTGCACTACGTCGGGATCGACCTCGCCTGGGGGGAGCGCAGCCCGACCGGGCTGGCGGTGCTCGACGCCGAGGGGCGGCTGGTCGTGCTGGCCCGGGTGCAGACCGACGACGACATCGCCGCCGCCCTCGCGGCGTACGACGGCCCGCTGGTCGCCGCGGTCGACGCGCCGCTGGTCGTGACCAACCCGAGCGGCAAGCGCGGCGCCGAGCGAGCGCTGGACCGCGACTTCGCGCGCTTCCAGGCGGGCACGCACTCGTCCAACACCGCCAAGCCGTGGTTCGTCCCGGAGCCCCGCGGCGCCCGGCTCGCCCGCCGGCTGGGGCTCGAGATCCACGACCCCCGGGCCCCGCGGCGGGCGTTCGAGGCGCACCCGCACGCCGCCACGGTCGCGCTCTTCGGGCTCGAGCGCACGCTGAAGTACAAGGCCAAGCCGGGCCGCACCCTGGAGTCCCAGCGCGCCGAGCTGCTCCGGCTGACCACGCTCCTCGGCACCCTCCGCGACGCCGACCCGCCGCTCCTCCTCGGCGACGCCTGGCGCGACCACGTGGCCACCGTCGCCGCGGCCGCCCGCAAGAGCGAGCTGCGTCGGGCGGAGGACCCGGTCGACGCCGTCGTCTGCGCCTACGTCGCGGCGTACGCCGACCGGCGGCCGGCCGACGTGACGACGTACGCCGACGAGACGGGCGCCGCGATCGTCACCCCGGCGCTGCCGTCGCCCCCGGAGTCGTGACCCGGCGTCTCCTGCCGGCCACATCGGGGAGGCATTCCGTCACCGGGTGACCGGAACCCTCCCCGCTCCCGCCGGCGATCCCACCGGCGATCCCGCCGGCCGCGCCGCCGCGAGGCCATTCACAGCCAGCCCCAGACACGTCGCGGCCCCCGACCCTGGCAGGCGGGTCGGGGGCCGCGGTCCGGCCGGAGAGAGCGGCGGCGGTTCCGGCCGGGTCGGGGGCCCAGCGTGTGGGCCCGCGTGGTGGGTCGGTCGGTGAGGTGGGATACCGACCCGGGAGGTGTCAGCCGCGCCCCCTCAGCGCCCGCGGGAGCCGGAGGGCAGCCTGAGCAGCTGCAGCTGGCCGCCCTCGACCAGCTCGGGGTCGGCGAGCGGGGCGTGCACCTGCGTCACGGCGAGGTAGCGGTTCGCGCCGAGGAAGGGCACGGCGACGATCCCCGAGCTCTCCTCGTCGACGGTCACGAAGCCGGGCGAGCCGGGGCTGAAGACCGACGCGGCGTGCTGGAAGACCCGCTCGGTGCGGCCGTTCTCGGGGTCGTAGCGGAAGACCCCGGCGAGGTACTCCTGGCCGCCCGGGTCCTCCTGCACCAGCACCTGGCCCCGGCGGTTGACCGTGAGGTTGTCCATCATCCGCGGACCCTCCTGGGCCGCCGACGGCAGCGCCGGGTCGTACGCCGGGCTGGCCGCGACGATCTCGGCGGTGCCGCCCGCCAGCACGTCGCCCGGGTCGCTGAACTCCAGGTGCCACAGGTGGCTGATGCCGCTGAAGCTCGCGGTGGTGGCGAAGTAGAAGTGCTCCGGGTCCTTCGGGTCCCACGCGCCGTCCTCGGGGCGGGCCAGCGCCGTGACGCCCAGGGCGTCGCTCGCGGCCTGCAGCTCCGCGCCCGTCATCGAGGCGGCGCCGGGGATCTCGACCAGCGAGAAGCCGACCGGGGCGGGCGTCGTGGTGGCGTCGGACTCGGCCGTCACGCCGTCGATCGTCAGGCCGTAGACGGCGCCGTTGGTGAGCCCGGCCTTCTCGACGTCGTTGCCGGAGCGCTGCTTCTTGCCGACGTAGAAGTAGACCTGGCCGCCGCCGGAGTCGTCGAGGCCCGCGACGACGGTCGTCCGCTTCCACCCGGGCATCGCGACGATGTTCTCCCAGCTGGCCCTGCCCAGCCACGGGAGGAGGTAGCTCGAGCCGGCGTCGGGACCGGTCACGACGTTGGCGACGGCCCGGCCCTCGGCGCCCGCCTCCTCGCCGTTCATGAAGATCCGCTCGCGCGTCCCCGCGCGACCGCCGGCGAACGCCGACACGGCCGGGAGGTCGGCGGAGCAGAGCCGGTTGAAGGCCGTGGTGACCGGCGCGAAGTCGCCGGAGTCGGCGTCGCCCTCGTAGACCCGCTGGATCAGGTCCTCCCCGGACAGCACCCGGCCACGGCGGTCGATGGTCCACCGCGAGACGAAGGCGCCGGTGGCGCCGTGGGCGCGGACGGTGCCCCTGTCGGCGCCGAGCTCGTGGTTCATCAGCAGCGTGTAGGTGCCGTCGCGGTTGCCGAAGGCGCCCATGCCGTCGGGGATCCCGACCATCCGGTAGCCGTTGTCGGCAGCGTCGCCGACGGTCAGCAGGGCCGTGGAGTCCGCGCCGCTGACGGTGCCCAGCAGGTACGGCGACTCCGAGCTGTGGGGGCCGATGTCGGAGCCGTGGGCCAGCGCCGCTCCGGCGCCGGTGAGAGCGAGAGCGGCCGCCGTGGTGGCGACGAGAATGCTCTGGGACACGAGGGGTGTTCCTCCCAGGTGGGGTCCCGGGTCGACCGGGACCGGTCGGACGGTTGCCCGGGAGCTCCCGGGCGCGTCTCGACGCTAGGGAGCGAAGGTGTCCTCGCCACGGTGGCCGGTTGAACCCTCGATGAACGGCGGGCGAGGCGTCGCGGACGCGACAGGGGCCGCGCTCCCCCCACGAGAGCACGGCCCCTGTCGTCAGCCCCTACGGGTCAGCGCCGCTCGGAGAGCGTGGCGACGCCGCGTCGCACCTGCTCCTTGACCGACGCGACCCGGTCGGCGTACTTGCCGTCGGTCTTGTCGTCGACCGTGGCGCCGGCCTTGTCGAGCCAGCGGTCGATGTCGTCGCGGTGCTCGGCGGCGTAGCCGCTGACCGCGTCGAGGGCGGCGATCATGGCGGTCTCGGCGGCCTGCACGGCCGCGGCGAGGCGCCGTTCCAGCTCCAGCTCGTCGAGCTTCTGCTTGAGCGTGTCGGTGAGGGTCGGGTTGGTGGTCGGGTCGGTCATGGCTGGCCCCCTGGTGGTGCGCGGTGTTGCCGGCGCCGGAACTCCCGGCGTCACCCGTCACAACACCGGGGACCGTCCGCGGCATCCGCACCGAGGATGTGGGCCATCTCACGTCGCCCTCCCGCCGCGACCCCGCCTCCCGGGCCTGCGCCCCTCCCGGTGGCAGACTCGGAAGACGCGGCGACCCGGAGATGCCGGGGCGGCCCGCGAGGAGGTCGAGATGGTGAGGAACCCGGTCCGGTCCGGGCTGCGCGCGGGTGTCCTGGCCCTGGGTGTCGCCGTCGCCGCTGCGGGCTGCGGCACCGAGGAGGCGCCCACGGCGACGGACTCGCCGAGCGACTCGCCCTCCGAGAGCGCCTCCCCCTCGGAGTCGCCGAGCCCGACCGAGGAGCCCAGCGAGACCACACCGCCCACCCAGCCGAGCACGGTGTTCTACGTCGTCGACACGCGCGCCGGCCTCCGGCTGGCCGGCGAGCCGCACGACGTGCCGGCCGACGACGCCACCGTCGGCGCGGTCGAGGCGATGATCGCCGGCCCGGACGACCCCGACTACGCCTCGAAGTGGAACCCCGACACCCAGGTGCTCGGCGTGACCCGCGACGGCAGGAACGTCACCGTCGACCTCTCGGCCGACGCGCGCCGCGCGAACGTCGGCTCCGAGGGCGCGGCGCTGATGATCCAGCAGCTCGTCTACACCGTCAGCGAGGCGACGACGCCGAAGGCCAAGGTGCGGCTGCTCATCGACGGCCAGCCGGCGGGCGAGCTCTGGGGCGCGGTCGACTGGAGCACGCCGGTGCGTCGCGCCGACCCGCTCGACGTCCGCCAGCTGGTGCAGATCGACACCCCGCGCGAGGGCGAGGAGGTGTCGTCGCCAGTCACGGTCAGCGGCGTCGCCGCGACGTTCGAGGCCAACGTGCCGTGGCGGGTGCTGAACGACAAGGGGAAGGTCGTCGAGAAGGGCTTCACGACCGCCGAGGAGGCGTTCACCTTCGCGGCCTACTCCTTCACCGTCGACCTGCCCGCCGGCACCTACACGATCGAGGTCAGCGAGGACGACCCGTCGGGCGGCGAGGGCGGCGCACCGATGACGGACACCCGCACCGTCACGGTGTCCTGAGCCAGCGGCGCACGGCCGGCGTCAGCGCCAGCGCGATCAGCAGCAGCGCGACGGCGCCGTACGTCGGCTGGAGGAACGACCCCGCGCCGAGGTAGGCGTACTCCAGCCCGATCCACAGGGCGTGGCCGAGACCGATCAGCAGCAGGGCCAGCCACGACCAGTGGTGGCCGGTCGCCCGCTCGAGACCGCGCAGCGCCGGCCACCGCGGCCGCCGCCACACGCCGTACGCCGTCACCAGCGAGCCCAGCCCGAAGCCGACCAGCAGCGTCAGCCCGGGCAGCACCAGGCTGTCGATGAGCGGGAAGTCGTCGACCCACGACGCGGGGAACATCTCCGTGCCGTAGACGAGCATCACCGCTCCCGAGGGCACCGCGGAGAGCCCCAGGAACACCAGCACGACCACCGCCGCCGTGGCCGGCCATGGCCGGCGCTCCGTCGTGTGCGGGCGGGGGTCAAGCAGCTCGGTCATGCCGCCAGGCCTACTCGCCCCGCGACGTCGGCGCCAGGACCGCGGTCACCCGGCGGCGGTGGCGTTGCCGACCCGGGCCGGCCCCCGCGCGTGAGCGAACTCACCGCCCGGGGGTGACCGGGCCGCTTCCGCGGAGCCCCGCGCAGGCGTAGACAGGAAGGCAGAGCCCGGGCGCGAGCGGGGAGGTCCGCATGAGCATCCACATCGTCGTCGAGTCGCTGTTCGGCAACAGCGAGACGGTGGCCGCGGCGATCGCGGAGGGCGCCCGGGCGACCGGCGTTGCTGTGGGGGTCACCCCGGTCGCCGTGGCGCCGCCCGAGCTCGACCCGGAGGTCACGCTGCTGGTGCTCGGCGGCCCGACCCACGCCTTCTCGATGACCCGGCCGACGACCCGCGCCGAGGCGCACAGCAAGTACGGCGCCCCCGACCGCGAGGGCGGCGACGCCGGCATCCGCGAGTGGATCGACCGCGCCACCCCGCGTCCCGACCTCCCCGTCGTCACCTTCGACACCCGGGTGCAGGTCAAGCTGGTGCCCGGGTCGGCCGCCAAGTCGGCCGCCTCCAGCCTGCGCCACCACGGCTTCGGCAAGGCGCACCGCGGCGAGACGTTCTTCGTGCTCGGTGTGGAGGGCCCGCTCGCCGAGGGCGAGGAGGACCGCGCCCGGTCCTGGGGGGCCGAGCTGGCCGGGCTGGCCTGACCTCTCGCGGCCGGCGTACGACGTCCCCGGCCGGGTGAGCCCACCGTCGTTTGCGACGCACCCGGCCGGGTACCCCTCCCAGCGACCCCACCGCGGGCCCCGGCGCCCACCGAGCGCCGCCCGCGCCCCGTCGTGAAGGGAGACCCCCATGACCCAGATCGCGTTCCTCGTCGCGCCCGAAGGCATCGAGCGGGTGGAGCTGACCGAGCCGTGGCAGGCCGTTAGCGACGCCGGCTTCGAGCCGGTGCTGCTCAGCACGGAGACCGGTCAGGTGCAGACCTTCGACCACCTCGACAAGGCCGAGACCCGGCCCGTCGACGGCGTCGTCGGCTCCGCCGACCCCGATCAGTACGCCGCCCTGGTGCTGCCCGGCGGCGTCGCCAACCCCGACGCCCTGCGTCAGGACGAGGCGGCCGTCTCCTTCGTCGGGCGCTTCGTCGCCAGCGGCAAGCCGGTGGCGGCGATCTGCCACGCGCCGTGGACGCTGATCGAGGCCGACGTGGTCCGCGACCGCACCCTCACCTCGTGGCCGAGCCTGCGCACCGACCTCACCAACGCGGGCGCCAGCTGGGTCGACGAGCGCCTCGTCGTCGACGGCAACCTCATCACGAGCCGCAACCCCGACGACCTGCCCGCCTTCTGCGGCGCCCTCGTCGAGGCCGTCAACCACGGGGTCGACAGCGCCGCCGCGGTCGAGTGAGCCGACGCTGACGGGTGGGCCGCGCGGTGCTCAGGACGAGGTGACGATCTCCTCGATCCGCTCGAGCGTGCGGCCCATGTTGTCGCGGGTCATCGACCCCATGGTGAGGCGGATCGGCAGCCTCGACGGGAGCTTCTCAGTCGAGAGGTCCCACGTCTCGCGGACGCGGGTGCCGCCGTCGACGGGCTCCAGCTCGTAGCGCCAGGTGCGGCCCGTGAAGAAGTGGGCGAGCGGGCCGGTGGCGAGCGTGCGCCACGCGATCAGCCGGTTCTCCTCGAACTCGGTGACGACGTTGCGGGTGGAGTAGGCCACGCCCAGCTTCATGTCCATGCCGAACCGGTCGCCCAGCCCGAGCCGCCGGCCGCCGCTGCGCGACTGCTGCACGCTGCCGGAGCCGTCGATCCGCAGGTGGCCGGCCGGGTCGGCCAGCAGGTCGAAGATCGCCTCCGGCGGGGCCGGGATGACTCGTTCGACGCTGATCCGCTCCCAGGACATGGCGCGGACGCTACCAGCGGGGCGCCGGCGTGCGTCCGCTCGGTGACCGACCTCACCACGCCCTCCCGGTGCCGGGCTAGCGTGGCCGGGTGACCCTCGCACCGACGTATCCGCTCAACGACGGCCGCTCGCTCCCGCAGGTCGGCCTCGGCACCTACGCCCTGCGCGGCGAGGACGGCATCGCCGCGATGGTGGCGGCGCTCGAGACCGGCTACCGGATGCTCGACACGGCCGTGAACTACGAGAACGAGACCGAGGTCGGCGAGGCGCTGCGCCGCTCGGGGCTGCCCCGCGAGGAGGTGGTGGTCACCTCCAAGATCCCGGGGCGGCACCACGCGTACGCCGACGCCGTGGCCTCCACCGAGGCGTCGCTGGAGCGGCTCGGCCTCGACTACCTCGACCTGCACCTCATCCACTGGCCCAACCCGAGCCGCGGCCTGTTCGGCGAGGCCTGGCGGGCGCTGGTCGACCTGCGCGAGCGGGGGCTGGTGCGGTCGGTCGGCGTCTCGAACTTCACCGAGGCACACCTCGAGCGGATCATCGACGAGACCGGGGTGACGCCCGCGGTCAACCAGATCGAACTGCACCCGCTCTTCCCGCAGCCCGAGATGCGCGCGGTGCACGAGCGGCTCGGCATCCGCACCGAGTCGTGGAGCCCGCTGGGCAAGCGGCAGGCGCAGTACGCCGCCGAGCCGGTGCGCGCCGCCGCCTCCCGGCTGGGGGTGTCGCCGGCCCAGGTGATCCTGCGGTGGCACGTCGAGCTGGGCGCGGTGCCGATCCCGAAGTCGGGCGACCCGGCGCGGCAGGCGGAGAACCTCGCGGTCTTCGGCTTCTCGTTGACGGAGGAGGAGGTCGCCGCCATCTCCGCGCTGGGCCGCCCCGACGGCCGGCTCTTCGGCGGCGACCCGGACTCCCACGAGGAGATGTAGCTCGGCTTCCCCCGGGTGGGCGTGGGGACGTCATACGAAACGGCCGCCCCCACGACCGCACCGTATGACGCAAACCCGGCGCCCCCGGGTCGACGTGGGGACGTCATACGAACCGCGCGCCCCGACAGCCACTCCGTATGACGCAAACCAGCCGCACCCCGGGGCGCCAGGCGCGGTCACGCCTCACCCGGCGGGTGGTGGTTGGCGGCCCAGGCGCGGGCGACCAGCTCGGTGAGCACCTCGCGATCGACGTCGGAGAGGCGCTTGAGGTAGAGGCAGCCCTTGCCGGTGGTGTGCGGGCCGAGCCGGTCGAGCAGGTCGGTGTTGGTGCCGTAGTAGGTCAGCCCGTAGAGCGTGAGCGCGGCCTTGCGTGGCGCCAGCCCGACGGCGAACCACGCCCGCTCCTTGCCGTCGGCGGTGGTGTAGGGCTGGTGGCCGAAGCCGACCAGCGAGGCACCCCACATCGTCGGGTCGGCGCCGGTCACCTCACACATCAGGTCGAACACCTCGAGGGCGTCCTCGCGACGGCGCGCGTCCTGGACGGCCTCGAGGAAGCCACGGGCGTCGTCGCCGGTCGGGGTGGTCTTGCGGTCGGAGGCGTCGGCCATGGCGCTCACTTCTCCCGAAACCGAGAAATTTCGATCTTTGGTGTGGTAATCGCGTCACGACCGCTCCCCGGCCGCGTCCCACTCCCGAAGACACGGTGCCTGCACACCCGGCGACGGCCGTCGGGCACCGCGTCCGCACGGGCTCCCTTCCGAGGATAGACGGGAGCGGACCGGCCCTGCCGGTCCCGCCTCCGGCTCGCCGGTCGAGGGCCCGTCGCCCAGACCCCCGTGGGCGGACCAGGGCCCCACCCTTTGGTCCGCCCGCGGGCCTGTATCCACAGCCGCCCCGGCGGGTCCTGTAGTGGCATGACTCGCCTGTCACCCCACCCCGGGGCGCGTCTGTGACCATCGCACCCCGCCCGCGCACGCCCCGCGCCCGCACGACGACCACGCTCGTCGTGGCGGCGGCCGGCTACGGCCGCACCACCTGGGCCGAGGGGCAGACCCGCGCCACCGTCGCGGAGGACCTGCACGCCCGCACCGTCACCGCGCAGGTGGAGCTGCTGCGCCGCCTCGTCGACGACCGCCGGGAGGCGGGGACCACGGAGCCGCTGGTCCTCACCTCGCGGGTGCCGCTCGACCCGGAGGTACGCCGCGCGCTCACCGGCCCGGTCCAGGAGCGCGGGCCCGGCGACCTGGCCCTGACGCCTCCGCAGGTGGCGGCGGTCCTGGAGGAGGAGTACGGCCTCACCGACCCCGAGCTGCCCTCGCTGGTGCACCGCTGGACCGCCGGGTGGCCGACGCTCGTGCACCTGTGCGCAGACGCGGCCACCTCGGAGCCCGACCACGACGAGCTCTGGCGGCGGCTGACCCGCCCGGGCTCGACCGTCGCGAGCTGGTGGGACAACGACGTCCGGCCCGACCTGCCCGCCGACCACGAGGCCCTGCTGCAGACCGCGGCCGCGCTCGACCTGCTCCAGCCCGACCTGCTCGGCGTCGTCACCGGCGGCCCCGACACCGCCGACGCCTACGCCACCCTCACCGGGCTCGGGCTGGTCGTCGCCCACCCCCACGAGCAGCTGGTCAGTCGCCCCGGCCGGCGGGTGGTGCCGCTGCTGGTGCCGGCGGTGCGGCCGGCCGTCCTG
>JAUILS010000266.1 GCA_030432975.1 Actinomycetes bacterium
CGAGGCGCTCTGCTGGTGCGGCAAGCGCGCCACCCACAACGCCCGCACCGAGAACGGCGCGATGGTCGTCGAGGGCGAGGAGATCGTCGAGGGCGACGTCGACGACCTCGACGAGGAGCCCGCCGACGTGGCCTACGAGGTCCTCTGCCGCCAGCACCACCGGCGCCGGCTCACCGCCGCGCGGGCCAAGGCCGTCTCGCTGGCGCCCGAGCCGCTGCCGTTCGGCTCCGCCGGCTGAGCCCTCAGCAGACCAGCCCTCAGCAGACCAGCCCTCAGCAGACCAGGACCGGGATGTTCATCTCCTCGGGCGTCAGCGACCCGTGGAGCCCGACCAGCGACATCTCGTAACCGAAGTCGACGCTGGAGAAGATCCCGAACGTGCCGTGGCAGGCCACCACCAGGTCACCCAGCCGCGGCAGCACCCCCGCCGACGCCGCGCCGAACCACCCACGGGCCAGCGCCTCCTCACGCGTCAGCACGCTCGCCCGCGACCCCACCACGCCGCGCCAGGCCGCGGCCACGTCGTCGACGGCGCCGCTCGCGCAGTAGACGTGCCGGAAGCGCGCCTCCCCGCCGAGCAGCACCAGCCCGTCACGCAGCTCGGGGTGCTCGTCGACGTCGATCCGGTCGCCGGCGGGCGAGTCGACCATGCCGTGGTCGGCCACGATCACCAGCCGCACGCTCGGCGGCAGCTCCTCGCGCAGCTGCTCGGCCTCCGCGTCGACCATCGCCAGCTGCTGCAGCCAGTGGCTCGACGCGACGCCGTAGCGGTGGCCGGTCCAGTCGAGGTCGCCGTCATAGACATAGGTCAGCGAGGGCCGCTCCGCGGCGGCAGCGATCACCGCGGCGATCCGCTCGCCGACCCGGTCGGCGCCGACGTAGGCCGCTCCACGGTGCGCCGCGATGGTCAGGCCCGACTCGGCGAACTCCCGCTTGTTGACCACCGTGACCGTCGACCCGGCGGCCATCAGCCGCTCGAACACCGTCGGCTGCGGCTGCCACTCCCGCGGGTCGACGCGCTTGTCCCAGTAGAGCGCGTTGAGCAGCCGGTCGGTGCCCGGCACCCGGCTGGTGAACCCCACCAGCCCGTGACCCCCGGGCGGCAGCGCGGTGCCGAGCGAGGCGAGGCTGGTCGAGGTGGTCGACGGGACGCCGGCGGTCCCTCCCCCGCCCGGCCCGGACCGGTCCAGCAGCGAACGCAGGAACGGCGCCGCGTGGCCGTGCCGGCGGAGCAGCTCGCTGCCCAGCCCGTCCACGAGGAACACGACGTACGCCGGCGCGGGAGGCAGCTGCCATCCGGCTCCGACCGGCTCGTCGTCGACCGGCACGCCCAGGGCGCGGGCGACGGCGGGCACCACGTCGCCGAGCGACCGGTCGCCGTACCTCGGCTCGACGAAGGGCTCGCCGGACGTCATCCCCCGCGACCGTCTCAGGCCGGTTGGGTGCGCGCGGAGAGGGAGGCGGCGAAGGACAGCAGCCCCTCGACCGCGTCGCCGCCGTCGGCCGCGCGGGAGACCCGCAGCGAGAAGTCGTCGCTCGCCAGCACCCCGGTGTAGCCGTGGTCGGCGTCGCACTGCGGGTCGCTGCAGGCTGCGGGCTCGAGGTCGATCCGGCTGACGCCGCCCCAGCCGATCGTCAGCACCGCCTCGGCGGCCGCGGACGGACCGGCCTCCGGGTTGGTGACCATCCGGGTCACCACCACCGAGCGGATCGAGGAGAGCGTGATCGCCTCGGTGGAGGTGGCGGTGTAGGGCTCGGGGAGCAGGTCGTCGCCGGCGTGCTCGTCGGTGTGGGCCAGGATCAGCCGGGTCGGCGTGAGCACCACGACGGTGAGATGACGGCGCACCTCGTCGCGCTCGAAGGTCGGCTCGTGGTGGACGTAGAACGACACCACCTGCTCACTGGCCACCGCGCCGAGCACCCCGTCGGCCACCACCTCGGGGTAGTAGCCGGTGTGGTGGATCGCGTCACGCAGCTCGGGGCTGTGGTCGCGCTCGTCGGTGGTGCTCTGCCGCATGGGCGCAGTCTGTCACGCCTGCGGGCGACCCGGCGCGGGGGCTGTGGACGGCCACCCGCCCGGAGACGGCCTCAGTCGGGGATCGTGTCGCCCGCCAGCGTGGTCATCCGCCGCACGAACCAGTCCGACCGTGGGTCGACCACCGGCTCCAGCCGGATCGAGCTCGTCAGCACGCTCACGTCGCGCGCCCCGGCGAGCACCAGCGGCATCTCCAGCGCACGCACCTGCGGCAGGTCGTGCTGGAGCCGGCTGACCTTGAGGATCAGCTGCTCGACGGCGTCGACGTTGACGACCTCGCTGCCGCGGTAGCCGAACAGCAGCGGCGAGGACTTGATCTCGCGCACCATGTCGGCGGCGTCCTGCGGCGCCAGCGGCGGGATCCGGAACGCTCGGTCGTTGAGCAGCTCGGTCAGCGCGCCGCCGATGCTGAACGACAGCACCGGTCCGAACAGCGGGTCCTCCATCGAGCTGATCGCCACGGGGACGCCGGGCGGCGCGTTGCGCTGCACCACGAACGCCGCCTCGTCGGGGGCGGACACGGTGTCGACCAGCGTCGACCACGCGTCCGCCATCTCCTCGGGGTTGTCGATGTTGCGCCACACGTGGGCGAGGTCGGGACGGTTGCGGAGCCGCTCGTGGGTGGCCTTGAGGACCACGTCCCAGCCGAGCTCCTCGGCCGCGGCGACGGCAGCCTCGAGGGTCGCGACCGGCCTCGCCTCCCAGCAGTGGATGTCGTAGGCCGCCAGCAGGGCCGCCCGCTCGGCGTCGTCGAGGTCGTGGCCGTCGGGGTGGTGCATCAGGATCTCGTTGACCAGCCGCTTGCCGGCCGGCGGCGACTCCAGCACGCCCGGCTCGTGGACCTCCTCGACCGGGTGCCGCAGCCACACGGCGTACTCCACGACGCGCGCGAGCGCGCGGACGGCCGCCTCGACGGCGGGGTACGACGGCACGGAACCGCGGCCGGCGGTGTGACCCGCCACATCGGGCACCCGCAGCAGCTCGGGGATGCCCTCGGCGCCCAGGAAGGTCGACACCAGCGGCTTGTCGGACTGCTCCCCCACCGCCGCCAGCACGTTGGCGACGTCCTCGCCCGACACGTTGAGGGGCGGGATGTAGACCGCGACCACCGCGTCGATGTCGTCGCTGTCGATCGCGCCGTCGAGCGCGTCCTCGAAGTCCTCGGCCGTCGCGTCGGCGCCGAGCGACACCGAGCGGTTGACCACCAGCCCGACCGAGGCGGCGGCGTCGGTCGCCAGCAGCCCGAGGGCGTCGGAGTTGCCGACGACGGCGACCCGGCGCCCGCGCGGCAGCGGCTGGTGGGCCAGCAGCTGGGCGACGTCGAACATCTCGTCGAGGGTGTCGACCTGGATCACGCCCGCCTGGCGGAACATCGCGTCGACGGCGGCCGGCGGCGCCGCGATCCGGCGTACGGCGTGGCCCATGGGCACCCCCTGGGTGGTCCGGCCGGAGCGGACCGCGATCACCGGCTTGCGCCGCGACACCCGGCGGGCGACCCGGGAGAACTTGCGCGGGTTGCCGATGGACTCGAGGTAGAGCAGCACCACCTCGGTGGCGTCGTCCTCCAGCCAGTACTGCAGCAGGTCGTTGCCGGAGACGTCGGCGCGGTTGCCGGCGCTGACGAACGTCGAGAGGCCGAGCCCGCGGTTGTTGACCTTCTCCAGGATCGCCGAGCCGAGCGCGCCCGACTGGCAGAAGAACCCGGCCCGGCCCCGGGGCGGCATCAGCGACGACAGCGAGGCGTTGAGCGAGACGCCGGGGTCGGTGTTGATCACACCGAGGCAGTTGGGGCCGATCAGCCGCAGGCCGTAGGACCGGGCCAGCCCGACCAGGCGCCGCTGCCGCTGCCGGCCGATCTCGCCGGTCTCGGCGAAGCCCGACGAGATCACGATCAGGCCGTGCACGCCCTTGGCCGCGCAGTCGAGCACGACGTCCTGGACCGCCTCGGCGGGCACCGCGACGACGGCGACGTCGACCTGGTCGGGGAT
>JAUILS010000267.1 GCA_030432975.1 Actinomycetes bacterium
GCGAGCGCGCCCGCCAAGAAGGCGCCCGCCAAGACTGCGACCAAGGCAGCCGCCAAGAGCGCGCCGGCCAAGGCCGCCAAGGCGCCGGCCAAGAAGGCCGCCGCGAAGAAGGCGGCCGCCGACGCCCAGAAGGTCGACCTCGAGGTCGACCTCGCCCAGCCCACCGTCGGCCCCGACGGCAAGAAGGTGCTGCCCGACATCTCCGACGCGCAGTTCGAGAAGGACGTCGCGAGCGACCCCTCCATCAAGGAGGACGAGAAGCAGGCCTTCGTCGTCTCCGCCGCCGACGACACCGACGAGCCCGAGCAGCAGGTCATGGTGGCCGGCGCGACGGCCGACCCGGTCAAGGACTACCTCAAGCAGATCGGCAAGGTCCCGCTGCTCAACGCCGAGATGGAGGTCGAGCTCGCCAAGCGGATCGAGGCCGGCCTCTTCAGCGAGGAGAAGCTCGCCAAGGGCGGCAAGATCAGCGACAAGGTGCTCGAGGAGCTCGAGTGGATCGCCGAGGACGGCCGCCGCGCGAAGAACCACCTGCTCGAGGCCAACCTCCGGCTGGTCGTCAGCCTGGCCAAGCGCTACACCGGCCGCGGCATGCTCTTCCTCGACCTGATCCAGGAGGGCAACCTCGGCCTGATCCGCGCGGTCGAGAAGTTCGACTACACCAAGGGCTACAAGTTCTCGACCTACGCCACCTGGTGGATCCGGCAGGCCATCACCCGGGCCATGGCCGACCAGGCCCGCACCATCCGGATCCCGGTCCACATGGTCGAGGTCATCAACAAGCTGGCCCGCGTGCAGCGCCAGATGCTGCAGGACCTCGGGCGCGAGCCCACCCCGGAGGAGCTCGCCAAGGAGCTCGACATGACCCCCGAGAAGGTCATCGAGGTCCAGAAGTACGGCCGCGAGCCGATCTCGCTGCACACCCCGCTAGGTGAGGACGGCGACTCCGAGTTCGGCGACCTGATCGAGGACTCCGAGGCCATCGTCCCGGCCGACGCCGTCAGTTTCACGCTGCTCCAGGAGCAGCTGCACGCCGTGCTCGACACGCTGTCGGAGCGCGAGGCGGGCGTCGTCTCGATGCGCTTCGGCCTCACCGACGGGCAGCCCAAGACCCTCGACGAGATCGGCAAGGTCTACGGCGTCACCCGCGAGCGGATCCGGCAGATCGAGTCCAAGACGATGTCCAAGCTCCGGCACCCCAGCCGGTCGCAGGTGCTGCGCGACTATCTCGACTGACGGTTGGGCCGGTCCGGACCACGAGCCGGCCACAACCAACCCGGCGCGGGTGGCGTCTCCCTCCCCGACATGCCATCGACCATCGGGGGAGACCATGACCGTCCGTCGCACGACCGCTGTCGTCCTTGCCGCCATCGGCCTGAGCCTCGGGCTGGCCGCCCCGGCCAACGCCGAGAGCATCCGCGTCCGGGACGGTGACGACGCGCCGATCAAGGCCGACATCCAGCGCGTGGTCGTGCAGCACGAGGCGCGGCTGAAGGTGAAGCTGCGGTTCGACGACCTGCTCAAGCGCAAGGACCGGCGGGTCCAGGGCCTGAACGTCTACGTCGACCTCGGCGGCACCGACGCCCGGCCGGACCTGATGATGGAGGCCGGTCTCTGGAAGGGCGCCGACGCGGTCCTCGCCAGGACGGGTCAGGGCGGCTGGGGGCTCGGCCGGCGCCTCGACTGCTTCTCGCGGCTCCGGGTCGACTGGCAGAAGGAGACCGCCGTGGCCGTCCTCGGTCGCGACTGCCTCGGCAGGCACGGACGGGTGCGGGTCGCCGCGGTCGCCTACGAGACCCAGGGCGACGAGTCCGGGACCGACTGGCTGGGCGACCGGCGTACGTTCACCTCATGGGTCCACCGCGGCTGACCGCTGGTCGGGTGGCGGCTGCGCTGGTGGCCGCCTCCCTGGTGGCGGGCTGTACGTCGGACCCGGACGCCCCGGTCGCGAGCCCCTCGGCTCCCGTCGACGCCCCGACGGAGCCCGTCGACCCGCCGCCCGGCTCGGCCGAGGCGACATCGAGCCCGTCGGCGCCCGAGCCGACGACCGAGACACCCGCGCAGCCGGCTCGGCGGATCCGCGCCGACACGGCGTCGGAGGTCGTCGACGCGCTGGCCGGCGGCATCGGGCCCCGACCGGCGGCGACCCCGGCGTTCCGGCGCGCGGCGGGCGTGGTCCAACGTCGTCTGGAGGGCCTCGGCTACGTCGTCCGCCGGCAGACCGTGCGGGTGCCGGCGGGTGTGTCCTGGGGGATCCCGGTCGCGGGAGGTCGTGCCGACAACCTCGTGGCCACGCTGCCGGGCGTGCGCCGCGACCGACCCCACGTGCTGGTCGGGGCGCACCTCGACACCGTGCCGCAGGCGCCGGGAGCCGAGGACAACGGCTCCGGGGTCGGGACCCTCATCGCCGCGGCCGAGGCGACGGCCGAGCGGCCGACGCGGCTGCCGGTCGTCTTCGTCGTGTTCACGGCCGAGGAGCCCCGGGGCCCGTCGGACGACGACCACCACTACGGCTCGCGGCACTACGTGGCCACGCTGACGCCGGCCCAGCGGCGTGCCGTGCGCGGCATGGTGTCACTCGACCGCGTGGGGGTCGGCCGCCGGGTGCCCGTGTGCTCGGCCACCGGCCCGCCGGACGCCCTCCAGCGCCGGGTGCTCGACGCCGGACGGCGCGCCGGGGTCGCCGTCACCGCGTGCGAGAGCCGCACCAGCGACCACTGGTCCTTCGTGCGTGGAGGGCTGCCGGGCGTACGGCTCGGCGGGGCGCCGTACGCCGAGTACCACTCCGCCCGCGACCGCCCCGACGTGGTCGACGCCCGGCAGCTCGCCCGGGTGGGTCGGGTGCTGCTCGCCTGGCTGGCCCCGACCGCGGGCTGAGCCGTCCGCGGCGTCCGGTGGCTCAGCCGGCGAACGGACCCGTGCTGTGCCGCCACACGTCGCCCAGGATCGCCGCGCCCGCCGAGCCGTCGACGACCCTCGGGCGGAAGCGGGCGTCCATGCGGTACGGCGTCAGCGTCACGCCCTTGACCTCGTCGTCCCACAGCACCGCCGTCAGCGTGACGCCTTCCATCGTCTGCTCCATGAAGTCCATGTCGAAGACCAGGTTGCCCAGCGAGTGGGCGACGACCGTGCCCCCGACCAGCTCCAGACCCTGCACCCAGTGCGGATGGCCGCCCACCACGAGGTCCGCGCCGGCCGCCGCGAGCCGCCGCGCGACCTGCCGCTGGGCGGGGACCGCGACGTGGGTGTACTGCGCGCCCCAGTGGGGGAGCACCACGACCACGTCCACCCGGTCGCGCAGGTCGCGCACCAGCCGGGCCACCCGTCGCAGGTCCGCTCGGTCCAGCGGCCCGGTGCGCGGCGGCATGCTCACCGACAGCGCCCCGGGCGAGGACGCGGTCGCGCGGGGAGTCTCGCCGATCGCGTTGAACCCGATCAGGCCGACGCTGAGACCGTTCACCCGCATCACCGCGGCGCGCGAGGCGTCCTCCAGGTCGACGCCGGCGCCGACGTCGCGCAGCGGGCTCCGCTGGAGGGCCCGGAGGGTGCGGCGCAGCGCCTCCTCCCCGAAGTCGCCGGTGTGGTTGTTGGCCAGCGAGACGGCATCGACTCCGAGCCGGGCGAGCGCCCCGGCCGTGTCGGGCGGGACGGCGAAGGAGTCGCCGCCCTGCTGAGGCGGGCCCGCGGTGGACAGTGTGCTCTCGAGGTTCGCCACGGTGAGGTCGGAGCGGCGCAGCTGCGTGGCGAAGGGTCGCAGCGCCGCGACGGGGTCGGGGCCCGGGTTGGCGGCGGCGACACGGCGGCCGAGCATCACGTCGCCGACGACCTGGAGCGTGGTGACCCGACCCGGCTCCGGTCCGGGCACCTGCCAGGGGTACGCCTCCGGCGACTGCAGCGGGTGCACTCCGCCGACGGTGACGGCCGAGACCCCAGGGGACAGGCCCGACGCAGGCAACACCGCCACCTCGTCGACCCCCAGCGCGCGGCGAGACCCGCGCACGACGCGCAGCCGCCTGC
>JAUILS010000028.1 GCA_030432975.1 Actinomycetes bacterium
AGCCCATGGGGGGCGGGGTGGCGGGTCTCGATCGTCGGCTCGTCGTCGGCGGGGGTGCTGGGGCTTGTGGTGCGGGGGGTGGGGGTGGTCATCTGCTCACTCGTGCGGGGTGGGTGGATCGCGGGCACAGGTGGTTCGACGCACGGCGGCCCCGAGTTGTTTCCGGTCGCGGGGGTGATCCCTGCCACGTCGCCCGCGACCGCGGCCGCCCCGGCGCCGCGGCGCCGGGGCGGAGCGGGCAGGATGGGCTGGTGCTGGCGACCGGGGTGGGCTCGATGCCCGGGGCGGACGAGGCGTCGTACGCCGAGGCGCTCCGCGTCGTGCTGGGCGAGCTCGGCCACGACCGCGGGCTCCCGCACCTGCCGGAGGTGCCTGGTCGTGGACCGGCCGCCTCGATGACCGGCCGCACCCTCGCGCTGGTGACCGACCTCGGCTTCGACCTCCAGCCGGCCGGCTGGCGGCTCACCGACGCACCCGGCGTCGACCACCGCCGCGCCCGCTCGCTGCTGGCGCAGGACCTCGACCGCCTCGAGGAGCAGACCCAGGGGTACGCCGGCCCGTTCAAGGTGCAGGTCGCCGGCCCCTGGACCCTCGCCGCGACCGTCGAGCGCCCTCGGGGTGACCGGCTGCTCGCCGACCACGGCGCGCGCCGGGAGGTGTCCCAGGCCCTGGCCGAGGGCGTCGCCGCCCACGTCCGGGACGTCCGGCGACGGGTGGGCGACGCCGGCCGCCTGGTCGTCCAGGTGGACGAGCCGGTGCTGCCTGCGGTGCTCGGGGGCCGGGTGCCGACGGCGTCGGGCTATGGGCGGCACCGGTCGGTGGACCGTCCCGAGCTGTCCGACTCGCTGTCCGTGGTCCTGGCCGCGGTCTCGGAGGCCGGGGCCGAGCCCTGGGTGCACTGCTGTGCCGCCGATGCGCCGTGGGACCTGGTCCGGGGCGCCGGAGCGCGGGGGCTCTCGGCGGACCTGGCGACGATGACGCCGGCGGCGCACGACGAGCTCGCCGGCGCCCTGGAGGCGGGCGAGGCCGTCGCCCTGGGCGTGGTGGCGGCGCTGGACCCGTCGGCGTACCCCTCCGACGGCGAGGTCGTCGAGGGTGTGCAGCGGTGGCTCGACATGCTCGGCCTCGACCCCGGGACCGTGGGCGACCACCTGCTGCTCACGCCGGCGTGCGGCCTGGCGGGCGCCTCGCCGGCCTGGGCGCGGGCCGCCATGGCCACGACGACGAAGGCCGCCGCGAGCCTCTCCTGAGAGGGGTCGCAGCGGCCCGTCGTCGCGCCGGCGGTGGTCAGCCCATGTGCAGAGCGGCGTCGGGGTGCTCCTCGGCGTCCTGCGCCAGCTCCTCGTGGGGCAGGTCCATGAAGATCCAGACGATCGCCGACGCGAGCAGCATCATGGCCGAGCCGACCAGGAACGCCGTGGTGGCGCCGGTGGTGAACGATCCCAGGCTGGTCATCTGCGTGACGAGGCCCTGGAACTGGTCCGCCGGCACCTGCTTGTCCAGACCGGCGCCCTGCGCGGCGGCGGTGACCCCCGGCAGCAGCTCGGCGGCCTTGTCCTGGCTGAAGTGCAGCGCCACCGTCGACAGCGTCGCGAGACCCAGGGCGCCGCCCACCTGCTGCATCGTGTTGAGCACACCGGACCCGATGCCGGAGTCCTCACGCCGCAGGTGGTGCACGGCGACCAGGGTGAGGGGCACGAAGTTCAGCCCCATCCCGAAGGCCATCAGGATGATGAACGGCAGGATCTGGGTCCAGTAGTTCACGTCGCCACCCAGGGGTACGCCGGCCCCGCCGGCCGACGCCGGGATCGCGCCCAGGATCGACGCCGGGTCCTCCGGCACGGTGATCCGGCTGAAGCCGTAGAGCGCAGTCGCGGAGAGCAGGGTGCCGATGCCGGACAGGAAACGCGGGTCCACGTGGCTGATCAGCTTGGAGGCGGTGGTCGCCGAGATGATCATCGCGACCGAGAACGGCAGGAACGCGAAGCCGGTGTGCAGCGGGCTCCAGCCCACCACCAGCTGGACCAGCAGGCTGAGGAAGAAGAACATCGCGAACATCGCGGCGGGCACGATCATCATCACGACGAAGGCCGTGGCGCGGGTGCGGCTGCGCAGGATGCGGAACGGCAGCAGCGGGTGGGCGACCCGGGTCTCGATGAGCACGAAGGTGACCAGCAGCAGGGCACCGGCGACCAGGGAGGCGATGGTGCCCGGGTCGCTCCAGCCGTGCTGTGCCTCGCCCGCGCGGGTCAGGCCGTAGACGATCGCCAGCAGACCGGCGGTGGCCGAGACGGCGCCGGGGATGTCGAGCTGGCCGTCGTGACGGTCCGACTCGGGCAGCACCCGCGGTGCGAAGAAGGCGGCACCCAGGCCGATCGGCACCACGATCAGGAAGGTGTAGCGCCAGCCGGCGATCCCGAACGGGTGGTCGAGGTCGGTCAGCCAGCCGCCGAGCACGAGGCCGACGGCCGCGCCGACGCCCGCCATCGCGGCATAGATCGCGAACGCGCGGTTGCGCTCGCGGCCCGCCGGGAAGGTGGTGGTGATCAGGGCCAGCGCCGCCGGCGAGGCCATCGCGGCGCCCAGACCCTGGAAGGCGCGGGCGGCGAGCAGCACGACCTCGGTCTGGGCGGTGCCGCCGATGAGCGAGGCCACCGCGAACACGATGACGCCGGTCATGAAGATCCGGCGGCGCCCGAGCAGGTCGGCCAGCCGGCCCCCGAGCAGCAGGAAGCCGCCGAAGGTGAGGGCGTAGCCGGTGACGATCCAGGACAGGTTGGCCTGCCCGATCGAGAGGTCGGCCCCGATGTAGGGCAGGGCGATGTTGGCGATCGTGCTGTCGAGCACGACCATCAGCTGCGCCAGCGAGATCAGCACCAGCGCGCCCACCAGGTGGGGGCGCGCGGGGGGCGCCGTCGGCTCGACGGCGGTCTGGTCGGTCATGAGGGTCCTCGGAGGTGAGTGGCGGCTGCGGTGGGGCCGGGCGACGTCAGGCGTCGGTGCCGGACGTCGGGCCGGGCGCGAGCACCGCGGGCAGGATGATCTGGTCGAGCACGGCGGTCACCGTGCGGGTGTCGGGCGGGGTGCCGAGCACGAACATGCGGTGCAGGACGATGCCCGCGAGGGCGGGGGTGACGAGGTCGAGGTCCAACCCCTCCCGGAGCTCGCCGCGGTCGCGGGCGCGCTCGAAGAGGCGACGGGTGGACGCCGACTTGGGGGCGAGGACGTCGCGCCGGAAGGCGGCCGCGAACTCCTCGTCGTGGGCGAGCGCGGTCATCACGGCCGCGAACGTCGAGGTGGTCTCCTTGTGCACGATCCCGCCCTCCCCGCAGAACGACGCGAGGAGGTCGCCGCGGAGCGTGCCGGTGTCAGGCAGCTCGGGCTGGTGCTTCTGGGACTGCAGGGCGCCGATCACCAGGGTGACCTTGTCGGACCACCGGCGGTAGAGCGTGGCCTTCGAGGCCTTCGCCCGGGTGGCGACGGCGTCCATGGTCAGCCGGTCGTAGCCGACCTCGGCCAGCACCTCGAGCGTGGCGTCGAGGATCTCCTGCTCCCGCTCGCCCTCGACCCGCGGTCGCTGGACCTGGGCGTCGGTGTCGGTGGGGGACATGGCGGAGACTCCTCGGACGATGGAACGAAACCGTTTCGTTTCATCGAACAGGATGCCCCGGGGATCCATTCCCGGCAAATCGATATTTCTTCCGCAGGGGAGGGCGCGGTGGTGGACAGTCAGCGCAGCAGGCGCAGCGACTCGGCCCGGGCGAGGTCGAGCCACTGGCGGCGGCCCCGCACGAGGTAGTGACCCAGGCCGCCCATGTCGACGAACCTGGCGGACTCGGCGACGGCGGTCGCCGCATCGACGTACGCGCGGGTGGCCGCGGCCGAGGTGATCCGGTCGCGGTGCCCGTGGGCGGCGACCAGACGCCGCCCGGCGAGCGTGGCGACCGGAGTGCCCGGCTCGATCCAGGGCGCCAGCGCCACCACGCCCACCACCGAGGGGTCGTCTGCCACGTGGAGAGCCGCCCTCGCCCCCATCGAGTGTCCGAGCAGCACGACCGGCACGTCGCCGAGCTCGCTGCGCAGCTCGTCGAGCGCCCAGCGGGCGTCGGCCACCGGGTCGCCGGCGTTCCAGCCGCGCACGCGGTAGCGCAGCGTCCAGGCGCTGACGCCCTCCTGATGGGCCTGGTGGGCCAGGTCGCGGGTCACCCCGAGCATCAGCCGCCACGACGCGCTGCGGCCGTCGACCCGTCGGCGAGACTGCGGCCTCCCCCCGTGGAGCGCGAGCACGGCCGCGCGCGGGCGACCGGGCGCGTCGTACCTGCTCAGGCCGGGACTCGGCCCGACGGCGGTGGTGGACATCGTGGGGACTCCTGCGGCGGCTCCGGAAGCGATCACACGGGTGGTTCGTCGCCACCAGTGAACCGGATGGCCCCGACAGCGCCCGGCTCCGGCGGTCCAGACCGCCTCGCACAACCGGCCGCCCGACCTGTCGGCTGGGGAGGGCAAGATGTGCCCATGACCCCCGCGGATCCCCCCGGTGAGACCACGCGCGAGACCACGCGTGAGACCGCGGCCGAGCCGACGGTCGAGCCGGCGCCGGCCGAGGCTCGCGAGCGTCACCGCGCCGCGGCCGAGCAGGTCGAGGAGGCGCGCTGGCGCTACTACGTCCTCGACGACCCGACGCTGTCCGACGCGGCGTTCGACCGGCTCCTGCGCGAGCTCGAGGAGCTGGAGGAGCGGTTCCCCGAGCTGCGCACGCCCGACTCGCCCACGCAGAAGGTCGGCGGGGCCGTCTCCACGGAGTTCACCGCGGTCGACCACCTCCAGCGGATGGAGTCGCTCGACAACGCCTTCTCCGACGACGAGCTCGACGCCTGGCACGACCGGCTGACCCGCGACGGGCTGACGGACCCCGCGCTGCTCTGCGAGCTGAAGGTCGACGGGCTGGCGATCAACCTGCTCTACGAGCAGGGCCGGCTGGTGCGCGCCCTCACCCGCGGCGACGGCCGGACCGGTGAGGACGTCACGCCCAACGTCAAGACCATCGACACGGTGCCCCACCGGCTCCGGGAGTCCGAGGAGTTCCCGGTCCCCGCGCTGGTCGAGGTGCGCGGAGAGGTGTTCCTCCCGGTGGAGGCCTTCGAGCGGCTCAACGCCGCGATGGCCGACGCCGGCAAGCCGATGTTCGCCAATCCGCGCAACGCCGCGGCAGGGTCGCTGCGGCAGAAGGACCCCCGCGTCACCGCCTCGCGCGACCTCGGCATGGTCTGCCACGGCATCGGCGCCCGAGAGGGGTTCGAGCCGGCCACGCAGAGCGCGGCGTACGACGCCCTCGCCGCCTGGGGGCTCCCCACCAGCGACCGGGTCAGGGTGCTCCCCGGGCTGACCGAGGTCCGTGAGTTCATCGCCTACTACGGCGAGCACCGCCACGACGTCGAGCACGAGATCGATGGGGTGGTGGTCAAGGTCGACGAGGTCGCCCTGCAGCGCCGGCTGGGGTCGACCTCGCGGGCGCCGCGCTGGGCGATCGCGTTCAAGTACCCACCCGAGGAGGTCAACGCCAAGCTCCTCGCGATCGAGGTCAACACCGGCCGCACCGGCCGGGTGACGCCGTTCGGCGTCATGGAGCCGACCCGGGTCGCCGGCTCGACCGTGGAGCGCGCCACCCTCCACAACGCCCACGAGGTCAAACGCAAGGACGTCCGTCCCGGAGACACGGTGATCCTCCGCAAGGCCGGCGACGTGATCCCCGAGATCCTCGGGCCGGTGCTGGCGCTGCGCCCGACGGGGCTGGCGGAGTGGGAGATGCCCACGGAGTGTCCCGCCTGCGGCACCACGCTGGTGGAGCAGAAGGAGGGCGACAAGGACCTCCGCTGCCCCAACCACCA
Organism: Actinomycetes bacterium; assembly: GCA_030432975.1. Taxonomy (GTDB): domain Bacteria; phylum Actinomycetota; class Actinomycetes; order Propionibacteriales; family Nocardioidaceae; genus Nocardioides. The sequence goes on from JAUILS010000028.1 coordinate 5,889, forward strand.
GTTCTGCCGGGCCCAGGTGCTCGACCGCGTCTTCCACGTGGCCGGCCGCGGCGCCTTCGACATCGAGGGGCTGGGGTCGGAGGCGGCCGCGGCGCTGCTCGAGGCCGGGGTCATCGACAACGAGGGCGACGTGTTCGACCTCGACGAGGCCGGCCTGCTGCGCACCGAGCTGTTCACGCGCGCCGCCAAGAAGGCCGAGGCCGACCGGGCCGTCGCCGGGCGGGTGCTCTCGGCCAACGGCGAGCGGCTGCTGGGTCATCTCGACCGCGCCAAGCAGGTGCCGCTGTGGCGGGTGCTGGTGGCCCTCTCGATCCGGCACGTCGGGCCGACCGCCGCGCGGGCGCTCGCCGACGAGTTCGGCTCGATGGACGCCATCCGCGCGGCCTCCGAGGAGGAGCTCGCCGCCACCGAGGGCGTCGGACCCACGATCGCCGAGTCGGTCATCGAGTGGTTCGGCGTCGACTGGCACCGCGAGATCGTCGAGAAGTGGACGGCGGCCGGCGTCTCCATGGCCGACGAGCGCGACACCTCGGTGCCGCAGACCCTGGAGGGGCTGACGATCGTGGTCACCGGCACCCTCCAGGGCTTCTCCCGCGACTCCGCCAAGGAGGCGGTGATCAGCCGTGGCGGCAAGGCCGCCGGATCGGTGTCGAAGAAGACCGACTACGTCGTCATCGGCGACAACGCCGGCTCCAAGGCCGACAAGGCCGAGCAGCTGGGTCTGCCCATCCTCGACGAGGCGGGGTTCGTGGCGCTGCTGGAGAGTGGGCCGACGCCGTCGCCCTAGGGGCGGCCACCCGGGCCGGTGTCGGTCTGGCTCGCGCGGCGGGCGGCGTACTTCAGCGGAGGCGCCGCCGGGCTCGTCGCGCGCCCTGGGCCCAGCGCTGGACCGCGCCCATCCGGGCGCCCCGCTCCTGGCGGGACTCCGGACCCAGCTGCAGGTGAAGCTGCGCCGGGGCGTATCGCCGCAGGTCGAGGACGGCATGGTCCCCGTGCGACCAGTCGGCGGCCACGACCTCGATCGGCCACCCCTCGTGGGAGATGACCCGGTGACTGCCGTCGCCATAGCCGAACACGCCCGTCGCGTCCTCGAACAGGATCGTGTGCGCGACGTCGCCGGTGCGCAGCTCCACACCCGCCGGCCCGACCACGAGCTGGGCGGCGGTGGCCGGCCAGTCGCGATGGCGGAAGGCCCGGCCCTGCACGACCGGTGGCCCGGCGGGGAACTCGAGGGTCGGCACCTGGTCGCGCCACCCGGCAGCACCGGGGAGTCCGATCATCAGCGACTCCCAGAACTCCCGCAGGCTCTCCTTCACGGCCTTGTCGCCGACGGTGAGGAGCTCGTCGACGAGGTCGGTGAAGGTTCGGGGTGAGTCTGTGCGCAGGTGCGCGTACGCCGCCTGCACGGCCAGGCCGACCGCGGAGTAGGGATCGTGCAGTGCCTGGTGATGCTCGTGCCGCAGCGTCTCGAGCTCGTCCGGGCTCGGTCCCATGACGGCCAGCTGGCGCACCGTATCCAAGGCGATGTCGACGAGATCGGGCAGCAGCGTGGGCAGCACGTCGGAGCCACCGACGACCACGGCTCGCTCGTCGTCGACCGGCTCGTAGAGCGCGAAGGGCGCGTAGGCCGCGCCCGCCTGGTCACGCAGCCGCGCGCGAAGGGCGCGCTCGATCAACGTCGGCGCGAACACGGCCGCGGGGTCACGCCGTACCACTCCGGAGACCACCAACCCGGCCTCGTCCTGGTAGGCCGCCGGGAGCGTGTCCCCGCAGGGGATGGCGCGGGGCGGCCGCCGGAGCTCGCCGGCCGGCAGGTCCAGGCGCAGGCCCGGTGGAGGGGGACCGTCGAGGACGAGAGCCGCGTTCCCGGCGGTGAACGCCCAGCGGGCCTTGGCCCTCAGTGACTCAGGTGTGGAGCGCGCGATCCCGGGTTCGCCGTACGCCGCTGTGCCCGGGCCGATCGAGCCGTAGCGCCAGCCCAGGGCGCGTCGGCTGACGTTGTCGGCCCGGAGCCTGGACTCGGCCTCGAGCACACCGCGTTCGCGCTCGAACTCGTGGAAGACCGGCTCGGCCAGCCAGGCGGTGAGCCCCGCCAGGTGCTCGACCACCAGCTCCGCGGGCCCGTGGGCGTCGAACTCGGTGTGCAGCAGCGACGTGGAGCCGTTGACCTGGAGTCGACCACCGCCGCGACCGTGCAGGGCCAAGTGCTCCAGCATGTGGAGCCAGCCCGACTCGGTCAGCCACTCGTCGGCCATGCCCTGGCGGAACGCCAGCTTGGCAGCAAGGGTCGGGCGGCCGGTCTCCACCCAGAAGCACCGGACGCCGTCCACCTCAGTCTCGTGCAGCTCGACCATGCCGCGGTCAGGCTACGTGAGGGCGGTCCCGGATTCATCGGAACTCAGGTGTCGGGTCGATGCCACAGCCGGAGCCGTCGCCGCCTCGGGGCGCCGGCCGCCGTGGCTATGCTCCGGCCATGCGCTTCGGACTCGTCGGCACCGGCCCCTGGGCTCACCTGGCGCACGGCCCCGGACTGCTCCGGGCGTCCGGGGTCAAGCTCGTCGGCGTCTGGGGGCGCGACCCTGCCAAGGCGGGGGAGCTCGCCGCGAGCCTCGGCGTCGAGGCGTTCGACGACTACGCCGGCCTGCTGGGGGAGGTCGACGCCGTGGCCTTCGCCGTCCCGCCCCACGTCCAGGCGCCGATGGCGACCGAGGCGGCGCGGGCCGGCAAGCACCTGTTCCTCGACAAGCCGATCGCCGGCGACCTGCCTGCCGGGCAGGAGCTCGTCGCCGCCGTCGACGAGGCCGGGGTGTCGAGCGTCGTCTTCTTCACCGACCGCTTCGCGCCCGCGATCCGGGCGTGGTTCGGCGAGGTCGGCGGGGACGGTGGCTGGCGCGGCGGATCCATGCAGTGGTTCAGCGCCCTGCAGGACCCCGACAACCCGTTCGGGCGCTCCCCGTGGCGACAGGAGCGGGGAGCCCTGTGGGACCTCGGTCCGCACGCGATCTCCAGCCTGACGGCGGCGCTCGGGCCGATCGTCGAGGTGTCCGCGGTGAGCGGCCCCGCCGACCTCGTGGTGCTGACCTTCACCCACGAGTCGGGCGTCGTCAGCACCGCCACGCTGTCGCAGTTCGCGCCGCCGGCCGCCGCGACGGTCGGGGTCACCCTCTGGGGCGAGGCCGGCTTCACCTCGATGCCGGCCCGGCCCGACGACGACTCCCTGGGCGGTGTCGTGGCGACGGCGCTCGAGGAGCTCGTGGCTTCCGTGGACGGAGAGCCGCATCCGGTCGACGTACGCTTCGGGCTGGCCGTCGTCGAGCTGATCGTCCGGGCGGGTGACCAGATCGCCGCCGCGCGTGCGTCCCGCGCCGCCCAGCCCGGGTGACGCAGCCGGCCACCCCGGGTGACGCTCGCCGGGTGACGCCGCGGCCGGGGTCGGGAGCGATGCGGGACGGCGCCGGAGCGTTCCCTAGGATGACGGGCGAACTCCCCCTCGCGATGAAGGTTGCTCCATGCCCGAGATCTCCCGCGACGAGGTGGCCCACCTGGCCGACCTCGCCCGGATCGACCTGACCGCCGAGGAGCTGGACCACCTGGCCCCGCAGCTCTCGGTGATCCTCGAGTCGGTCGCCTCGATCAGCGGTGTCGCCGGCGCCGACGTGCCGCCCACCTCGCACGCGCTGCCGCTCACCAACGTCTTCCGCGACGACGTGGTGACGCCGAGCCTGACGCCCGAGCAGGCGCTGTCCGGCGCTCCCGAGGTGGAGTCGCAGCGCTTCAGCGTGCCGCGGATCCTCGGAGACGAGCAGTGAGCGCGGTCAGGCAGAGCGCAGCCCAGATGGCCGCCGCGCTGGACGCGGGGGAGACCACGTCGGTGGCGCTCACCCAGGCCCACCTCGACCGGATCTCGGCCGTCGACGGGGCGGTCCACGCCTTCCTCCACGTCGACGCCGAGGGCGCGCTGGCGCAGGCTGCGGCCTCCGACGCGCGGCGCTCCGCCGGTCAGGTCGCCTCGCCGCTCGACGGCGTGCCGATCGCCGTCAAGGACGTGCTGGCCACCGACGGGCTGCCGACCACGTGCGGCTCGAAGATCCTCGAGGGCTGGGTGCCGCCCTACGACGCCACCGTGGTCCGCAGGCTGCGCGCCGCCGGGCTGCCGATCCTCGGCAAGACCAACATGGACGAGTTCGCGATGGGCTCCTCGACGGAGCACTCCGCCTACGGGCCCACCCACAACCCCTGGGACCTCGGTCGGATCCCCGGCGGCTCCGGCGGCGGGTCGGCGGCCGCCGTGTCGGCGTACGAAGCGCCGCTCGCGCTCGGCACGGACACCGGCGGCTCGATCCGGCAGCCGGCGGCGGTGACCGGCTCGGTCGGCGTGAAGCCGACGTACGGCGGGGTGTCGCGCTACGGCCTGGTGGCGCTGGCCAACTCCCTCGACCAGGTCGGCCCGGTGACCCGCACCGTGCTCGACTCGGCGATACTGCACGAGCTGATCGGCGGCCACGACCCGCTCGACTCCACCTCGATCGACGCGCCCGTCGGCGGCCTGGTCGCGGCGGCGCGGCAGGGGGCCCAGGGCGACCTGTCGGGCGTCCGGATCGGCGTCATCACCGAGCTGTCCGGTGACGGCTGGCAGGACGGCGTGATGGCGCGCTTCACCGAGGCCGTCGACGCGCTGGTCGGCGCCGGCGCCGAGGTCGTCGAGGTGTCGTGCCCGCACTTCGTGCACGCCCTGGCGACCTACTACCTGATCCTGCCCGCGGAGGCGTCGAGCAACCTCGCGAAGTTCGACGCGATGCGCTACGGCCTGCGGGTGTGGCCCGAGGGCGACGCGCCGTCGGCCGAGGAGGTCATGAAGGCGACCCGCGAGGCCGGGTTCGGCGACGAGGTGAAGCGCCGGATCATCCTCGGCACCTACGCCCTCTCGAGCGGCTACTACGACGCCTACTACGGCACCGCCCAGAAGGTTCGCACGCTGATCAGCCGCGACTTCGAGGCGGCCTTCGAGCAGGCCGACGTGCTGCTGTCGCCGACGGCGCCGACGACGGCGTTCCCGCTGGGGGCCAAGCTCGACGACCCGCTGGCGATGTACCTCAACGACCTCGCGACCATCCCCGCCAACCTCGCCGGCGTGCCCGGCATCTCGGTGCCGAGCGGTCTGGCCGACGAGGACGGCCTGCCGGCCGGGCTGCAGATCCTCGCCCCGGCGCTCGCCGACGACCGGTGCTACCGGGTCGGGGCGGCGGCGGAGGCGCTGCTCGCCGAGCAGTGGGGCGGGCTGCTGCTCGACCGGGCGCCCTCCTTGGACGGCGGGGCCGACGGAGAGGCGGTGTCGGCATGACCGAGACGCTGCTCTCCTTCGACGACGCGCTGGCGGCGTACGACCCGGCGCTGGGGCTCGAGGTCCACGTCGAGCTCAACACCGCCTCGAAGATGTTCTGCGGCTGCGCGACCGAGTTCGGCGCGGAGCCCAACACCCAGACCTGCCCGACCTGCCTCGGGCTGCCCGGCGCGATGCCCGTCGTCAACGCGACGGCCGTCGAGTCGGCGATCCGGATCGGGCTCGCGCTGAACTGCGAGATCGCGGAGTGGTGCCGGTTCGCGCGGAAGAACTACTTCTACCCGGACATGCCGAAGAACTTCCAGACCTCGCAGTACGACGAGCCGATCGCGTTCGACGGCTGGACCGAGGTCGAGGTCGACGGCGAGACCTACCGCATCGAGATCGAGCGCGCCCACATGGAGGAGGACACCGGCAAGTCGACCCACGTCGGCTCGACCGGCCGGATCCACGGCGCCGACTACTCGCTGGTCGACTACAACCGCGCCGGCATCCCGCTGATCGAGATCGTCACCAAGCCGATCCTCGGGACGGGGGAGAAGGCGCCGCTGGTGGCCCGCGCGTACGTCGCCCACCTGCGCGAGCTGCTCCTCGGGCTCGGCGTCAGCGACGTCCGGATGGAGCAGGGGTCGCTGCGCTGCGACGTCAACCTGTCGCTCGCGCCGGCCGGCTCGGGCACGCTCGGCACCCGCACCGAGACCAAGAACGTCAACTCGCTGCGGTCGGTGGAGCGCGCCGTACGCTTCGAGGTCCAGCGGCACGCCGCGGTGCTGTCCGGCGGCGGGTCGGTGCTGCAGGAGACCCGTCACTGGCACGAGGACACCGGCATCACCACGAGTGGCCGCGAGAAGTCCGATGCCGAGGACTACCGCTACTTCCCCGAGCCCGACCTGGTGCCGGTGGCGCCGTCGCGGGAGTGGGTGGAGTCGTTGCGGGCGTCGTTGCCCGAGCCGCCGCGCGAGCGGCGGGCCCGCCTGCAGGCCGCCTGGGGCTTCTCCGACCTCGAGATGCGCGACACCGTCGGCGCCGGGGCGCTCTCGCTCGTGGAGGAGACGATCGCCGCCGGCGCCGCGCCGCAGGCCGCCCGCAAGTGGTGGCTCGCCGACCTGGCGCGGCGGGCCAACGACACCGGCGTCGAGCTGTCCGCCCTCGGGGTGACGCCGGCGCAGGTGGCCGAGGTGCAGGCGCTGGTCGACGCCGGCTCGCTCAACGACAAGCTGGCCCGCCAGGTCTTCGACGGGCTGTTGGCGGGGGAGGGCACGCCTGCGGAGATCGTCGCGGCCCGGGGGCTCGCGATCGTCTCCGACGAGGGCGCGCTCGGCGCGGCCGTCGACAACGCCATCGCCGCCAACCCCGACGTCGCCGACAAGATCCGCGACGGCAAGGTCGCCGCCGCCGGCGCCCTCATCGGCGCGGTGATGAAGGAGATGCGCGGCCAGGCCGACGCCAACCGGGTGCGCGAGCTGATCCTCGAGAAGCTGTCGTAGGGCGGACGGTCGCGAGGCCCCCGGAGGGGCGCCCGCACGGCCCCCGAGTGGGCAGAAACTGCAGGCCCCGGGCCGGAATTCTCGACGTTTGGGTCCACACAACAAGAAGCCCGCCACCCCTGCTACGCTGCGCGGGCTGTATCGAACTCCATCCATCCACGCCCGTCGGTGGGGGAAGCCGGTCCAAGTCCGGCGCTGACCCGCAACCGTAGGCGGCCGATCCCGAGCACTCGCCCGGGCGGCCGTGAGCCGGAACACCCGCCGCGTCGCGTCCCGACCCCACGCTGTCGAGGAAAGCAGCGGGTGGCGCTGCCTCGTGCTCGTCCTCCGCTGTCGCAGCGGGAAGGACACCATGCATCACCTCCTGCGCCGTGGCGCGCTCGTCGCCGCCACCGCCGTCTCCGCCCTCACCGCGGGGCTGCTCGCCGCCCCGGCCGCCCAGGCCGCCGACCCGACGGCCGGCGCCACCGCCGACTGGCTGACCACCCAGCTGACGTCCGGCGTGGTCCACAACGACGAGTGGGACTACGACGACTACGGCCTCACCATCGACGTCGCTCTGGCGCTCCAGGCCGTCGACGCGCACGACCCGACGCTGGCCGAGATCGACACCGCCCTGCAGGGGCACGTCGCCGACTACACCGGCTACGCGCCGGAGGTGTACGCCGGCGCGACCGCCAAGCTGGCGGTGTTCGTGCAGAGCGTCGGCGCCGACCCGACGGCGTACGGCGGCACCGACCTGGTCAAGCAGCTCAACAAGCGGGTCAGCACCAAGACCGCGATCAAGGGCCGGCTCCAGGACAAGAGCCAGTACGGCGACTACGCCAACGTCGTCGGCCAGGCCTTCGCCGTCCGCGCCCTGAAGACCGCCGGCACCGGCAAGGCCGGCGCCGCGCTCGGCTTCCTGCTCAAGCAGCAGTGCAGCGAGGGCTACTTCCGGCTGAACTTCAAGAAGAGCACCACCAGCCGCAAGCAGAGCTGCAACGCCGGCAACCCGGCGACGCTGAGTGCGCCCGACACCGACGCGACGGCGGTCGCGGTGCTGCAGCTGCAGGCCACGAAGGGCAAGAACCTCAAGACCAAGAAGGCGATCGCCAAGGCCGTCCGCTGGCTGAAGTCGACCCAGAAGAAGCACGGTGCCTTCGGCGGCGGCGCCTCCACGGAGGCCCCCAACACCAACTCGACCGGCCTGGCCGGGTGGGCGCTCGGCGCGACCGGCTCGTGCGGCGCCGCGCAGGACGCAGCGGAGTGGGTCGCCAAGTGGCAGGTGCTCGAGGACGCCGCCCCGCTCACCGGCGAGCTCGGCGCGGTGGCCTACGACAAGGCCGGCTGGACCGCGGGGCAGGCCGACGGCATCACCGACGGCACCCGCGACCAGTGGCGGCGCGCGAGCGCTCAGGCCGCCCCGGCCCTGACCAACCTGGCGGTCGCCGACTGCCGGGCCCGGTGACCACGCGCGTGACCCGCACCGCCGCCCGTCTGCTGGCCGCCGCGGCCCTCGTGGCCGCGGCGGGGGCGACGGCGGTCCAGGCGCCCCCCGCCGCGGCGGCCGCGTGCAGCGGCGGCACCGGGGTGACCGTCGTCGTCGACTTCCACCAGCTCGGGGGCGGCGTCGTGCAGAAGTGCGACGCCTCCGGGGCCGGCAAGACCGCCAAGAGCCTCTTCGACGACGCCGGCTTCGCGCTGGCCTACGTGCAGCGCCAGCCCGGCTTCGTCTGCCGGGTGGACAACAAGCCGGGCTCCGACGCGGAGGCGTGCGTCAACACGCCGCCGCAGGACGCCTACTGGGGGCTGTTCTGGGCCGACGGCACCTCGGCGTCGTGGAAGTACTCCACGCTCGGCGTCTCGGGGCTGACGCTGCAGGACGGCCAGTCGGTGGCCTTCTCCTGGCAGGGGAGCGCCGGTACGACGCCCCCCGGGGTCAAGCCCCCCGCCACCGCGACGCCGTCGCCCTCGCCTAGCCCGAAGCCGTCGTCGTCCCCCCGCCCCAGCGCGAGCGCGAAGCCCTCGTCGTCCCCCGGCTCCACCAGCGCCGCGCCGACCACCGGCGCGGAGGCCACGGGCGGCTCCGCGACGCCGTCCCAGGAGGCGGAGCGCTCGTCGAAGGCGAAGGCCAAGGAGAAGGCCAAGGCGGAGCGGACGGGCAAGGGCCAGGACGAGCAGACCGCGTCCGCGACGCCCGAGGCCGTCTCGGCCACCGCCTCCCCGGTGGCCGCCACGGCGGCCGAGCCGTCGGAGCCGAGAGGCGGCGGCCTGCCCGGGTGGGCGCTGCCCGCGGTGCTGGTGGCGCTCGCGGGCGTCGGCGGCGCGACGGCATACGTCCGGCGACGCGCGGGAGGGTCCGCGCCGTGACCTCGTCGGTGCCGCGCCGGCTGCCCCGGGACCTGCACCCCGCCGCCTGGTGGGGCTGGGCGCTCGGGCTGGCGGCCGCGGCATCGCTGACCACCAACCCGCTCGTGCTGGCGGGGCTGGGGGTCGCCGCCTGGGTGGTGGTGGTCTCCCGCCGCTCGGCGCGGGCGTGGGCGGGCTCGTTCCGGCTGTACGCCGGGCTGGCGCTGATGATCGTCGTCGTGCGCGTGGCGTTCCGCGTCGTCTTCGGCGTCGACACCGGTCACGTGCTGCTGGACCTGCCCGAGATCCCGCTGCCGGACTGGGTGGCCGGGATCCGGCTGCTCGGCCCGCTGACCCTCGAGTCGCTGCTGGCGGGGCTCTACGACGGGATGCGGCTGGGCACGATCGTCCTCTGCGTCGGCGCCGCCAACTCGCTGGCCAACCCCAAGCGGCTGCTCGCCGCGATGCCGGCGGCGCTCTACGAGGTCGGCACCGCCCTGGTCGTGAGCGTCACGATCTTCCCCCAGCTCGCCGACAGCGTCCGCCGGGTGCGCGCCGCCCAGGCGTTGCGCGGCGGCCCCGCGGGCCGGGTGGCCCGGACCCGGCGCTTCCTGGTGCCGGTGCTCGAGGACGCGTTGGAGCGTTCCCTGGCGCTGGCCGCCGGCATGGACACCCGCGGCTACGGCCGGTCCGGCGAGGCGGGGCGCGGGGAGCGCGCCCGGTCCGCGGCGCTTCTCCTCGGCGCGCTGGTCGGCCTCGGAGTCGGGTCGTACGCCGTCCTCGACACCACCGCGCCACGGGTGCTGGCCGGGCCGATGCTGGTGCTCGGGGCCGTGCTCGCGGTCGCGGGCCTGCGCGCGGCCGGCCGGCGGGTGTCGCGCAGCCGCTACCGGCCGGAGCGGTGGCGGGCCGCGGAGACGGCGACGGTGGCCTGCGGGGTCGCGACCGCCGCCTTCGTCTGGGGGACGGCGCGCGCCGACCTGGTGGCGGTGCACCCCGGCGTGCAAGCCTGGCCCACCGTGACGCTGCCGCTGCTGCTGGCCGTCGTCGTCGCCGCCTTCCCCGCGTGGGTCACCCCGCCGCCGGTGGACCCCTGGCAGGCGGACGTCGCGCGCGCCGACGTACCCCTGGAGGTGGCGGCGTGATCGAGGTCCGCGGGGTGCAGTTCAGCTATGGCGACCGGGCGGTGCTGCGGGGCGTCGACCTCGACGTCGCCGAGGGCGAGCTGCTGGCCGTCACCGGGCCGACCGGGTCGGGCAAGTCGACGCTGCTCGGGGTGCTCACGGGGCTGGTGCCGCGCTTCACCGGCGGCGTGCTGGCCGGGCGGGTGCGGGTCGACGGCGAGGACGTGACGGCGCGGCCGCCGCGCGAGCGGGTGCATCTCGTGGGCTACGTCGGCCAGGACCCCGCCGCCGGCTTCGTCAGCGACACGGTGGAGGAGGAGCTCGCCTACGGCATGGAGCAGCTCGGGCTCGCCGGGTCGACGATGCGCCGACGGGTGGAGGAGACCCTCGACCTGCTCGGCATCGCCGACCTGCGGCGGCGCGACCTGCGCAGCCTCTCCGGCGGGCAGCAGCAGCGGGTGGCGCTCGGGTCGGTCCTGACGATGCACCCGCGCGCGCTGGTGCTCGACGAGCCGACGTCCGCGCTCGACCCCACCGCCGCGGAGGAGGTGCTCGCCACGCTGACCCGGCTGGTCCACGACCTCGGCGTCGCCGTCGTGCTCGCCGAGCACCGCCTGGAGCGGGTGGTGCCGTTCGCCGACACCGTCGCGCTGCTGCAGGACGGCCGGCTGCGGGTGGGCGAGCCGGCCGAGGTGCTCGCCGACTCCCCGGTGGTGCCGCCGATCGTCGAGCTCGGCCGCGGGCTGGGCTGGTCGCCGCTGCCGCTCACCGTCCGCGAGGCCCGGCGCCGGCTGCGCGGTCATGACCTGCGGCCGCGCCCCGTCGCCGCGGCCCCGGTGGGGGCGCCGCTGCTCGCGGCCCGCGAGGTGACCGTCGCGTACGGCGACCTGGTGGCCCTCCGCGACGTCTCCCTGGCGCTGACCTCCGGGCGCGTCACCGGGCTGATGGGCCGCAACGGGTCGGGCAAGTCGACGCTGCTCTGGGCGCTGCAGGGCACCCGCCGGCGCCACTCCGGGTCGGTGGTCGCCGGCGCGGCCGGTGACGACCCGGCGCGGCTGGAGCCCGCCGACCGCCGGGCGCTCGTGGGCCTGGTGCCGCAGACGGCGGCCGACCTGCTCTATCTCGACACGGTCGCCGAGGAGTGTGCGGCCGCCGACGACTCGGCCGCAGCCGAGCCGGGCCGCTGCCGCGCGCTGCTGGACCGGCTGACGCCGGGCATCGACCCGGCCACCCATCCGCGCGACCTGTCGGAGGGGCAGCGGCTGTCGCTGGCCCTCGCCGTGGTGCTGACCTCGGCGCCCCCGGTGGTGCTGCTGGACGAGCCGACCCGCGGGCTCGACTACGCCGCCAAGCGCGAGCTGGCCCGGGTGCTGCGCGACCTCGCCGCGGAGGGCCGGGCGGTGCTCGTCTCGACCCACGACGTGGAGTTCGTCGCCGCGGTGGCCGACGACGTCGTGGTGCTCGCCGACGGGGAGACGGTCTCGTCGGGTCCGGTGCGCGAGGTGGTCGCGGAGTCGCCGGCGTTCGCGCCCCAGGTCACCAAGATCCTCGGGCCGCCGTGGCTCCGGGTCGACGAGGTGCTGGCCGCCCAGGAGACCGCGTGACCGCCCGGGAGGACGCGTGACCGCGCTGTCCCGTCCGCCCGCCGCCGTGGTCGCCGTACCCCTGCGGTGGCGCAGCCGCGCCGTCCTCGCCGTCGCCTCGCTGGCGGGGCTGGTGATGCTCGTCTGGCCGCTGCTGGTGCGGGTGCCGGAGGGGGCGCGGCTGGACCCGCCGTTCCTGTTCCTCGCGCTGCTGCCGCTGGTGATCGTGGTGGTGCTCGCCGAGCTCAGCGAGGGGGGCATCGACGCGCGGGTGCTGGCCGTCCTGGGCGTGCTGAGCGCGATCAACGCGGTGATGCGCGGGCTCAGCGCCGGCGTCGCAGGCGTGGAGCTGGTGTTCTTCCTGCTGATCCTGGGCGGTCGGGTCTACGGCGCGGCGTTCGGGTTCGCACTCGGGGCGACATCGCTGTTCGCCTCGGCGCTGCTGACCGCAGGCGTCGGCCCCTGGCTGCCCTACCAGATGCTCGTGTCGGCCTGGGTCGGCATGGGCGCGGGGCTGCTGCCGCGGCGGGTGACCGGCCGCGCCGAGATCGCGATGCTGGTGGCGTACGGCGTGTTCTCGGCCTACGCCTTCGGGATCCTGATGAACCTCTCGGGGTGGCCGTTCCTGCTCGGCATCGAGGTGCCGGGGGCCAGCAGCGGGTCGCTGTCGTTCGAGCCGGGCGCGCCGCTGGCGGAGAATCTCCAGCGGTTCGCGGTCTACACCCTGCTGACCTCGACCGGGAGCTGGGACACGGGCCGCGCCATCACCACCTCGGTGATGCTGGTCGTGCTGGGCCCGGCCGTGCTGCTGACGCTGCGGCGGGCGGCCCGCCGGGCGGTGGTCGTCGGGGAGACCGTCACTCCAGCGCCGGCTCCGTGATCATCGGCGTGCGGCGGGTGGCGCCGATCGAGGCCGCGATGACGCAGGCGATCGCGACCAGCTGGAGGGGCGCGAGCAGCTCGTGGAGCAGCAGCGCGCCGGCCAGCGCCGCGGCGGCCGGCTCCAGGCTCATCAGGATGCCGAAGACCGCCGGCTTGAGCGTGCGCAGCGCCACCATCTCCAGCGAGTAGGGGATCACCGAGCTGAGCAGCCCGACCGCCGCGCCCAGCGCGATCAGCCGGGGGTCGGTGAGCGCGGAGCCGCCGCGCGCGACGGCGTACGGCGTGAGCAGGAGGGTGGCGACGGCGCTGGCGACGGCGAGCCCGTCGAGCCCGGGCCACCGGGCGCCGGTGTGCACCGTGGCCAGGATGTAGCCCGCCCAGGCCGCCGCCGCCAGCAGGGCGAACCCGACACCGGCCGCGGTGATGTTCCCGGGCTCGATGCCCAGCAGGGCGACGCCGGCCGCGGCCAGCGCCACCCAGACCAGGTCGCGGGGGCGGCGGGAGCCGACCACCGCCAGCGTGAGGGGCCCGAGGAACTCGATCGTGACCGCGAGGCCGAGCGGGATCCGGGCGAAGGACTGGTAGATCGCCCAGTTCATGGTCGCCAGGCTGAGCCCGAGCAGCACCGCCACCCGCCAGTCGGCGACACTCCGGCCGCGCACCCGGGGCCGGGCGATGGCGCCCAGGATGAGCGTCGAGGTCGCCAGCCGCAGCCACACCATCGTGGTCGGCGCGATCTCGTCGAAGAGCTGCTTGGCGATGGCCGCGCCGAACTGCACCGACAAAATCCCCGCCAGCACCAGCCACACGGGCGAGATCGCCGGGCGGGAGGTGGCTGCTGGCACCGGGTCAATCTAGTCGGGCGGCCGTCGGACGCCCGGTCGCCGGTCCCACCTCGCGCGTGGTCAGCCGTCGTCCCGAGGCAGACCGGGGAGGGTCCCGTTCACCAGGTGACTGGAACCCACCCCGATCCGGCCACTGGCAGGTGGGGCTCCGGCAGCCCGTACGCCGGCCGGCGCGACCGCCCGGCCGGGCGCTGGTCAGGTGCGCGCGAGGAACAGGACGTCGACGATCCGCCAACCGGCCGGCGTCCGGACCAGGTGCAGGTAGTCCACGAAGTCCACGCACACGGTGCGGGCGGTGGCCAGGTCGCCGACGACGTCGTCCACGTGCACCTCGATGCCCGGGTCGGCGACGTCGCGCCCCCCGCCGTCCCGGGTCAGCTCGACCATGCGCTCCTTCGTGACCGCCCGCAGGCCGGCGGCCCCCTCGGCGGCCGGCGTGCGCTTGACCAGGTCGTCGTGGAGGGCCCGCTCCATCCGGGCGGCGTCGCCGGTGTACCACCCCTCGATGTAGTCGAGGGCGGTCGCACGGACGGCGTCGGTCGGGGTCATCGTGAGCTCCTGCGGGTCGGCTGGGCCCGGGCCAACCCCCATCATGCTCGTACGCCGGCCGGTGCGGCGACGGTCGACCGATGAGTTCGCGACGTCCCGAGGGTCAGATCACCGAGGCCCGGACGCCGGGGGCAGCGCGCTGTCCCCGATCGGGTCTACCGTGCACAGACGACCGCATCTCCGGCCCCGAGCGGGCCGGGAGAGGAGCAGGACATGACCGCGCACCCCTCCGCCAGCACGTCGGGCCGCACCATCGTGTTGGCCGGCACCCGCAAGGGCATGTGGATCGGGCTCTCCGACGAGGCCAGGCAGGACTGGAGCTGGACCGGCCCACACTTCGCGATGGAGGAGGTCTACTCCTGCATGGTCGACACCCGGGGCGAGACCCCGCGGCTGCTCGCCGGCGCCTCGAGCATGTGGCTGGGCCCGCAGGTGCGCCGGTCCGACGACCTGGGGGAGACCTGGCAGGAGACCCCCGGTGGGGGCATCGCCTTCCCGGAGGACACCGGCGCCGCGGTGTCGCGGGTGTGGCAGCTCCAGCCGGGCGTCGAGGACGGCGTCGTGTGGGCCGGCACCGAGCCGGGCGCGGTCTTCCGCTCCACCGACGGCGGCGAGACCTTCGCGCTCGAGCGCGCCCTGTGGGACCATTCGCACCGCCAGGAGTGGAACGAAGGGTTCGGCGGCCAGGCGTTCCACACGCTGCTGCCCCACCCGAGCGACCCGCAGTCGCTGCTGGCGGCCATCTCCACCGGCGGGGTTTACCGCACCAGCGACGGCGGGGCCAGCTGGGCGCCGGCCAACCAGGGAGTCAAGGCGGAGTTCATGCCCGGCGACCGGCACTACCCCGAGTTCGGGCAGTGCGTCCACAAGGTGGCGCGCACCAGCGACCCCGACCGGCTCTACCTGCAGAACCACGGCGGGGTCTACCGCTCCGACAACGGCGGCGACTCGTGGGACGACATCGCCGACGGCCTGCCCTCGGAGTTCGGCTTCCCGGTGGTCGCCCACCCGCGCGACCCCGACACGGTCTACCTCTTCCCCCTCCACGACGCGACGGGGCGCTGGCCCGAGGAGGGCAAGGCCCTGGTCTGGCGCTCGCGCGACGCGGGGGAGTCGTGGGAGCCGCTGGGCGGCGGCCAGCTCCCCGACGGGTTCTTCGTCGCGGTGATGCGCGACGCGATGTGCCACGACGGTCGCGACCCGCTCGGGCTCTACCTCGGCGGCCGCAACGGGTCGGTGTTCGCCACCGCCGACGAGGGCGACACCTGGCAGGAGATCGTCCGCGACCTCCCCGACGTGATGGTCGTGCGGGCGGCCGCGATCTGACACGATGCGGGCATGTCAGCATTCGAGGTGGTGCGTCGGACGCACGTGGCGGCGGATCCCGCCCGCGTGCACGACCTGATCAACGACTTCCACAAGTGGCAGTCCTGGTCGCCGTGGGAGGACGTCGATCCGGCCCTGCAGCGCGACTACTCCGGCAGCGAGTCGGGGGTGGGCGCCCACTACGCCTGGTCGGGCAACCGCAAGGCCGGCCGGGGCAGCATGGCCATCACGGAGTCCAATCCCGAGCACGTCGGCATCGACCTCCACTTCGACAAGCCGTTCAAGGCCGACAACAAGATCGACTTCGAGCTGGCGCCGGTCGACGGCGGCACCGACGTGACCTGGCGGATGACCGGCGAGCAGACCGGCCTCTCCGGCCTGGTCGGCAAGCTGTTCAACATGGACAAGATGGTCGGCGGCGACTTCGAGAAGGGCCTGGCCCGGCTCAAGTCCGCCGCCGAGAGCTGACCCGTCACCGGGTCGCGGCGAGCACCGCGTCCACCACGGCGAGCGTCACCGGCTCGTCGACGTACTCCCGCACCAGCGACTCCAGGCGGGCCCGCTCCGCGGGGTCGTCGGTCGCCAGCCAGCGCTCACAGGCGTACGCCGTGATGTGGCCGAGCTGGGCGACCGCCATGGTCAACGTCTCCGGCCCCGCGACCTGGCCGGGTCCTCTGGCGTCGCGGTAGGCCGCCCACAGCGCGCGCATCCGGCTGCGGTCCCCACCGCCCAGGTCGACCAGCAGCATGCCGAGCTCGCCCGACGGGTCGCCGGGGCCGGCGCCGTCGAAGTCGAAGTCGAAGACGCCTCCGCCGGACGTCCGGCGGACGTTGTCGGCCCACAGGTCGAGGTGGCAGGTCTGCACCGCCGGCACCTCGCCGAGCAGCGCCTCG
>JAUILS010000029.1 GCA_030432975.1 Actinomycetes bacterium
GGCGTCGAGCCGGCTGCCCGGGCGCAGCGGGACCGCGCGCCAACCGTGCAGGGCCAGCGCGGCCGCCCCGTCGATGGTCGGGCTCGACTCCGGGGCCCAGGCCTGGACGTCGAGCGCCAGCGCCAGCGCGGTCGGCGTGTGCATCCGCATCCGGCGCAGCACCGGACCGTCGAGGTCCTCGATGGCGCCGAACACCGCCACCACCAGCGACCCCAGACCGGGGTCGGCCAGCCAGCCGGTGTCGAACCGGGACGCCCGCACCGCCGGCAGGACGGCGAGCGACTCGAGCAGCGGAGCGGCGTTCATCTCGGCCTCGCGGGTGTGCCAGCCGGCCCCCGGCTCCTCACCGGCAGCCGTGACCAGCCGGACGGAGTAGCCGCGCTGGCACAGGTGCACCCCGATCGAGGCGGCCGCGGAGACCGCCGCCTCGAGGGACGACGCGGCTCCCTGACCGCGGTGGGCGCCGAGCCGGTTGTCGAGCACCAGCGTGGCGCGTGACTGCCACGGCTGCTCCTCGCGGCGCACCATCAGCTGCCCGACCCGGGCGGAGCTGCGCCAGTGCACCCGGCGCAGCTCGTCGCCGCGGCGGTACTCGCGGACGGTGACGTCCTCGGCGCTGCCGGAGGCGAACGCGCGCGGCCGGTTGTCGCCGGACCCGGTCCAGACGCCGCCGAGCGGGATCGCCGGGAGCGGGACGGTGCGCGGGGTCACCGTCAGCGGGACCGTGGTGGTGAACGCCCGGCCCAGCTCGACCATGCCGAACGGGTCGGTGACCCGCACCGACATCGGCCCGATCTGGTAGCGGCCGCGGACGTCGGAGCGGACCTGGTAGGTCACGTGCCGGCGCCACCCGTGGCCCACGCCCTCCAGCACGAACCGGGGGCGGGTGCCGAGGACGTAGGGGACCTGGTCCTCCAGCAGCAGGATGCCGGTGGGCGTGCGGCCCTCGTTGGTCAGCATCAGCCGCACCCGCGCCGGCTGCCCCGCCGACACGAGCTGCGGCGTCACGGTGCGCACCAGCGCCAGGCGGTAGCGGCTGCGCCCGACGAGGTACGCCGTCAGCAGGGGGACGGCCAGCAGCAGCACGCCCACCCGGGTGAGCGCGGGCTGGCCGATGACCAGCGCGCAGACGACCGCCGTGATGCCGGCGGCGAGGAACGCCCGTCCCCGGGTGGTCAGGCCCGACAGCCCCTCGCGCACGGCAGCCCCCTCCGCCCGTTCAGCCGCCGGCGCCCTCGGGCACCGGGACGGTGGCCAGCAGGCCGTCGAGGATGGTGCTGGTGGTGCGGCCGCTCATCGCGGCCTCCACGCTGGCGAGCAGCCGGTGGGCCAGCACCGGCTGGGCGAGTGCGGTGACGTCGTCGGGGAGCACGTAGTCGCGCCCCTCCATGGCGGCGCGGGCCTTGGCCGCGCGCACCAGGTGGAGCGTGGCGCGTGGCGAGGCGCCGAGGGTCAGCTCGCCGGAGCGGCGGGTCGCGGTGGTCAGGGCCACGGCGTAGCGCTGGACGGGCTGGGAGACGTAGACCTGCGCCACGATGTCGATCAGCTTGCGGATCTCGGACGCGTCGGTGACCGGCTCGAGGTCGTCGAGGGGGCGCCGGCCGGTGTGGACGTCGAGCATCGCGATCTCGGCCGCCTCGACGGGGTAGCCCACCGAGACCCGGGCGAGGAACCGGTCGCGCTGCGCCTCGGGCAGGGCGTAGGTGCCCTCCATCTCGATCGGGTTCTGGGTCGCGATGACCATGAACGGCGCCTCGAGCTGGTAGGTCGTGTTGTCGACCGTGACCTGCCGCTCCTCCATGCACTCGAGGAGCGCCGACTGCGTCTTGGGCGAGGCGCGGTTGATCTCGTCGCCGACGACGATGTTGGCGAAGACCCCGCCGGGCCGGAACTCGAACTCGCGGGTGTTCTGGTTGAAGACCGACACCCCGGTGACGTCGGAGGGGAGCAGGTCGGGCGTGAACTGGATGCGGCGCACCGAGCAGTCGATGCTGCGCGCCAGCGCCTTGCTGAGCATCGTCTTGCCGACGCCGGGGACGTCCTCGATCAGCAGGTGCCCCTCGGCGAGCATCACCACGAGGGCCGACGTGACCACGTCGGGCTTGCCCTCGAGCACCCGCTCGACGTTGTGGCGCACCCGGTCGGTGACCCGGGCCAGGGTGTCCAGGTCGGCGCCGGCGGAGCCTGCTGCTGACACGTGCGGTCCTTCCTGCTGAGGGTGTGCCCGGCTGCGGGGGGAGCGCGGGCGCGCTGACGGGTGCGAGAGTCCTGAGCCCACCGTAGGCGGTCCGGGCAACATACGCGCTCCGGTGACCGCGGCTCGATGACGCCCGGATCACGGTTTGCTTACGGATGGCGGCCGCGCGGCGGCCGTCCGGTGCTCGCGGTCCCGCTACGGGCTGTGCCGCTCCGAGCCGTCCCGCTCCGAGCCGTCCCGCTCCCGCGCCGCGCCCGGCGTCCGCCACGCTGCCTTCCTTTCTCCTCCACTGCGCCCCACTCCGCGTTCTCGCAGGTCAGCCCGGGGGCGCGGGGTGAGAACGCAGCGATTTCATGCCTGGATGTGGTTGACGGTGGGGGAAAGTGGGGTAAGGTGGTGGAAAGTGGAGGAAGCGGGCGTTCCGAGCCCGGCTCTGGCGGTGGAGGTGGCGATGTTCGTCGGCACCTACACGCCGAAGCTGGACGACAAGGGGCGGCTGTTCCTCCCGGCGAAGTTCCGGGAGCAGCTGGAGGACGGGTTGATGGTCACGCGGGGGCAGGAGCGCTGTCTGACCGTCTACTCGCACGCCGAGTTCGCGCTGCTGACCGAGCGTCTCCGGGAGGCCTCGCTGACCAACAAGAACACCCGTGACTACGTCCGGATGCTCACCTCGGGCGCCTTCTCGGAGGTGCCCGACAAGCAAGGGCGGATCACCATCGCGCCGCTGCTGCGGTCCTATGCCTCGCTGCAGAAGGACGTCGTGGTGATCGGCTCGATGAACCGGGTCGAGATCTGGGACCCCACCAGCTGGGAGACCTACCTGGCGGAGCAGGAGCAGCGCTTCGCCGACCTCAGCGAGGAGATCTTCCCCGGGATCTGACGCTCCCTCAGCACCCTCCACAACTTCACAACGGACTCGTCGGACGAGGCCTGTGCCCGCTCCGCTGCCGCCATCTGGGGCACCTTCCCCGGTTCCAGAGGGCGCTTCCCCACACGGAGCGGGCAAGGACCTGGCCCGACGAGTTCTTCCGCACCAGCACCGCGCCAACCACGAGAGCCATGGGGGTCGAGACCATGAGCAGCCTGCCGATCACGGGCCCCGGGCCCCTGTCGGGTCCGCTGACCGGCCCGGCGACCGCCCGTCCGGTCCCGCCCCGGGTCCGCCACCAGGCGCGCGAGTCGGTGGCCGTGATGGCGATGTCGGTCGCGCTGTCCGGCGGGCTGGCCACCGTCATCGTCCTGCTGTCCCACCTGGGGCGCTAGGGCGGCCACGATGAGCAACCCGCAGCACGTCCCGGTCCTGCTCGACCGGGTCGTGGCGCTTCTGGAGCCGGCGCTGGACCACCCCGACGCGGTCCTGGTCGACGCCACGCTGGGTCTCGGCGGCCACAGCGAGGCGGTGCTCGCCCGGTGCGGCCTGGCCAGGGTGATCGGCATCGACCGCGACCCCGCCGCCCTGGAGCTGGCGCGCGAGCGGCTCGCGGCCTTCGGCGACCGCTTCACCGCGGTGCACGCCGTCTACGACGAGATCCCGGAGGTCCTGGCCGAGTCCGGGCTGGCCGAGGTCAGCGCCGTCCTCTTCGACCTGGGCGTCTCCTCGATGCAGCTGGACCTGGTGGAGCGCGGGTTCGCCTACGCCGCCGACGCCCCGCTCGACATGCGGATGGACCCCAGCCGCGGCCCGACCGCGGCCGACGTGCTCAACACCTACGCCGTCGGCGACCTCGCCCGGCTGCTGCGCAGCTATGGCGACGAGCGCTTCGCCCGCCAGATCGCCGCCGCGGTCGTGCGGGAGCGCGACCGGGAGCCGTTCACCACCTCAGGGCGCCTGGTCGAGCTGCTGTACGACGTCATCCCCGCGCGGGCCCGGCGCACCGGTGGCCACCCCGCGAAGCGCACCTTCCAGGCGCTGCGGATGGAGGTCAACGACGAGCTGGCGGTGCTGCGCCGCGCCGTCCCGGCGGCGGTCGACGCGATCGGCGTCGGCGGGCGGGTCGTCGTCGAGTCCTACCACTCGGGGGAGGACCGGATCGTCAAGCGGGTCTTCGCCGGCGCCGCGCGCACCGACGTACCCGACGACCTGCCGTTCGTGCCCGAGGGCCACGAGCCGGTGCTCCGGCTGGTCACCCGGGGCGCCGAGAAGGCCGGCCCCGACGAGGTGCGCGACAACCCGCGAGCCGCCTCGGTGCGGCTGCGCGCCGCCGAGCGGGTCCGCCCCGGGCGCATCGGCGCCCCGTCCCCGGGCGGTCCCCGGCCGTCCAGCACCCACGAGGGAGCAGCCTGATGAGCAGTCCCGTGAGCAGCCCCCTCGCCGGCCCGGCGCTCCGGCTGACCAACGCCGCGCTGTCTCGGGCGCGGCTGACCGTGGTGCCCCGGGTCCGCGCCCGGGCGCCGCGGGTGCCGTTCGTGCTGCTGGTGTCGCTGGTGCTGGCGCTCGGCGTGGTCGGCCTGCTGATGTTCAACACCTCGATGCAGCAGGCGGCGTTCACGACGTCCCGGCTGGAGGACAAGGCCGCGGCGCTCACCGCCCGGGAGCAGGCGCTGGCCGTCGAGGTCGAGGCGCTGCGCAACCCCCAGCGGGTGGCCGAGCAGGCGCAGGCGATGGGCATGGTGCTGCCGAGCGGGTCGTGCTTCCTCGCGCTGTCCGGCAAGCAGCCCGAGTGCGCCGCCGCCCCCGCGCCGCGGCAGCTGCGGCTCCAGCCCGTGGCTCCGGTCAAGCCGGCGATCCTGGACCCCGCGCCGATCACGGTGCCCGCGCCGGCCGACGCCGCCCAGGGTGCCAAGAAGAACCGGGACGAGAAGAAGGCCAAGAACCGCCGGGACACGGGCTCCGCCTCCGCGGGCGCGGGCGCGGACCGGGGTACTAATGGGAGTACGCCGGACCGCGGGACGACCACCCGTGCCGACCGCTGATCCGAGACCCCGCCGAGGAGCTGTCGTGCCGCCTGCTGCGCGTCGTCCGGCCTCGCCGGCCCGGATCCGGCGCGGCTCCCCCCAGCTGCGGCTGAGGGTGGGGTTCATCGTCATCGCGATGGTGCTGTCGGCGTTCGGCGCGCGACTGGTCCAGCTGCAGGGCCTCGACTCCCACTCCTACGCCGAGATGGCCGCCGCCGAGGGCTCGGTCGAGATCGTGCTGCCCGCCACCCGCGGCGACATCCTCGACCGCAACGGCGAGCCGCTGGCCGAGTCGATCGACGGGCTGATGCTGGTCGCCGACCCCCAGCTGACTCGCGACCGGGCCCCCGAGCTGGCGCGGTTCCTGGCCGACGAGATGGGGCTCGACTACTTCGACACCCTCGACCGGCTGCGGGCCCAGGACAGCCGCTTCCAGTACCTCGCCCGCCGGGTGCCCGCGGCGCTGGCCACCTCCGTCGTGGACCGCGCCGAGGAGGCCGGCTTCCAGGGGCTCGACACCCGCCGTGACCCCGTCCGGGAGTACCCCTCCGACGACATCGGGGCCAACCTCGTGGGGTTCCTCGGCACGCCCGACCCGCTGCAGGGCGTGCGCCCGCTGGCGGGCCTGGAGCGGACCTTCAACCGGCGGCTCGCCGGCAAGGACGGCACCGCGACCTACCAGGTCGGCAAGGGCTACCGCATCCCGCTGGCCGACAGCACGATCGTCGACCCCGTCGAGGGCCGCGACCTCACCACCACGCTCGACCTCGACCTCCAGTGGTTCACCCAGCGGGTGCTCCGCGAGACCGTCGACGGCGCGGGGGGCGAGTCGGGCGTCGCGGTCGTGCTCGACAGCCGCACCGGCGAGGTGCTCGCGCTGGCCGACTACCCGACGTACGACGCCAGCAAGCCGCTGGAGTCGCCGGAGGAGGACCTCGGGTCCCGGGCGATGAACGACGTCTACGAGCCCGGCTCGGTCCAGAAGGCGCTCACCGTGGCCGCCCTGCTGGACGCCGGTCTGGTCACCCCGCGACAGCAGATCCTGGTGCCACCGAGACTCAGCCGGCAGGACCGGACCATCAACGACTGGTTCACCCACGGCGAGCTGCGGCTGACGCTGGCCGGCGTGCTCGCGAAGTCGTCCAACATCGGCACCGTCCTGGCCGCCGACCGGATGAAGCCGCGCCAGCTGTGGCGCTACCTCCGGGCCTTCGGACTGGGCCAGAAGACCGACGTCGGCGTCGCCGGCGAGGCGCCCGGCATCCTGCCCGACGGTTCCTCGATGACCCCGCAGACCAAGGACCGGATCGCCTTCGGCCAGTCGCTGTCGGTCAACGCGCTGCAGATGGCCGGCGCGGTCAACACCGTCGCCAACGGCGGGGTCCACGTCTCGCCGAGCCTGATCGAGGGCAGCGCCCGGACGCGACAGGGCCAGCAGGTCGGCACCGACCACGTCACGGTCAACCGCGTCGTCAGCGAGAAGGCCGCCCGACAGACCGCGCGGATGATGGAGCTCGTCGTCGACCCCGACGTGGGCGTCGCGCCCGCCGCCGCGGTGCCGGGCTACCGCGTGGCCGGCAAGACCGGCACGGCCCAGCGCGTCGGCAAGGACTGCGGCTGCTACGACGGCACGTTCACGGTCTCGTTCGCGGGCTTCGCCCCGGCCGACGACCCGCGGCTGACGGTCTACGTCCTGGTCCAGGACCCCGCCAACGGCGGCGGAGGCGGCTCGGTCGCCGGGCCGGCGTTCAGCCGGATCATGGGCTACGCCCTGCGCCACTACGCCGTGCCCCCCACGGGCACCACGGCCCCCGACCTGCCCGCGACCTGGGGCTCCCCGTGACGGGCGTGCGGGCCGCGGCCCCGACCGGCGGTAGCCTCGCGACGTGCTGACGGAGGACCTTCCCACCCGGCCCCGGCACCCGGTCGGGTGCACGGTGGCGGAGCTGGGCGACTGGATCGCCGGCGAAGGCACCCCGCAGGACTTCCTGGGCGACCTGGAGGCGCTGCGAGCCACCCGGGTCACCGGCATCACGCTCAGCTCGCAGCGGGTCGCCCCGGGTGACCTCTACGCCGCCCTGGCGGGGTCGCGGGCCCACGGGATCGCCTATCTCCCCGACGCGCTGGCGGCCGGCGCCGTCGCGGTGCTCACCGACGAGGAGGGCGCGGCGGCTGTCCCCCCGGGCGTCCCCGGCGTGGTGGTGGCGCGCCCCCGGAGCGTCCTCGGCGAGGTGTCGGCACACGTCTACGGCGACCCGGCGCGGCGGCTGACCCTGGTCGGGATCACCGGCACCCAGGGCAAGACGACCGCGACCCGGTTGGCCGAGGGCGGCCTGCAGGCGGCCGGCGTACCAGCGGCGGTGGTCGGCACCGTCGGCACCCGGATCGCCGGGCGCGACGTCGCCACCGCGCTGACGACGCCGGAGGCCCCCGACCTGCACGGGCTGTTCGCCCGGATGGTCGAGGAGGGCGTGACGGCCTGCGCCATGGAGGTCTCCAGCCACGCCCTGGTGATGGGCCGCGTCGACGGCGTGGTCTTCGACGTGGCCGTCTTCACCAACCTCGGGCGCGACCACCTCGACTTCCACGCCGACCTCGAGGACTACTTCCGCGCCAAGGCGTCGCTGTTCACCGCCGAGCGCGCCCGGCTGGGCCTGGTCTCGGTCGACGACGAGCACGGTCGCCGGCTGGTCGCCGAGGCCGGCATCCCGGTGCGCACCTTCTCGCTGCGCGACGCGGGCGCCGACTGGCGGGTCAGCGACATCCGGGCCACGGCGAGCGGGTCGACGTTCACCGTGCACGGACCCGACGGGCTCGCCGTCCCCGCCGGATGCCCGCTGCCGGGGGAGTTCAACGTGGCCAACACCCTCGCGGCCGTCGCCGCCTCCGCGGAGGCGGGCTTCGACGCCGCTGCCGTGGCGGCCGCCATCGCCACCGGCCCCGGCGTGCCCGGCCGGCTGGAGCGGGTCGACGCGGGACAGGAGTTCGTCGTCGTCGTCGACTACGCCCACAAGCCCGACGCGATCGAGGCGACGCTCGCCACGCTGCGCCCGCTGACCGAGGGGCGGCTGATCATGGTGCTCGGCGCCGGCGGCGACCGCGACGCCGGCAAGCGGCCGCTGATGGGGGAGGCCGCCGCTCGGCTGGCCGACCTGCTCGTGGTCACCGACGACAACCCCCGCAGCGAGGACCCCGCGGCCATCCGTCGTGCCGTGCTCGCGGGCGCCAGGGGCCCGGCCGAGGTCCGCGAGGTCGGCGACCGTCGGGAGGCGATC
The DNA here is from genome assembly GCA_030432975.1 of Actinomycetes bacterium. GTDB lineage: Bacteria > Actinomycetota > Actinomycetes > Propionibacteriales > Nocardioidaceae > Nocardioides. The sequence goes on from JAUILS010000029.1 coordinate 8,368, forward strand.
CGGGCCGCGCTGGCGGCGGCGGGTCCCGGCGACGTGGTGGTCGTCGCCGGCAAGGGCCACGAGACGGGCCAGGAGGTGGCCGGCACGGTGCACCCGTTCGACGACCGGGTCGTGGTGGCCGAGGAGCTGGCCCGATGATCCGGATGACGCTCGCCGAGGTCGCGGCCGCCGTCGAGGGCGAGGTCGCCGGACCCGCCGACCTGGTGGTCACGGGCGAGGCGTTCCTCGACAGCCGGGCCCCGGTGCCCGGCGGGCTGTTCGTGGCCGTGGCCGGTGAGCACGTCGACGGTCACGACTATGCCGAGGGTGCCGTTGCCGGGGGAGCGGCCGCGGTGCTCGGCTCCCGCGCCCTCCCGGTGCCCACCGTCGTCGTCGCCGACGTCGTCACCGCCTTGGGTCGGCTGGCCCGGCACGTGCTCGACCGGCTGCCCGAGGTCACTGTCCTCGCCCTCACCGGCTCGCAGGGCAAGACCGGCACCAAGGACTACCTCGGCCACGTGCTCTCGTCGGTCGGCGCCACCGTGGCCACCCGCGGCAACCTCAACAACGAGCTCGGCGTGCCGCTGACGGCGCTGCGCTGCACCGACGAGACGCGCTACCTCGTCGTCGAGATGGGCGCCCGGGGCGGCGGGCATGTCGGCTACCTCTGCTCGGTCGCTCCGCCGCGGGTGGCGGCGGTGCTCAACGTCGGCAGCGCCCACCTCGGGGAGTTCGGCTCGGTCGAGGCGATCGCCGCCGCCAAGGGGGAGATCGTGGAGGCGCTGCCCGCCGACGGCGTGGCCGTGCTCAACGCCGACGACCCCCGCACCTCCGCCATGGCCTCCCGCACCCGCGCGCCCGTGCTGTCGTTCGGCGTCGGCGGCGACGTCTCCTGGCGGGAGGTGACCGCCGACGACCTCGGCCGCCCCTCCTTCGAGCTCGGGTACGCCGGCCGGTGGCTGCCGGTCCGGCTCGACCAGGTCGGCGGCCACCAGGTCGCCAACGCCGCCGCGGCGGCGGCGCTGGCCATCGCGGCCGGGGTGGCGCCCGACGCCGTCGCCGAGGCGCTCAACCGCCCGGCCCCGGGGTCGCGCTGGCGGATGGAGCTGCACCAGCGCGCCGACGGCCTCGTCGTGGTCAACGACGCCTACAACGCCAACCCGGCCTCGATGCGCGCCGCGCTCGAGGCGCTCTGCTCGCTGGGGGAGCGCCGAGGACGCACGTTCGCCGTGCTCGGCGAGATGCGCGAGCTGGGCGCCGAGTCCGCCGCGCTGCACCGCGAGGTCGGCGCCGAGGCCGCCGGCCTGGGGGTCGACGTCGTGGTGGCGGTCGGTCCCGAGGCGGCGGCCATCGCGGCCGGGGCGCGCACCACGCCCGGCTGGCGGGGCGTCGCGCTCGACACGGCGGGGCGCGACGCGGCGCTGGCGTGGGTGCGGAACAATGTCACGGCCGGTGACGTCGTCCTCGTGAAGGCGTCCCGGGGAGCCGCCCTCGAGGTCCTGGCCGAGGGGCTGCTGGCCCCGGTGCCGGCTGACGACCCGACCGACGACCCGACCGACGACCAAGGAGAGCCCGGAGCATGAGAGCGATCCTGTTCGGCGGCGGGTTCTCGCTGCTGATCTCGCTGCTCGGCACCCGGGTGGCGATCAGCCTGCTGTCCCGACGGGGCTACGGCCAGGAGATCCGCGACGACGGTCCGACCAGCCACCACACCAAGCGGGGCACCCCCACCATGGGCGGGGCCGTGATCATCCTGGCCACGGTCGTGGGCTACTCCGTGGCCAAGCTGATCACGCACTCCTGGCCCTCCGCCTCGGCGCTGCTGCTGCTCTTCCTGTTCGTCGGCATGGGCGCGGTCGGCTTCGTCGACGACTTCATCAAGATCGTCAAGCAGCGGTCGCTGGGGCTGCGCAGCAAGGCCAAGATGGTCGGGCAGACGGTGGTCGCGGTGGTGTTCGGCGCGCTCGCGATCTCCCCGATGCTGGCCGACGAGAACGGCCGCACGCCTGCCTCCAGCACCATCTCGTTCCTCCGCGACATCCCCGCGCTGACGCTGCCGCCGATCCTGATCGTCCTGTTCATCTGGGGGATCGTCGCGGGCTTCGCCAACGGGGTGAACCTCACCGACGGTCTCGACGGGCTGGCCACGGGCGCGTCGGTGATGGTGTTCGGCGCCTACACGCTGGTCAACATCTGGCAGCGCAACCAGTTCTGCCAGGACCTGCCGACCGCCAAGTGCTACGACGTCCGCGACCCGCTGGACCTGGCGATCGTGTCGGCGGCGATCACCGGCGCCTGCTTCGGCTTCCTGTGGTGGAACGCCTCGCCCGCCGCGATCTTCATGGGCGACACCGGCTCGCTGGCGCTCGGCGGCGGCCTGGCCGGGCTCGCGGTGCTGACCCGCACCGAGCTGCTGGTGGTCATCCTGGGCGGGCTGTTCGTCATCGAGACGCTCTCGGTGATGCTGCAGGTGGGCTTCTTCAAGCTGAGCAAGGGCAGACGGATCTTCCGGATGGCGCCACTCCACCATCACTTCGAGATGCTCGGCTGGGAGCAGGTCACCGTGGTGATCCGGTTCTGGATCATCACCGGGCTCTTCGTGGTCGTCGGGCTCGGCATCTTCTACGCCGAGTGGGTGGCCGGCACGTGACCGCCGCCGAGCGGCCCGACCCCGACACGCTCGGCCGTCACGACTCCTGGGAGGGGGTCCGGGCGGTCGTCGCCGGCTTCGGCGTCTCCGGCTTCGCCGCCGCCGACAACCTCACCCACCTCGGCGCCGCGGTCACCGCCCTCGACGAGACCACCAGCGACGTCAAGGCCGAGCAGGCCGCGCTGCTGGAGGTGCTCGGCGCCGACGTCCGGCTCGGCCGGGGCAGCACGGCAGCGCTCCCCGACGACGTCGACCTCGTGGTCACCTCGCCCGGCTGGCGCCCCGACGCGCCGCTCCTGGCCCAGGCAGCCGAGCGCGGGGTCCCGGTGTGGGGAGAGGTCGAGCTCGCCTGGCGGCTGCGCGACCCCGACCGGCCGGTGCCGTGGCTCGCGGTCACCGGCACCAACGGCAAGACGACGACCGTCCAGATGCTCGACGCCATCCTCCGCGCGGCCGGGCTGCGCAGCGCCGCGGTCGGCAACGTCGGCCGCCCGGTGGTCGAGGCGGTGATGGACCCGGCGCCCTACGACGTTTTCGCCGTCGAGCTGTCCAGCTTCCAGCTGCACTACGCGTCGTCGGTGGCCGCCGAGTCCGCGGCGGTGCTCAACGTCGCCGAGGACCACCTCGACTGGTATCCCTCGCTCGCCGCCTACGCCGCCGACAAGGGCCGGATCTACCACGGCGTCGAGCGCGCGTGCGTCTACAACGTCGAGGACCCCGAGACCGAGCGGCTGGTGCGCGAGGCCGAGGTGGTCGAGGGCGCTCGGGCGATCGGCTTCACGCTGGGCATGCCGGCGGTCGGGATGCTGGGGCTCGTCGACGACATCCTGGTCGACCGGGCGTTCATCCCCGAGCGGGCGACCAGCGCCGCCGAGCTCGGCACGCTCGACGACCTCGCCTCGCCGGCGCCGCACATGGTCGCCAACGCCCTCGCCGCCGCCGCGCTCGCCCGCGCCCACGGCGTCAGCCAGGCCGCCGTCCGCGACGGGCTGCGCGGGTTCCGCCCCGACGGGCACCGCATCGCGCGGGTCGCCGACGTCGGCGGCGTCTCCTACGTCGACGACTCCAAGGCCACCAACCCGCACGCCGCGCTCTCCTCGCTGCGCGCCTACGACTCCGTTGTGTGGGTGGCCGGCGGGCTGGCCAAGGGTGCCCGCTTCGACGAGCTGGTCACGTCGGTCCACGACCGGCTGCGGGCGGTGGTGCTGCTCGGCCGCGACCGGCACGTCATCGCCGAGGCGCTCGCCCGGCACGCCCCCGACGTCCCCGTGGTGGCCGTCCCCGACGAGGCGGCGGCGCCGATGCAGGACGCCGTCCGCGAGGCCGCCGCGCTGGCCCGGCCCGGCGACACCGTGCTGCTGGCGCCCGGCTGCGCGTCGATGGACCAGTTCCGCGACTACGCCGCCCGCGGCGACGCCTTCGCCGACGCCGTCCGCCGCCTGCGCTGAGCCCGGGAGGACGCCGACGCGTCGCGAATATCGCCCCGACGCGTCGCCGATGTCGTCCCGGTCGACGAGCGACGGGCGGCGCGACACACCCCCGGCGCCTCACGGCCTCCGGCGCCGTGGCCAGCGAGACTGGTGTGACTCACGGGACGCGTGGTCCCGCGAGCATCCGCGCAGGGCGAGAGGAGCGGCATGACGACGGTGCGGCCGGAGGCCACCGGGTCCGTCGCCGACGACGCCCGCTCGCTGGCGACCTCCGCGCGGCGGCACCTCGACCCGCTGCGGCAGCTGCTGGACCGGCCGCTGACGTCGTACTACCTGCTCCTCGTCGCGCCGGCCCTGCTGCTGGCGATCGGGCTGGTGATGGTGCTCAGCGCCTCCAGCGTCGAGGCCTACAAGTACCACGACGACAGCTACTACTGGGTGCGCCGCCAGCTGGTCGCCGTGGCGATCGGGCTGCCCCTGGTCTGGGTCGCGATGCGGCTGCCGCTGCGCTGGCTCCGCGGGCTCGCCTGGCCGGGGCTGTTCCTCGGCATCGGCCTGCTCGCCCTCACCCAGACGCCGCTCGGCGTCACGGTCAACGGCAACACCAACTGGGTCGGCCTGGGGCCGATCCAGGTGCAGCCCTCGGAGTTCGCCAAGCTCGGGCTGGTCATCTGGGCCGCGCACGTCTATGCCAACAAGGAGCGCCGGCTCGACCAGCTGCACCACCTGCTGGTGCCCGTGGTGCCCGGGATGCTGGTGGTCGTCACGCTGGTGCTCTGGCAGCGCGACCTCGGCACCGCCCTGGTGCTGCTCGCCATCATGCTGGCGATGCTCTGGGCCGTGGGCGCGCCCGGCCGGCTGTTCGCGCTCGCGGCGTCGATCGCCGGCGTCGGCGCGCTCTACCTCGCGACCACCGACTCCGAACGGCGCCAGCGGCTGCTGAGCTTCACCGACCCGTTCAAGGACTTCCACGACGCGGGCTGGCAGCCCGCGCACGGCCTCTACGCCCTCTCCTCGGGCGGCTGGTTCGGCGAGGGGCTCGGCGCCAGCCGGCAGAAGTGGGGCGACCTGCCGGAGGCGCACACCGACTTCATCTTCGCGGTGCTCGGCGAGGAGCTCGGTCTGGTCGGCACCGGCCTGGTGGTGCTGCTGTTCCTCACCATCGCCTACGCCGCCATCCGCATCGCCACCTCCACCGAGGACCCGTTCGTGCGCTACGCCTCGTTCGGCATCGTGGTGTGGCTGCTCGGCCAGATGATGATCAACGTCGGCATGGTGCTGGCCCTGCTGCCCGTCATCGGCATCCCGCTGCCGCTGGTGTCGTACGGCGGCTCCGCGCTGCTGCCGTCCCTGGTCGCGCTGGCGCTGCTGGCCGGCTTCGCCCGGCGGGAGCCCGAGGCCGCGCGGGCGCTGGCCCTGCGCCGACGCCAGCGCTCCTCCGGGGTGTCGGCCGCGCGCGCCCGGAGGACCGCGGATCTCTAGGCTGGACCCGATGCGCATCCTGCTCGCCGGCGGCGGCACCGCCGGCCACACCTCGCCCCTGCTCGCGACCGCCGACGCGCTGCGCCGCCTCGACCCCGACGTGGCGGTGACCTGCCTCGGCACGCCGCGCGGCCTCGAGAACACCGTGGTGCCCGCGGCCGGCTACCCCCTCGAGCTGATCCCGCCGGTGCCGCTGCCGCGGCGACCGAGCGTCGACCTCGCCAAGGTGCCGGTCCGGCTCCGGGCGGCGGTGAAGGAGACGCTGGCGGTCTTCGACCGGGTCGAGCTCGACGTCGTCGTCGGCTACGGCGGCTACGTCTCGATGCCGGCCTACCTCGCGGCGCGGCGGCGCCGCCTCCCCCTCGTCGTCCACGAGCAGAACGCCCTGCCCGGCCTCGCCAACCGGGTCGGCGCCCGGGTCGCCCAGCGGGTGGCGGTCAGCTTCCCCGACACCCCGCTGCCGCGGGCGGAGTACGTCGGCCTGCCGATCCGCCGGATGATCTCGACGCTCGACCGCGCCGCGCTGCGCGCGGAGGCACGGGAGACCTTCGGCCTCGACCCGGACCGCCCCACTCTGCTCGTCACCGGCGGCTCCCAGGGCGCGCGCCGCCTCAACCAGCAGGTGAGCGGGGCCGCCGCCGCGCTGGCGGAGGCCGGCGTCCAGGTGCTGCACGTCGTCGGCCCGCAGGGCGAGGCCACACCGGCCGCGACCTCCCAGGTGCCCTATGTCGTCGTCCCGTTCGTGGAGCGGATGGACCTCGCCTATGCCGCGGCCGACCTGGTCGTGTGCCGTGCCGGCGCGTCGTCGGTGACCGAGGCGGCGGCCGTCGGGCTGCCCGCGGTGTTCGTGCCGCTGCCGATCGGCAACGGCGAGCAGGCCCACAACGCCCGTCCCGTGGTCGACGCCGGCGGGGGTCTGCTGGTCGACGACGCCGCGCTGACCTCCGCCTGGGTCGCGGCCACCGTGCCCGGCCTGGCCACCGACCCCGACCGGCTCGCCGCGATGGGGGCCGCCGCGGCCGCGCTCATCCCCGCCGACGCCGACGACCGGCTCGCGGCCATCGTCTGGGAGTCCGGAGGCGGCCGGTGAAGGTCCCCGTCCCCGACCGGATCCCGCCCCTGGCCGAGCTGGGGCCCGTGCACTTCGTCGGCATCGGCGGAGCGGGCCTCTCCGCCATCGCGAGGATCATGGTCGCCCGCGGCGTCGAGGTGTCCGGCAGCGACGCCCAGGACTCGCCGACGCTGGCCGCGCTGCGCGAGCTCGGCATCCGCACCCACGCCGGCCACGCCGCCGACCAGCTGGGCTCCGCCCGCACCGTGGTCGTCTCGACGGCGGTGCGCGAGTCGAACCCCGAGGTGGTCGCCGCCGTCGAGCGCGGGCTGCGGCTGTGGCCCCGGTCCGCGGGTCTCGCCGCGGCGATGCAGGGGCGCCGGGTGCTCGCCGTCGCCGGCACCCACGGCAAGACCACGACGACCTCGCTGCTCGCGATGGCGCTGGTGCGGGCCGGCGCCGACCCGTCGTACGCCGTCGGGGGCGACCTGACCCAGCTCGGCACCAACGCGCACGCCGGCTCCGGCGACCTGTTCGTCGCGGAGGCCGACGAGAGCGACGGCGCCTTCCTCGTCTATCGCCCGCACGCCGCGATCGTCACCAACGTCGAGGCCGACCACCTCGACCACTTCGGCACCGAGGCGGCCTACCGCGCGGCCTTCGACGAGTTCGTCGGCACCCTGGACCCCGACGGGCTACTGGTCGTCTGCGCCGACGACCCGGGCGCCGCCCGGCTGGCCGACCTCGCCCGGAGCCAGGGTCGGACGGCCGTGTCGGCGGGCGAGGCGGAGACGGCCGACGTCCGCGCCGTCGACCTCCGGCTCGAGGGAGGCGGCTCGGTCTGCCGGGTGCTGGACGGCGGCGTCGAGCGGGGCGAGCTGCGGCTGCAGATCCCGGGCCGGCACTACGCCCACGACGCGCTGGCCGCGCTGGCCCTGGGGCTGCGCCTGGGGTTCGGCTTCGACGACCTGGCCGCGGGGCTCGGCGCCTTCACCGGCACCCATCGCCGGATGGAGCGCAAGGGCGAGGCCGGCGGCGTCCGCGTCTACGACAGCTATGCCCACCACCCGCAGGAGATCGCGGGCGACCTCGCGGCGGCGCGCTCGGTCGCGGGGGAGGGGCGCGTGGTCGTCGCCTTCCAGCCGCACCTGGTCTCGCGGACCCGGTTGCTTGGCCCGGCGATGGGCGAGGCGCTCGGCGCCGCCGACGAGGTGGTCGTGCTCGACGTCTACCTCGCCCGCGAGGACGCCGACCCCGAGGTCACCGGGGCGCTGGTCGCCGACCACGTGCCGCTGCCCGGCGACCGGGTCGCGTTCGTGCCCGACTTCGACGCCGTGCCCGCCGAGGTCGTGGACCGGGCGCGCCCCGGCGACCTGGTGCTGACCCTGGGCGCGGGCACGGTCACCCGGCTGGCGCCGCGGATCCTCGCGCTGCTGGAGGAGCGGGGATGACCGGGGTCCGCTCCGCCGCCGACCAGCGCACCCGGCGGCGCTTCGCCCGCCGGCAGTGGGCACGCCGCTGGGGCGCCTGGCGCTGGGGGCTGGCCGGCGTACTGGTCGCGGCGCTGGTCGTGGGCGGCGGCTGGCTGGTGCTGTTCAGCAGCGTGCTCGCCGCCGACGAGGTCACCGTGACGGGCACGTCGTACCTCACCGCGCAGGAGGTGACCGACGCCGCCGACGTGCCGCCCGGGACGCCCCTGGCCCGGGTCGACCTCGGGCTGGTGCAGCGCCGGGTCGAGGCGCTGCCGGCCGTGGCGTCGGCGACCGTGTCCCGGTCGTGGCCGCACGCCGTCGCCGTCGACGTGACCGAGCGGACCGCGGTCGCCGTGCTCACCGTCGACGGCACGGTGACGGGGATGGACGCCGACGGCGTGCTCTTCCGCGACTACGACCGGGCACCCGACGACCTGCCCGACGTGCGCACCACCGGCCCGACCGACCGGCAGGTACGCCGCGAGGCGGCGTCCGTCGTGGCCGCGCTGCCGTCGGCGCTGGCCCGCCAGGTCGACCACCTCGAGGTGTCCTCGATCGACCAGATCACCCTGGCGCTGCGCGACGGCCGCACGGTGCTGTGGGGGAGTGCCGCGGAGTCGGCCACCAAGGCCCAGGTGCTGCAGGTGCTGCTCGAGCGCGAGGGCGCGGTCTACGACGTCAGCGTGCCGGCCCAGCCCACGATCCGTTCCTGACGTCCCGCCGGCCGAGGATTTCTCCGGCTTTCTGAGGTCGACCCCGCGTGTCGCCGCCGCGCGAGGGCCGGTGCTGCCTACTGTCATCGACATCGCGAGGTTGACATAACTATAACCCTCAGGCTCAGGGTTAGGGTTCCGGTGCCGCACCGGGAGCCTCGCGTCTTCCCCGCACGCATCACCTCGTTCCCACCAGACCCGAGCCGCACCAGCATCGTCCGGAGCAGACAGCCGGACCACCCACCCGGAGAGGCAAAGCCGTGGCAGCAGCCCAGAACTACCTGGCCATCATCAAGGTCGTGGGCATCGGTGGCGGTGGCGTCAACGCCGTCAACCGGATGATCGAGGTCGGCCTCAAGGGCGTCGAGTTCATCGCGATCAACACCGACGCCCAGGCGCTCCTGATGTCCGATGCCGACGTCAAGCTCGACATCGGCCGCGAGCTCACCCGCGGCCTCGGCGCCGGAGCCAACCCCGAGGTCGGCACCAAGGCGGCCGAGGACCACGCGGAGGAGATCGAGGAGGTCCTCAAGGGGGCCGACATGGTCTTCGTCACCGCGGGCGAGGGCGGCGGCACCGGCACCGGCGGCGCCCCCGTGGTCGCCCGGATCGCCCGCTCGCTCGGCGCCCTCACCATCGGCGTGGTGACCCGGCCGTTCGCGTTCGAGGGCCGTCGCCGCGCCACCTCCGCCGAGGAGGGCATCGCCGGGCTCCGCGAGGAGGTCGACACGCTGATCGTGATCCCCAACGACCGGCTGCTGTCGATCAGCGACCGCAACGTGTCGGTGCTCGACGCCTTCAAGCAGGCCGACCAGGTGCTGCTCCAGGGCGTCAGCGGCATCACCGACCTGATCACCACCCCCGGCCTGATCAACCTCGACTTCGCCGACGTGAAGTCGGTCATGGCCAACGCCGGGTCGGCGCTGATGGGCATCGGCTCCGCCCGCGGCGAGGACCGCGCCGTGGCCGCCGCCGAGATGGCGGTCTCCAGCCCGCTGCTCGAGGCCTCCATCGACGGCGCGCACGGCGTGCTGCTCTCGATCGCCGGCGGGTCCGACCTCGGCCTGTTCGAGATCAACGAGGCGGCGGCGCTGGTCTCGCAGGCTGCCGACCACGACGCCAACATCATCTTCGGCGCCACCATCGACGACGCGCTCGGTGACGAGGTGCGGGTCACCGTGATCGCGGCCGGCTTCGACGGCGGCCTGCCCAAGCGTCTGGAGGAGGGCGGCGGTCTGCGACGCAAGCCGGCCGCCCCGCAGCAGACGCAGGCCGAGACCAAGGCGGCCGTCGACGAGCTCACCGGCAAGCCCGGGTCCTCGCGCGACGCCGAGCCGGAGCCGGCCCTCGTCGGTGCGCGCGCCGAGGCGGCCCAGCACTCCCCGGGCGACCAGCCGAAGAGCGAGGCCCGGGAGCCCGCCCCGCCGCGGGTGCCGCCGGCGCCGGGCTTCGACGACGACGACCTGGACGTGCCCGACTTCCTCAAGTGAGTCGTCGCCGCTGACCGCCGGCCCCCGGCTAGCGTGGGCCGGGTGACCGACCCCCTCCTCGTCGAGCCCGTGCTCGTCGAGCGTGACCTCCTCCCGGGGAGGCACACCGTCGAGATCGGCTTCACCGACCGCCGCCTGGCGCTGGGGGACGCCGCCGGCGACGCCGAGCGAGCCGCCGCGCTGAGGGAGCTCGCCGACGCCACCGGCGCCCGCCCACAGGTGATGCGCCAGGTGCACGGCCGCACGGTGCGCCGTGTCGGCGCGGCCGCCGCGGACCCGCCGGAGGCCGACGGGCTGGTCACCGACGAGCCGGGAGTCGCGCTGCTGACCCGGGCCGCCGACTGCGTGCCCGTGCTGCTGGCCGACGCCGAGGCCGGCGTGGTCGGCGCCGCGCATGCCGGGCGCCCCGGGGTCGCCGCGGGCGTCGTGCCCGCGGTGGTCGCCGAGATGCGCGAGCTCGGGGCCGAGACGCTCACCGCCTGGGTGGGACCGCACGTGTGCGGCGGCTGCTACGAGGTGCCCGCGCCGCTGCGCGACGAGGTGGCCGCGCTGGTGCCCGAGACCTGGGCCACCACCACGTGGGGCACGCCGGCGCTCGACCTCGGGGCCGGCGTCCGCGCCCAGCTCGTCGCCGCCGGCTGCGCGGTGCGGGTGGTCGTCGGCTGCACGCGCGAGGACGCCCGGTGGCCGTCGTACCGCCGCGACGGCGGAGCCGCCGGCCGGTTCGCCGGGGTCGTCTGGCGGTCGCGATGACTGGGACCCGGGAGTCCGAGGTCGGCGCGCGACTGGCCGACGTACGCCGCCGCATCGGCGAGGCGGCCGACGCCGCCGGCCGCGCCGGGGGCGACGTGACCCTCGTGGTGGTGACGAAGTTCTTCCCGGCCGACGACGTGCGGCTGCTCGCTCGCCTGGGGGTGACCGACGTCGGGGAGAACCGACACCAGGAGGCCGCGGCCAAGGCCGCCGACTGCGCGGACCTCGACGTGCGGTGGCACTTCATCGGCGGCCTGCAGTCCAACAAGGCCGCCGCCGTGACGGCGTACGCCGACGTCGTGGAGTCGGTCGACCGCGGCAAGCTGGTCGGCCCGCTGTCCCGGGGGGCGCTCGAGCACGGCCGCACCCTCGACGTGCTGCTGCAGGTCAGCCTGGACCCGCCGGGGACGCCGGCCGGACGCTCGGGCGCGGCCCCGGCCGAGCTGCCCGCGCTGGCCGACCGGGTCGCCGGGGCGGAGGGGCTGAGACTGCGCGGCCTGATGGCCGTCGCGCCCCTCGGCGAGGAGCCCGAAGCGGCGTTCGCGCGGCTGGCGACGGTCCGCGACACCTTCCTCCGCGAGCACCCCGACGCCGGCTGGCTCTCGGCGGGGATGAGCGGCGACTTCGAGGCCGCCATCGCGGTCGGCGCGACACACGTGCGTGTCGGCAGCGCGGTCCTCGGTTCGAGGCCTCCGATGAAGTAGCGTCCCAAGCACCGAGGCGCGCCGTCCGGCGTGCCGCCAGTTGCGGAGGACCACACTCATGAGCGCGATGCGCAAGATCGGCGAGTACCTCGGCCTCCTCGAGGACACCGGCCGCTACGACGACGATCTCGACGACGCCGGCTACGACTCCGACTACGACCGGGCCGCCCAGGCGCAGGCGGAGCGGCGACACGCAGAGCGCCCGAGCGAGCGCCGGCCGGCGCCCGTGTCCGACCTGGCCGAGCGCCGGTCGACCCGTCCCGCGGAGGCCGTGGTGGCCGAGCTGTCGCGGATCACCACCGTCCACCCGCGCACCTACAACGAGGCCCGCACCGTCGGCGAGCAGTACCGCGACGGCACGCCGGTGATCATGAACCTCTCCGACATGGACGACAACGACGCCAAGCGTCTGGTCGACTTCGCGGCCGGCCTGGTGTTCGCGACCCGCGGCACGATCGAGCGGATCACCAACAAGGTCTTCCTGCTGTCCCCGCCCAACGTGAGCGTGGCGGCCGAGGACAAGCAGCTGATCGCCGAGGGCGGTTTCTTCAACCAGAGCTGACGAAACGCAGCCGACACCGTCTCGGCCCGACCCCGGCCCCGCGGGGGACTGTGACTGATGGTGACAACGGTGCGGGTGTGAGATGCCGGAGGGATGCGTACTCCGGCGGGGGTCAGGCGCTATTGTTCGCCTGAGAAGTACTTCCGAGCTATACGAATGGGTGAGGTCATGCCGCTGACGCCTGAGGACGTGAGCAACAAGCGCTTTACGCCTGTCCGCCTCCGTGAGGGCTACGACATGGGCGAGGTGGACCAGTTCCTCGACGAGGTGGAGGCCGAGCTCGCGAGGCTCACCAAGGAGAACGAGGAGCTGCGGGCCAAGCTGGTCGCGGCGCAGTCCGGGGCCGCGGCGGCACCGGCGCCGACCCCGCCCGTCGAGGCCCCGCAGGCCGAGGCGCCGCCCGCTCCGGAGCCGCCCCCGGTCGAGGAGCCCCCGGCTCCGCCGGCCCCCGAGGTGCAGGCCGCCGCCCCCGTGGCCGCCGCCGCGCCGGTGGCCGCGGCCGGAGTCGAGACGCTCCGCGTGGAGACGGTCCCCGACGCCAGCAACGCCGCCGCCCGCCTGCTCGAGATCGCGACCCGCAACGCCGACGAGCTCGTCGAGAGCGCCAAGGACGAGGCCGACCGGATCGTGGGCGAGGCCCGCACCAAGGCCGAGCGCCTGGAGAACGAGGCGAAGGGCAAGGCCGACCGGCTCGAGGCCGATGCCCGCACCCGCTCGCAGATGCTCGACTCCGAGACCGCCGACCGTCGCAAGCAGCTGCTCGGCGAGCTGGAGCGCGAGCGCGACAAGCTCAACGGCGAGGTGGAGAACCTCCGCCAGTTCGAGCGGGAGTACCGCTCGCGGCTGAAGAGCTACTTCACCCAGCAGCTGGAGGCCCTCGACAACACCCCCGAGGGCGGTGCGCCGATGGCCACCGACAACCCCGCCGCGCCCAAGCGGCTGCGCTCCATCCTCGGTGAGGAGGAGGGCTGAGCCCTCCGTCCCACCCGAGCTCACCCATCGACCGACGGCCGGCCCCTCCGGGCCGGCCGTCGGTCGTTCCGCCGGGAGCGTGGCGAGCCTGTTTGAGTCGGCACCCCGCATTGGCTACCCTCCCGACACGCCGGGGCAGCCGTCCTGGTCCGCCCTCGGAGGAGACTGACGACCCATGAGCCGCAGCACCCGCACGTCGCTGGCCAGCTCGGCTGCCGCCGTCGCCAAGAAGGTGATCGGCCGCGGGTCGACCGCGGCGAAGGCGCCCGAGAAGAAGGCGCCCGCGAAGAAGACGGCCCCCGCCAAGAAGGCCACGCCGGCCAAGAAGGCCGCGCCCGCCAAGAAGGCCACGCCGGCCAAGAAGGCCGCGCCCGCGAAGAAGGCGGCGCCGGCCAAGAAGGCCGCGCCGGCGAAGAAGGCCGCGCCGGCGAAGAAGGCCGCGCCGGCGAAGAAGG
>JAUILS010000030.1 GCA_030432975.1 Actinomycetes bacterium
GCCTCGATCATCGACTCCACCACGAAGAAGAGGTACGCCGGCCCGGAGCCGCTGATCGCCGTGACGGCGTCCTGCTGCTGCTCCGGGATGCGGAGCACGCGGCCCACCGAGCCCATCAGCGCCTCCACCTCCCGCAGATGGGCCTCGTCGCAGTGCGAGCCGGGCGAGATCGCGGCCATCCCCTCGTCGACGAGCGCCGGGGTGTTGGGCATCACCCGGACCACGGCGACGCCGTCGGGCACGCGCGACTCGATGAACGCCGTGGTGATGCCCGCCGCGAGCGAGGCGACGAGCTGGCCGGCACGAAGCCCGGGCGCGATCTCCTCCAGCACCGCCGCCATGTCCTGCGGCTTCACCACCAGCGCCACGGTGTCGGCCTTGCGCGCCGCCTCGACGTTGGACAGCACCGAGACGCCGTAGCGCTCCTGGAGCTCGGCGGCCCGTTCGGGACGCTTCTCCCCCACCAGCAGGTTGTCGACCCGGCGCCCGGCGCGCACCAGCCCCGACAGCAGCGCCTCGCCCATGACGCCGGCGCCGATGATCGCGGTCTGACCGTCGGCCGCCGCGGGCGACTCGCTCTCACTCATGGAAGACCTACTTCTTGGAGACCAGGGAACGCAGGAAGAACGACAGGTTCTGCGGCCGCTCGGCCAGCCGCCGCATCAGATAGCCGTACCACTCCTGACCGTAGGGGATGTAGACCCGCACCGTCTCGCCACTTTCGGCGAGCCGCCGCTGCTCCTCGGGCCGGCAGCCGAAGAGCATCTGGAACTCGTAGGACCCCTGCGCGCGGCCGTAGCGGCTCACCAGCGACGACGCGATCTCGACCATCCGCGGGTCGTGGGTGGCGATCATCGGGTAGCCCTGGCCGCCGAGCAGGACCTTCAGGCAGCGCACGAACGACCGGTCCACGTCGAGCCGCGACTGGAAGGCGACGGTCTCGGGCTCCTGGTAGGCGCCCTTGCACAGCCGCACCCGCGAGCCCTCGTAGGCGAGCGCGCGGCAGTCGGCCTCGGTGCGGTGGAGGTAGGCCTGCAGCACCGCGCCGGTCTCGGGGAAGTCCTTGCGCAGCTCGCGGAGGATGCCCAGCGTCGAGTCGGTGGTGGTGTGGTCCTCCATGTCGAGGGTGACGGTGGTGCCGGCGTTGCGGGCGGCCCGACAGATCTCCCGCGCATGGTCGAGCGCGATCTGCTCGCCGCTGCGGCCGCCGACGGCCGGCAGCGCCTGCCCGATCGCCGACAGCTTGACCGAGACCTCCGCCTTGCGCGCCAGCCCCGCGCCCGCCAGCCCCGCGAGCAGCGACTGGTAGGCCGTCACGGTCGCCTGGGCCTGGGCCAGGTCCTCGACGTCCTCGCCGAGGTGGTCGAGGGTGACGTGCAGCCCGTCGGCGACCAGCCCGGCGGTCGCCTCGACGGCGCTCTCGTTGGTCTCGCCGGGGACATAGCTGTGCACGATCCCGGCGGACACCGGCATCGTCTCCACGAGCCGCTTCACCTGCCCGCTCCGGCTCAGCAGCAGCAACGGCTCACGCAGCAGCGCCATGGTCCTCCTGTCGCCCGTCCCGAGGGTCGCCCCCGTCCGGGGGCGCCGCTCGACAGGCTAGCCCGTCGCCGGATCCCCGCGTCACGAGCCCGCCCGCCCGTCAGGGGGTACGCCGGCGCAGCGTGGCCGCCCCCAGGCCCAGCCCGGCGACCGCGAAGGCGGAGACGATCACCAGGTTCTGCCACACCTCGCCGGTGGTCGCGCTCACCATCAGGTGCTGCATCGCGTCGACGGCGTACGACAGCGGCAGCACGTCGCTGATCTGGCTCAGCACCGTCGGCAGCTGGTCGCGCGGGACCAGCAGCCCGCAGAGCAGCATCTGCGGCACGACGACGGCCGGCATGAACTGCACCGCCTGGAACTCCGTCTGCGCGAACGCCGACACGAAGAGCCCCAGCGCCGACCCCAGCACGGCGTCGAGCACCGCGACGACGGTCAGCAGCCAGACCGGACCGACGACGTCCATGCCGAGGAAGCCGACGCTCACCGCCACCGCGATCACCGACTGCAGCGCGGCCATCAGGCCGAACGCCAGCGCATAGCCGAAGAGGAAGTCGAGCTTGCCCATCGGCATGGCGAGCAGCCGCTCGAGGGTGCCACTGGACCGCTCGCGGAGCGTGGTCACGCTGGTCACCAGGAACATGATGAAGAACGGGAACAGCGCCAGCAGGCTCGGCCCGATGCTGTCGAAGACCTGCGCCGGGGTGTCCTTGAACATCCACCACAGCAGGGTCATCAGCAGCGTGGGCAGGAACAGCAGCATCGCCATGGTGCGGTGGTCGCGGCGCAGCTGGGTGAGCACCCTCCGGGTGACGGCCATCGTGATCCGCGGGCTCATCGCTCGGCCTCCATCTCGCGACGGGCGTGCTTGCCGGCGTGCTCGGTGACGAGCGTGAGGAACGCGTGCTCGGCGTCGGCGGCGCCGGTGCGCTCCTTGATCTCCGCGGGAGTGCCGTCGGCGATGATCTCGCCCTCCCGCATCAGGAGCAGCCGGTCGCAGCGCTCGGCCTCGTCCATCACGTGGCTCGAGACGAACACCGCCGAGCCGGCGTCGGCCAGCCGGTGGAACAGCTCCCAGAGCTCCTTGCGGAGCACCGGGTCGAGGCCGACCGTGGGCTCGTCGAGCACCAGCAGGTCCGGCTCGCCCAGCAGCGCGACGGCGAGGCTCGCGCGCGACCGCTGCCCGCCGCTCAGCCGACCCACCACGTGGCGGTCATGGCTGGTCAGGTCGACCGCCTCGACCGCACGGCGGCAGGCGTCGTCGTCGAGGCCGCGCACCCGCGCGAAGAACTGGAGGTTCTCGAGCACCGTCAGGTCGTCGTAGACGCTCGCCGCCTGGGTGTGGTAGCCGATCCGGTGCCGCAGCGGCACGCTGCCGGCGTCCTCGCCGAACACCGTCACCGTGCCGCCGTCGACCTGCTGGACGCCGACCAGACAGCGCATCAGCGTGGTCTTGCCGCATCCCGAGGGCCCCAGCAGGCCGGTCACCCCGCCGTCGATGTCGAGGTCGAGCCCGTGCAGCACGTGGATGTCGCCGCGAGTGACCTGCAGGTCCCGCACCTCCACCGCGTTGGTCGTCATGGGTTATTCACCATGCGTTGAACTCTGCCCCTGTCGGGCGCCGGATGCAAGCCGGCCCGAGGGCGTCACTCCAGGAAGTCGAGGTCGCCGGTGAGGTAGCGCTGCAGGGTCGGGGCGAGCGCCGCCACCACGTCGTCGACCGGCATCGACGCCAGCGGCTCCGCCTCCAGCACGTAGCGGAGCATGATCAGCCCGACGACCTGGGAGGCGAACAGCGGCATCCGGGTCTCGGGGTGGTCGATTCCCAGCGCCTGACCGAGCGGCTCGATCACCACCGGCAGGAAGCCCTGGCTCATCAGCCGCTCGCCGGTCGGCTCCAGCAGCCCCCGGGCCATCGCCAGCAGCGGCAGCCGGTGGTCGGCGTCGTCCCACACCGACAGCATCACCCGCAGGATCCGCTCCCCCGCGCCGTCGGGGCCCTCCGCGAGCACCGGCGCCAGGATCACCCGGGGGTCGACGGGCAGCTGGAGCGCGGCGACGAACAGGTCGTCCTTGCTCCCGAAGTAGTGGTGGACCAGCGCCGGGTCGACCCCGGCGGCCGCGGCCACGGCGCGCACCGACGTGCCTGCGAAGCCACCGGTGGCGAAGAGCTCGCGCGCGGCGTCGAGGATCGCCGCGCGGGTGTCGGGTGCCCCCGGCCGGCGACCGCGGCGGGCGGTCGTGGTGCGCGTCGCCCGGCTCATCGCGCCGGCACCCCGAAGTGGGCCCGCGCGAACTCCAGCGACTCGCTGAGGTCGCGCTCCCGCTCCTCGGCGTTCTGGCAGCGGCGGGTGTTGATCTCCACGACGATGTTGCCGGCGAAGCCGCGGTCGGCGAGGTGGCGGAGGAACGCCTCGGCCTCCATGTCGCCCCGACCGGGCACGAGGTGCTCGTCCTTGGCCGACCGGGTGCCGTCGGTCAGGTGCACGTGGCGCAGCCGCTCACCCATCCGGTCGGCCAGCTCGATCGCGTCGTTGCGGGCGATGGCGGCGTGCGACAGGTCGAGGGTGAGGTTGGCGTAGGTCTCCTCCGACGGGTCCCAGCCGGGGAGGTACATCTCCATGCCGCGCCGCGACGAGGCGCGCCAGGGGTACATGTTCTCGACGGCGAACGCGATGCCGGTGGACTCCTCGAGGGCGGCGATGCCGTCGACGAAGCCGGCGGCGTACTCCTTCTGCCAGCGGAACGGCGGATGCACCACGACGACGTCGGCACCGACGGCCTGGGCCATCTCCGCGGACTTCTCGAGCTTGCCCCAGGGGTCGGTGCCCCACACGCGTTGCGTGAACAGCAGGCAGGGCGCGTGCACCGCCAGCACCGGCATCTCGTGGTGCGCGGACAGCTCGCCCACGGCCGAGATCTGCTGGCTCAGCGCGTCGATGCCGACCATCACCTCGACAGCGTCGTAGCCGAGCCGCGCGGCCCACGCGAAGGCGTGCGCCGTCGACTCGGGGTACGTCGACGCGGTCGACAGCGCGACCGGCACCCCCGACACCGCGCTCACGAGCTCCTCACCGGCGACCTCTCACCCGAGCACGCTGATCTGGTCGAGACGCTCGAGGATCACGCCCTCGCGCAGCGCCCACGGGCAGATCTCGAGCTCGCTCAGCCCGAAGATGTCCATGCAGGCCTCGGCAACCAGGGCGCCCGGCACGATCTGGTGGGTGCGGCTCGGCGAGACCCCGGGAAGCTTGGCCAGCTTGTCGGGGTCCATCGTCACCAGCTCGGGGATCCGCTCCTCGAGGGCGTCGAGCGGGAGCGTGCGGGCCACCAGTGGGCCGTCGCCGGCGGGGGCGGCGCCACAGATGCGGGCCAGCGACCGGAACGTCTTCGACGTCGCGACGGCGCGGTCCGGGGCGCCCGCGCGGAGCAGGTGGCCGGCGTCGTGGGCGATGTCGGCGCGGATCTGCTTGCGCAGCGCCTTGATCGTGTCGTCGTCGGGGGCGCTGCCCGCGAACCACTGGCGCGCCAGGCGCGCGGCGCCGAGCGGCAGCGACCACGCCACGTCGGGCGCCTCGTCGGCGCCGCCCGCGATCTCCAGGGAGCCGCCGCCGATGTCGAACACCGCGAGCCGTCCGGCCGACCAGCCGAACCACCGGCGCACCGCCAGGAAGGTCAGCCGGGCCTCGTCCTCCCCCGACAGCACCTGGATGTCGACCTCGGTCTCCCGATGCACGGTCTCCAGGACGACGTAGGAGTTGATCGCGTCGCGCACCGCCGAGGTGGCGAAGCCGAGCATCTCCTCGCAGCCCTTGTCCTCCGCGACCTCGATCGCCGACGCCACGAACGACGTCAGCGCCTCGACACCGGTGTCGGTGACCGCGCCCTCGTCGTCGAGGTGCTCGGCGAGCCGCAGCGGCTCCTTGTGGGAGAACGCCGGCAGCGGGGCGGCGCCACCGTGTGCGTCCACCACGAGGAGGTGACCGGTGTTGGAGCCGATGTCCAGGACGCCCAGGCGCATGGGACCAAACTACCGCCCGCCCCCGGACGCCCGGCCGCGATGCGCGCTTCCGGCATCTCGGGCATCCGCGCGACGGGCCTTCGACCGGGCAGTAGCGTTGCGCCGTGCCCGAAGTCGACCTGGGGTTCCCCCGCGCGTTCGTCGAGTTTCCCGACCCCGCCGACGAGGGCCAGGTGTTCCGCTGCGACCTCACCTGGCTCACCTCGCGGTTCACCTGCATCTTCGGCCGCGGCTGCCAGGGCATCTACGCCGACTCCCCCGACACCGGCTGCTGCACGCTGGGCGCGCACTTCTCCGACGCCGACGACGAGCGCCGGGTGGCCGACTGGGTGGCCCGGCTGACGCCCGACCTGTGGCAGCTGCGCCCCGGGCGGCGCAAGGTCACCCGCAAGGACTGGGTCGAGACCGACGAGGAGGGCGCCCGCAAGACGCTCGCCGTCGAGGTTGACGGGCAGTGGGGCTGCGTCTTCCACAACCGCACCGACTTCGCGCTCGGCGCCGGCTGCGCGCTGCACGCCCTGGCCCTCCGCGAGGGGCGGCATCCCCTGGAGGCCAAGCCCGACGTGTGCTGGCAGCTGCCGATCCGCCGCACCTTCCGCACCGTCGAGCGGCCCGACGACACGTCGTACGTCGAGATCAGCATCGGCGAGTACGACCGGCGCGGCTGGGGGCCGGGCGGTCACGACCTCGACTGGTACTGCTCCGGCAACACCGAGGCCCACGTGGCCGCCGAGCCGCTCTACCTCGGCAGCGCCGCGGAGCTGATCGAGCTGATGGGCCAGCCGGCGTACGACGTCCTCGCGCGGCTGTGCGAGGAGCACCTGCACTCGCGCCTCATGGCCGCCCACCCGGCCGACCCGCCCCAGGACTCTTGACGTCAAGAGAGTTCCGACCCCGCTGTCGGGCGCCCGGCACGGCCGGGCCACAATGCAGGCATGCGCCTGGACCATCTGTCGTTTGCCGCGGGGCCCGATGGGCTCGCCAGCACAGCGGAGCGCATCGGGGAGCTTCTCGGGCGTGAGTTCCTCGACGGCGGGGTGCACCCCCGCTTCGGCACCCGCAACATGACGCTGCCGCTCGGCGGCCACACCTACCTCGAGATCGTCGAGGTGCTCGACCACCCGGCCTCCGACAAGGCCCCCTTCGGCCAGGCCGTGCGCGCGCGCTCGGCGCTCGGCGGCGGCTGGCTCGGCTGGGTCGTCGCGGTCGACGACATCGCCCCCGTCGAGCAGCGCCTCGGCCGCGAGGCGGCCGTCGGCAACCGGTTCCGCCCCGACGGCACCGAGCTGACCTGGCGCCAGATCGGCGTCAACGGCCTCATCTCCGACCCGCAGCTGCCGTTCTTCGTCCAGTGGCTGATCCCCGACGAGCTGCACCCCAGCACCGGGGCCGATCCCGACTTCACCCTCGCCTGCCTGGAGATCGCCGGCGACCCGCAGCGGGTGAGCGAGTGGCTCGGCGTGGCCGTCGAGGCGCCGCTGGAGGACGTCAAGGTCGAGTGGGTCGCCCCGCACGGCACCCCGGGCCTGCTCGCGGTGCAGGTGCAGACCCCGCACGGACTGGTCCGCATCTGAGCGGTCGCCCGGCGACGGGACCCGGCGCGCTGCCGCGGGGGGCCGTGGCCAGCCCCAACATCTGGCGGCATCCCGGCACCTACGAGACCGAGAATCGCGCCTTCGACCCCGACGGTCTGGTCGCGACGGCGATGGCCGAGGTCGCCGACTGGTCCGGACGCGACGTGCTCGACATCGGCTGCGGCACCGGCTTCCACCTCCCGTGGTTCGCGCAGACGGCGCGCTCGGTCGTGGGCGTGGAGCCGCATCCCGACCTCGTGCGGCTGGCGCAACGGCGTACTCGTCGCACGGCAGGGGTCCGCGTGCTGCAGGGGACCGCGCAGCAGCTGCCCCTGCCCGACGGCTCGGTCGACGTCGCGCACGCCCGCTGGGCCTACTTCTTCGGCCCCGGCTGCGAGCCCGGCCTGGCCGAGCTGGCGCGGGTGCTCCGTCGCGGCGGCACGGCGTTCGTGCTCGACAACGACCCCAGCCGGTCGACGTTCGGCGCGTGGTTCCGCCGCGGCTACCCCCACCTGCCCGCCCCCGAGGAGGTCGAGCGCTTCTGGTCCATGCACGGCTGGACGCGCCGGCCGGTGCTGACCCGCTGGGCGTTCTCCTCCCGCACCGACCTGGAGAGCGTCGTCCGCATCGAGCTGCCCACCACCGTCGCCGAGCAGGTGCTCTCCGTGCATGACGGCCTCGAGGTCGACTACGCCGTCAACCTCTGGTGGCGCCGCTTCTGAGCTGCGGCGGTCGGCGTGGCTGGGGATAGTCCAGTGCGGATTCGGGGTCGACACGCCGAGGGGCACCCCGAAACCGCACTGGACTATCCCCCACACCGCGACCGGCGAGCCGCGGGCGGTCAGGAGCCGCTGGAGCCGCGCACCACCAGCGTCGGGCTGAGGAGTACGCCGGCACGGACGCGCCGCGGCACCGACAGCAGGCCCTCGAGGGCGGCGACGACCTCGACGGCGACCTCCTCGAGCGGCTGCCGCACCGACGTGAGCCCGCCGGGCGTCAGCTGGGCCACCTGGGAGTCGTCGAAGCCCACGACCGCGATGTCCTCGCCGGGCCGGAGACCCCGGGCGGCCAGCGTGTCGAGCACCCCCATCGCGAGCGTGTCGGAGGCGCAGACGAAGCCGGTGGGGCGGGCCTCGTCGAGCAGCACGGCCGCGGCCTCGCGGCCGGACGGGACGGTGTCCTCCACCCGGCTGGCGAGACCCGTCGTCGGCAGCCCGCGGGAGCGCAGCGCCCCGCTCCAGCCCTGGCGGCGGTCCTCGCCGATCACGGAGTCCTTGCGCCAGCCGATCCACGCCACCCGGGTGTGGCCCGCGTCGAGCAGGTGGTCGGTGGCGAGCCGGGTGCCGGCGGCGCCGTCGACGTCGACCCACGGGTGCCGCGGCCGCGCGGGCGCGCCGGCGACGTCGTCCCACGGTCGCCCGAACGCCACGAACGGCACGTTGCGTCCCTCGAGCCAGGCCGACTGCGGGTTGCCGAGGTAGGTGTCGGTGACAACGAACGCGTCGACGGCGGTGGACCGCACCAGCTCGCCGTAGCCCGACACCGGGTCGTCGTCCTCGCCGGCGAAGAGCAGCACGTGGTAGCCCGCCTCCCGCGACGCCTCGACCAGCGTGTGCACGAAGCGGTCCATGGTGGCGTTGGCGGTGCCCTCCTGGGCCGGCGCGAAGCGCATGCCGATCAGGTGCGTCGAGCGGGTGCGCAGGTTGCGGGCCGCGCGGTTGGGCGTGTAGCCGAGCTCGCGGATCGCGGCCCGCACCCGCTCCAGGGTGTCGGCGCGCAGCAGCTCGGGGTTGTTGACCGCGTTGGAGACCGTCTGGCGGGAGACCCCGGCCCGCTCCGCCACGTCGGCGAGCGTCGGCGGCGCCGCGGCGTACGCCGTCGGCAACCGGCGGACGGTCCTGCCCATGGCGGCCCCCTTGATCGTTCCAATTCACAGCATAACGTCGCGCCTCCGCGCGCTGTCGGCGGCGCCGCCTAGCCTGCTCGGCATGAGCAGATCGACCCCCGCCCGCGCCCGCAGCCGGGCGTCCTACCGCTGCACCGAGTGCGGCTGGGAGACCGCCAAGTGGGTGGGCCGCTGCGGCGAGTGCCAGGCGTGGGGGTCGGTGGTGGAGGCGGGCGCGCCGGCCGCCCGGGTCTCCGCGGGCCCGGTGACCACCCCCGCGGTGCCGATCGGCCGGGTCTCGCTGGAGGAGGCGAGCTTCCGCTCCTGCGGGGTCCCCGAGCTCGACCGGGTGCTCGGCGGCGGCCTGGTGCCGGGGGCGGCCATCCTGCTGGCGGGCGAGCCCGGCGTCGGCAAGAGCACGCTGCTGCTCGAGGTGGCCGCGCAGACGGCTCGGGTCGGGCGCCGCGCGCTCTATCTCACCGGCGAGGAGTCCGCGGCCCAGGTCCGGTTGCGCGCCGAGCGCACCGGCGGCGTGCAGGCCGAGCTCTTCCTCGCCTCCGAGACCGACCTCGGCGCGGTGCTCACCCACGTCGAGGAGGTGCGCCCCGAGCTGCTCGTCATCGACTCCGTGCAGACCATCGGCGCGTCCGGCGTCGACGGCGTCCCGGGCGGCGTCACCCAGGTCAAGGAGGTCGCCGCGGCGCTGGTGCGGGTGGCCAAGACCCGCAACATCACCACGGTGCTGGTCGGCCACGTCACCAAGGACGGGTCGATCGCCGGGCCCCGCGTCCTGGAGCACCTCGTGGACGTCGTGCTCCACTTCGAGGGCGAGCGCACCTCCCGGTTCCGGATGGTCCGGGCGATGAAGAACCGCTTCGGCCCCGTCGACGAGGTGGGCTGCTTCGACCTCGCCTCCGACGGCATCAACGCCGTCGCCGACCCCACCGGGCTGTTCGTGGAGAGCCACCACCAGCGCGTCCCCGGCACCTGCGTGGCCGTCACCCTCGAGGGACGACGACCGTTGCTGGCCGAGGTGCAGGCGCTGGTCACCCCCACCACCTCCGACCGCCCCCGGCGCACCACCTCGGGGCTCGACTCGTCGCGGGTGGCGCTGGTGACGGCCGTGCTGCAGCAGCACTGCCGGCTGCGCTTCCACACCTCCGACGTCTTCGCCTCCACCGTGGGCGGCGCGCGCCTCACCGAGCCCGCCGCCGACCTGGCCACCGCCCTCGCGCTGGCCTCGGCCCACCACGGCGTGGCGCTGCCCAGCGGCGTGGTGGCGATCGGCGAGCTCGGGCTGGCCGGCGAGCTCCGCAAGGTGCGCGACCTGCCCCAGCGCCTGGCCGAGGCCGCGCGGCTGGGCTTCGCGGTGGCCGTCGTGCCCGGCGCCCCCGACACCGGGCCTCGCTCGGCCGAGCCCCGGACCGTCGACGGCATGCGGGTGCTGGAGGTCCCCGACGTCGCCGCCGCGCTCCGGATGCTGCACCTCACCGACGGTTGAGGCCCGTTCGTCGCGCCCGCGCGGCGCAACGAGCGGTTTCTGGGCCAGGATGAGGCATGGCCCTGCGCAAGAAGTCCCCCCGCGCCACCAGCCTCCCGCCGGAGGTGCTCGCCGACATCACCGACGTCCTCGAGGCGTGCCCCGCCTTCCTCGGTGTCGGCAGGCCCGAGCTGGCCCGGCTGGCCGGGGCCGCCGAGATCGACTACCTCGCCGACGAGCGGGAGCCGGTCACCCCCGCCTTCGTCGTGCTCCGCGGCGCGGTCTACCTCCGCGACGCCGACGGCCACAGCGTCGACGTGGTCGCCCAGGGCGAGTACGCCGCCCCGTCGGCCGGCGAGCGGCTCGCCCCGGTCGAGTCGAGCCTGGTCGTGTGGCTCCCCGAGGCCGCCCGCGACCTCGCCTGGTCGTTGCCGCCCGATGAGCTGCCCCGCCGACTCACCCAGCCCGACCGGCCGGTGGCCGAGCTGCAGCTCGCGCCGGTGCGCACGATCATGCGGTCGCCGGTGCTCACCGCCGAGCCGCACGAGACCTGCCGCGAGGTGGCCCAGCGGATGGTGGAGAACGGCGTCTCGAGCGTGCTGCTGCGGATGGGCGACCAGGTCGGCATCGCCACCGACCGCGACCTGCGCACCCGCCTGGTGGCCGAGGGCCGCTCCCCCGACACGCCGGTCGGCGAGATCGCCACCGCGCCCGCGCGCACCATCGAGGCCGACACGTCGGTGTTCGAGGTGCTCGTCGAGATGGTGGCGCTGGGCATCCACCACCTGCCGATCGTCGAGTCCGGCCGCCTGGTCGGGATGGTCAGCTCGGGCGACCTCAACCAGCTGGGCGCCCGCTCCCCCCTGCACGTGCGGGTCGCGGTCGACCGGGCAGCCGACCTCGACGGCGTGGCGGCCGCCCGGGAGGACCTCCCCGACATGGTCGACACGCTGCTCGGGGCCCACATGACCGCCGCCGACATCGGCCGCGTCGTCGCCACGGTCACCGACCGGATCCAGCGCAAGATCTTCGCCCTGATCCGCGCCGAGATGGGCGAGCCGCCGACGTCGTACGGCTGGGTCGCCTTCGGCAGCCAGGCGCGGCGCGAGCAGACCCTGCTCTCCGACCAGGACCACGGCCTGGTGCTCGACGACGCCGCGACGGAGGAGCAGCTCGCCTGGTGGGCGGAGTACGCCGACCGCGCGGTCGCCGCGCTCGAGCAGTGCGGCTACCCCCGCTGCCACGGCGAGGTGATGGCCAACAACCCGCACTGGCGGCACACCCAGTCGGGCTGGCTGCAGGAGTTCGGGGCGCTGATCAGCCGGCCGAGCGAGCGGCACGTCATGGAGTCCTCGATCGCGTTCGACCTGCGCACCGTCGAGGGCGACCTGATGGCCCGCGAGCTGATGCAGCCCGTCCTGCAGACGGCGCAGACCTCGCAGATCTTCCTCGCCCACCTGGCGCGCAACACCGTGAGCCACCGACCGCCGCTCGGCTTCCTCGGACGCTTCGCCGTCAAGCGCTCCGGCGAGCACAGCGGCTCCTTCGACGTGAAGGCCGGGGCGATGCTGCCGATCGCCGACCTGGCCCGCCTGTCGACCCTCGCCCGGGGCGGGCCCGAGGTCGGCACCGACGCCCGGCTGGCCGCCGCGGCCGTGGCCGGCCAGCTCTCCGAGGACCTGGCCGAGACCCTGCGGGCGGGCTACGAGCTGGCGATGCGGCTGCGGCTGCGCCGCCACGTCGACCAGTGGCGGCGCGGCGAGCCGCTGGACAACTGGCTCGACCCCGACGAGCTCGACGCCGTGGACCGGTCCCGCCTGCGCGAGACGTTCAAGGCCGTCCGCACCGCCCAGGAGGCGCTCACCGTCCGCTACCACACCGACATGCTCGGATGAGGTCGCGCCGGCGGGGCCCCGAGGACGACCGCTCCTGGCGGGAGGTCGCGATGGTCGCGGTCGACTTCGAGACCACCACGGCCGACGCCGACGCGGCCGATCCGCTCTCGGTGGGCTGGGTGGGCCTGGAGGAGGGGCGGGTCCAGATCGGCGACGCCGGCTACACGCTCGTGGCGCACCGCGGGGAGGTGCCGGTCGAGTCGATCCGGATCCACCGTCTGGTGCCGGGCGAGCTCAGCGAGGGGGTGGCCCCCGAGGCGCTCGGCGACGTGCTTCGGGAGGCCGTCGACGGACGGGTCCTGGTGGCGCACGGCGCGGCCCTGGAGCAGCGGATGCTCGACCGGTTCGAGGTGCCCTACGACGCCTGCCTCGACACGCTGGGCATCGTCCGCACGCTCGACCAGCGGGCCGGCCGACCCGGGGCCGACGCCCGGCTGCCCGAGGCCGCCCGCCGCTACGGCGTACCCCGGCTGGCCGCGCACCAGGCCCACACCGACGCGCTGACGACCGCGATGCTGCTGATCACCCTGGCCGGCCGGGTCGAGGCGGACCGTGGCCGCTGCACGCTGTCCGACCTCCTGTTGCTCGCGCGCGGCTGAGGGTGCCGTCCCCTAGACTGGCGCCAGCCCGCTGGTAAGCGGGCGGGAGGAGACGGGGAGACGTGGCCACTGACCGGTCCGCCGCGACGGCGCGGCTGCGGGCGACGCTGGCCTCCATCGCCCCCGGCACCGCCCTGCGCGACGGTCTCGAGCGCATCCTGCGCGGCCGCACCGGCGCGCTGCTGGTGCTGGGCTACGACCGCACCGTCGAGGCGATCTCGACCGGCGGGTTCACCCTCGACGTCCCGTTCACCGCCACCGGCCTGCGCGAGCTGGCCAAGATGGACGGCGCGATCATCCTCGACCGCGACCTGACCCGCATCCACCGGGCGGCGGTCCACCTGATGCCCGACCCGACGATCCCGTCGGAGGAGACCGGCACCCGCCACCGCACCGCCGACCGGGTGGCGCGGCAGACGGGCTTCCCCGTCGTCTCGGTGTCGCAGTCGATGCAGATCATCGCGGCCTACGTCGGCGAGACCCGCCACGTCCTGGAGGACTCCGGCCAGATCCTCTCCCGCGCCAACCAGGCGCTGGCCACCCTCGAGCGCTACAAGCTGCGCCTCGACGAGGTCGCCAGCACCCTCTCGGCGCTCGAGATCGAGGACCTCGTCACCGCCCGCGACGTCGCCGTCGTCGCCCAGCGGCTCGAGATGGTCAGCCGGATCGCCCGCGAGATCGAGGACTACGTCCTCGAGCTGGGCAGCGACGGGCGCCTGTTGTCGCTGCAGCTGGAGGAGCTGGTCACCGGCGTCGACGCCGAGCGCGAGCTGGTCGTCCGCGACTACCTCCCCAGCGGCCGTCGTCCGGCGTCCGCCGAGGACATGCTGGCGCGGCTCGAGGGGCTGTCCCCGACCGAGCTGGTCGACCCGGGCGCCGTCGCCCGCGCGCTGTCGCTGGGCGCCAGCGAGCACCTCGACGCCGCCGTGACCCCGCGCGGCTACCGCCTGCTCGCGAAGGTCCCGCGGCTGCCCACCTCCGTGGTCGACCGACTGGTCGACCACTTCGGCACCCTCCAGAAGCTGCTGTCGGCCAGCGTCGACGACCTGCAGGCGGTCGACGGGATCGGCGAGCTGCGGGCGCGCAGCGTCCGCGAGGGCCTCTCCCGGCTGGCCGAGTCCAGCATCCTCGAGCGCTACGTCTGACGGCTGCGGCGCGGTCCCGCGCGCCGTCGTCCGCTCAGCCGTTGGGCTCGACGGCGCCCGACGGCGAGGCGGAGGCGGGCTTCTTCGGGTCCTTCTTCTTGTCCTTCTGCTTCTTCTGCTTCGGCTCCGGCGAGGCCGTGATGACCTCGGGCTCGGGCCGGCTCAGCTTGAACTGCACGTCCTCGGGCTCACCGCCCAGCGGCGCCACCGCCACGTGGTACCACCCCGGCAGCGCCCACTCGGTCAGCCGGCTGCACTTCTCGTCGGAGCGCCGCGCCGACCAGGCCATGGTCAGCCAGCTGGCCTTCTCGCGGCGGAGCACGAGGTCCTTGGTCGGCACCGCCTTCGGGCACTGCTGGCTGGTCCAGATCAGGTCCTTGCCGGAGGTGATCTTGAGCGTGAGCGTGTCCGGGGACGCCTGCCAGGTGCAGGCCGGACTCAGCTTGGTGTTGATCCGGAAGCGGAGCTTCACGTCGCGGCCGGCCACGGCGTCCTTCACCACCGGCGTCACGTCGACGTCCGCGTCGAGGCACGGCCCGCTCGGCTGCGGCAGGGCCGGCTTCTTCTGCTTCTTCTTCTTGGTCTTCTTCTTGGCCTTGGCGGTCTCGGTCGGCTCGGCCGTCGGCGAGGCGGCCCCGCTGGTGGCCTCGCCCGCGGCGACGGGGGTGACGGCGCCGCCTCCGGAACCGTCGGAGGAGCGGGTGAGCGTCATCCCGAGCCCGACCACCAGCGCCAGCGCGCTGCCCAGCACGAGGATGCGGCGCGTCCAGTAGGTCCGGGCGGGCAGCGGGCCGCGCGGTCGGGTCAGCGCGCTCATGCGGCCACGGTAGTCAGCGACGACGCCCAGACCCGGGTGACACACCGGACCGCCGCCCACCGGCCCTGACCTCCTCACCTAGCATCGGCGGCGATGGACGACCGCCACGACCTCGTCGACGCCCTCGTCGGCTGGTACGCCGACCACGCGCGCGACCTGCCCTGGCGCCGGCCGGAGGCCTCCCCCTGGGCGGTGCTGGTCAGCGAGCTGATGCTGCAGCAGACGCCGGTGTCTCGCGTGCTGCCGGTCTACGAGGCCTGGCTCGAGCGCTGGCCCACCCCCGAGGCGCTCGCCGCCGAGCCCGCCGGGGAGGCGGTGCGGGCCTGGGGGCGGTTGGGCTACCCGCGACGAGCGCTGCGGCTGCACGCCGCCGCGCAGGCGGTCACCGAGCAGCACGGGGGCCGGGTGCCGGCCGACCTGGAGCTGCTCCGCGCGCTCCCCGGGGTCGGCGACTACACCGCCGCGGCCGTCGCGGTCTTCGCGTTCGGGCGGCGGCACGCGGTGCTCGACACCAACGTCCGCCGGGTGCTGGCCCGCCTGCTCGACGGCCAGGAGCTGCCGCCCGCCCACGTGACCCGTGCCGAGCGGACCCGGGCCGAGGGCCTGCTCCCCGACGACGAGGCCACCGCCGCGACCTGGTCGATCGCGCTGATGGAGCTCGGGGCGCTGCGCTGCCGCGCCGCGCAGCCCCGGTGTGACGAGTGCCCGGTGCGCGACCGGTGCGCGTGGCGGGCGGCGGGCTACCCGGAGTACGTCGGCCCGCCGCGGCGCGCGCAGGCGTGGGCCGGCACCGACCGGCAGTGCCGGGGGAGGCTGCTGGCCGTCGTCCGCGAGGCGGAGGGGTCGGTCAGCCGCCGGCGGCTGGCCGAGACGTGGTCGGAGGGCGAGCAGCGCGAGCGCTGCCTGGCCTCGCTCGTGGACGACGGCCTGCTGGTGGAGGACGAGGGGCGGCTGCGCCTGCCGTGAGCGCGCGCGGACCCGGACACGCAGCAGGGCCCGCCGGCGTGGCCGGCGGGCCCTGCTGCTGTCGGTCTCAGCTCACTCGGGGTCGGCGGGAGGCTCCGCCTCCGTGGAGCCCAGCGGGTCCTCGCCGAGGTCGACCGCCGCCGTCTCCAGGGGCGGCAGGTCGGGCAGCTCGGCCATCTTGGAGCCGCTGAAGGTGAAGGTCGCCGTCGGGCCCTCGCCCTCCACGTCGACGAGCACGATCTGACCGGGGCCCACCTCGCCGTAGAGCATCTTCTCGGCGAGCACGTCCTCGATCTCGCGCTGCACGGTGCGCCGCAGCGGACGGGCGCCGAGAACCGGGTCGAAGCCGCGGGTGGCCAGCATGTTCTTGGCCGCCTGGGTGAGCTCGATGCTCATGTCGCGGTCCTTCAGGCGGAGCTCCACCGCGTTGATCATGTTGTCGACCATCGAGATGATCTGCTCCTGCGACAGCGGCGGGAACACGATGATCTCGTCGACGCGGTTGAGGAACTCGGGGCGGAAGTGCTGCTTGAGCTCCTCGGACACCTTGCTCTTCATCCGCTCGTAGGAGCCGGCGGCGTCGCCGCTCTGGGCGAAGCCGAGGTTGACGCCCTTGGCGATGTCGCGGGTGCCGAGGTTGGTGGTCATGATGATGACGGTGTTCTTGAAGTCGACCACCCGGCCCTGGGAGTCGGTCAGGCGACCCTCCTCCAGGATCTGCAGCAGGCTGTTGAAGATGTCGGGGTGGGCCTTCTCGACCTCGTCGAAGAGCACCACGGAGAACGGCTTGCGGCGCACCTTCTCGGTCAGCTGGCCGCCCTCCTCGTAGCCGACGTAGCCGGGGGGCGAGCCGAACAGCCGCGACACGGTGTGCTTCTCGCTGAACTCGCTCATGTCGAGCTGGATCAGCGCGTCCTCGTCGCCGAACAGGAACTCCGCGAGCGACTTGGACAGCCACGTCTTGCCGACGCCCGAGGGGCCGGCGAAGATGAACGACCCGCCGGGCCGCTTGGGGTCCTTCAGGCCCGCGCGCGTGCGGCGGATCGCCCGGGAGAGCGCCTTGACGGCCTCCTCCTGGCCGATGACCCGCTTGTGCAGCTCGTCCTCCATCTTGAGCAGCCGGGTGGACTCCTCCTCCGACAGCTTCACGATCGGGATGCCGGTCGCGACCGCCAGCACCTCGGCGATCAGCTCCTCGTCGACCTCGGCGACCTCGTCCATGTCACCGGCACGCCACTGCTTCTCGCGCTCGCCCTTCTTGGCGATGAGCTGCTTCTCCTCGTCGCGCAGCCGGGCGGCGGCCTCGAAGTCCTGGCCGTCGATCGCGGCCTCCTTGCGCTGCCGCACGTCGGCGATCTTCTCGTCGTACTCGCGGAGGTCGGCCGGCGCGGTCATCCGCCGGATCCGCAGCCGCGAGCCCGCCTCGTCGATCAGGTCGATCGCCTTGTCGGGCAGGAAGCGGTCGGAGATGTAGCGGTCGGCCAGCGTCGCCGCCGAGACCAGGGCCTCGTCGGTGATGGTCACCCGGTGGTGGGCCTCGTAGCGGTCGCGCAGCCCCTTGAGCATCTCGATGGTGTGCGCGATCGACGGCTCGGCCACCTGGATCGGCTGGAAGCGGCGCTCGAGGGCGGCGTCCTTCTCGAGGTACTTGCGGTACTCGTCGAGGGTGGTCGCGCCGATGGTCTGCAGCTCGCCGCGGGCCAGCATCGGCTTGAGGATCGACGCCGCGTCGATCGCACCCTCGGCCGCACCGGCGCCGACGAGGGTGTGGATCTCGTCGATGAACAGCACGATGTCGCCGCGGGTCTTGATCTCCTTGAGGACCTTCTTGAGGCGCTCCTCGAAGTCACCGCGGTAGCGCGACCCGGCGACGAGGGCGCCGAGGTCGAGGGTGTAGATCTGCTTGTCCTTGAGCGTCTCGGGCACGTTGCCCTTGACGATGTCCTGGGCCAGGCCGGCCACGATCGTGGTCTTGCCGACGCCCGGCTCGCCGATGAGCACCGGGTTGTTCTTGGTGCGGCGGCTGAGGATCTGCATGACCCGCTCGATCTCAGGCTCGCGCCCGATGACCGGGTCGAGCTTGCCCTCGCGGGCCGCCTGGGTGAGGTTCTGCCCGAACTGGTCGAGCACCAGCGAGGACGACGGGGCCTCACCGCCGCCCGTGCCGGCGGTCGCGCCGGCCGTCGCCGACTCCTTGCCCTGGAAGCCGGAGAGCAGCTGGATGACCTGCTGCCGGACCCGGTTGAGGTCGGCGCCGAGCTTCTGCAGCACCTGGGCGGCGACGCCCTCGCCCTCGCGGATCAGGCCGAGCAGGATGTGCTCGGTGCCGATGTAGGAGTGACCGAGCTGCAGCGCCTCGCGCAGTGACAGCTCGAGCACCTTCTTGGCGCGCGGGGTGAAGGGGATGTGGCCGCTGGGTGCCTGCTGGCCCTGGCCGATGATCTCCTCGACCTGGGCGCGCACCGCCTCCAGCGAGATGTCGAGGCTCTCCAGCGCCTTGGCCGCGACGCCCTCGCCCTCGTGGATCAGGCCGAGCAGGATGTGCTCGGTGCCGATGTAGTTGTGCGAGAGCATGCGGGCCTCTTCCTGGGCCAGCACGACCACCCGCCGGGCTCGGTCAGTAAACCGCTCGAACATTCTCGCCTCGTTCCTTGGAACTGAAATCCGTGGGTGCAGCCGGGGTCACGGCGACTCCGGTGGCACACCCTGGGTTCAACTCTGGAGACAGCCTACGTGTTCCCGAGGGACGGGCGAGCGCGTCCGCCCTCAGCGAACACCTGTCGGGCCGGCGTACCACTCCGGCCGAGGCCGTCAGGCCTTGCCGTAGACGACGCCGGAGACGCACTGCGTCGCGCCGTCGGCCACCTTCGCCTCGATGGTGAACTCCTCGCTCGCCCCCGGGGCGACGCCCTTGAGCACGGCGAAGCCGCGACCCATCACGTCGCCGCTGCTGGTGGTCCAGGAGACGGTGACGAGGTAGTCGGCCCGCTTCTTCAGCGAGGAGGTGATGGTGCCGCTGACCTCCTGGTCGCCCTTGTCGGTGGCGCACTCGCCGAGCTCGAGGTCCTTGATGGCGCCCCCGCGCTCCTTCTTCAACGCCGGGATGTCGGGCAGGTCGCTCGGCGAGACGTTGGCCGGGTCGACGCCCTCGGTGGCCCCCGCGGTGGCCGAGCCCTCCCCGTCGGGCGCGCCGTCGCCGTCGTCGGTGCAGCCGGTGAGCGCCACCG
Organism: Actinomycetes bacterium; assembly: GCA_030432975.1. GTDB lineage: Bacteria > Actinomycetota > Actinomycetes > Propionibacteriales > Nocardioidaceae > Nocardioides. Next base: position 19,152 of record JAUILS010000030.1, read on the forward strand.
TCATGACCCCCGCGGCCAGCGCGAGCGAGATCGCCTTCTTCATCGTGTCATTCCTTGTCCGTGCGGCCACCTGTCGGCCGCGTCCGTGTGGTCTGGTTGTGTGAGCCGGCCCGGTGCGAGCCGTTCCCCCGGCCGCTCCCCCGACCGGCCACCCGCACCCCGGTCGGTGCTGGGCGACCCCGGCGGACGTCGGACGTCGCTGTCGAGGATAGCCAGGGGCCCGAACCGGTCAGGCGTCCTGCTCCTCGCGTCGCCGGCGGCCGCCCAGGAGGAGCGCACCACCCACGCCGAGCATGCCGAGCGCCACCCACGGGACGACCGGGTCGACCGGGTTGCCGGTGTTGGGCAATCCGCCGCCGCTGCCGCTCGTCCGGGTCTCGATGACGACCTCGTCCTGCGAGCTCACCTTCGCACCGCCGCCGCCGTTCGCGGTGGCGGTCGCTCGGTTGACGACCTCGCCGTCGCGGACGTCCTGGGCCGTGACCGTGTAGGGCGCGGCGCTGCACGTCATCGACTCACCTGGTGCCAGCGTGGTCTGCGGGCAGGAGACCTGGCCGACCATCGGGTCCTTCACCTTGACGTTGGTGAGAGTGACGTTGCCGGTGTTGGTGACCTCGAACGAGAAGACGATCTCGTCGCCCACCGTCACGGGTCCGGCCGTGTCGGCCGACTTCACCAGCTCGATCGACGGGCTCTGGTCGATGGGGGTGACCACCGTGTCCACGTCCGTGACGGGCTCGGGCTCCGGGTTCGCCGCCGTCGCCGGCGGGAGGCCGCTGGCGGTGGCGGTGTTCTCCACCTGGCCGGCGTCCACGTCGTCCTGGGTGAGCGTGTAGGTCGCCGTGCACGTCACCGACTCCGTCGGCGCGAGCGTGGTGACCAGGCAGTCCACCGTGCCGACGATCGGGTCGTCGACCGTGATGTCGGTCAGCGTGACGTTGCCGGTGTTGGTGACCGTGAAGGTGTACTCGATCGTCTCGCCGGCCTCGTCACCCACCGTGACGGCCGCCTTGACCAGGTCGATCGACGGCGTCTGCTCGATCGGCGTGCTGGTGGAGTCGGTCGAGGTGACGTCCGTGTCGTTGGGGTCGGTGCCGGTCACGGTCGCCGTGTTGTCCACGACGCCCGCATCGATGTCGTCCTGGGTCAGCGTGTAGGTCGCCGTGCACGTCGTCTGCTCACCCGGAGCCAGCGTCGTGGCCGGGCAGTCCACCGCGCCGACCTTCGGGTCGTCGACGACGATGTCGGTGAGCGTCACGTTGCCGGTGTTGGCCACGAGGAACGTGTAGTCGATCGTGTCACCCACGGAGCTGCCGCTCGGGACGCCGGCCTCCTTGTCGAGGGTGATCGCCGGGCCGGGCGGGATCGGGGTGTCGGTGCTGTCCTCGGCCGTCACATCCGTGTCGTTGGGGTCGGTGCCCGTGACGGTCGCGGTGTTGGCCACGTGGCCGGCGTCGACGTCGGCCTGGGTCAGCGTGTAGGTCGCCGTGCAGGTCGTGGACTCCGTCGGAGCCAACGTCGTGACCGGGCAGTCCACCGTGCCGACCTTCGGGTCGTCCACGGTGACGTTCGTCAACGTGACGTTGCCGGTGTTGGTCACCAGGAACGTGTAGTCGATCGTGTCACCCGCGAACGTGCCGGTCGGGATGCCGGCCTGCTTGTCCAGCGTGATCGCCGGCTCGGCCGGGATGTCCACCGACACCGAGTCGGTGTCGGTCACGTCGGTGTCGAACGGGTCGGTGCCAGTGACGGTGGCGGTGTTGTCCACCACCCCGGCGTCCACGTCGGCCTGCGTCAGCGTGTACGTCGCCGTGCAGGTCGTGGACTCCGTGGGAGCCAACGTCGTCACCGGGCAGTCCACCGTCCCGACCTTCGGGTCGTCCACGGTGACGTTCGTCAACGTGACGTTGCCCGTGTTGGTCACCAGGAACGTGTAGTCGATCGTGTCACCCGCGGCGTTGCCCGTCGGGGTGCCCGCCTGCTTGTCCAGCGTGATCGCCGGCGTCGCGGGGATGTCCACGGAAGCGGTGTCGGTCGACTCGACCACGGTGTCGTTCGGGTCCGTGCCCGACGCCGTGGCCGTGTTGTCGACCACTCCGGCGTCCACGTCGGCCTGCGTGAGCGTGTAGCTGGCGGTGCAGGTCGTCGACTCCTGGGGAGCCAGGGTCGTCACCGGGCAGTCCACCGTGCCGACCTTCGGGTCGTCCACCACGATGCCCGTCAGCGTCACGTTGCCGGTGTTGGTCACCACGAAGCTGTAGTCGATCGTGTCACCGGCGTTGTTGCCCGTCGGCGTGCCCGCCTGCTTGTCCAGCGTGATCGCCGGCCCGGCCGGGATCGGGGTGTCGGTGCTGTCCTCCGCCGTCACGTCGGTGTCGAACGGGTCGGTGCCCGTCACCAGCGCGGTGTTCGCCACGTGACCCGAGTCGACATCGACCTGGGTCAGCGTGTACGTCGCCGTGCACGTCGTCGACTCCGTCGGAGCCAACGTCGTCACCGGGCAATCCACCGCGCCGACCTTCGGGTCGTCCACCACGATGCTCGTCAGCGTGACGTTGCCGGTGTTGGTCACCAGGAACGTGTAGTCGATCGTGTCACCCGCGGCGTTCCCGCTCGGGGTGCCCGCCTGCTTGTCCAGGGCGATGTCGGGCTCGGCCAGGATCGGCACCGAGTCGGTGTCGGTCGCCTCGACCACGGTGTCGAAGGGGTCGGTGCCGCTGACGGTGGCCGTGTTGTCCACGACACCGGCGTCCACGTCGGCCTGGGTCAGCGTGTAGCTCGCCGTGCACGTCGTCGACTCACCCGGCGCCAGCGTGGTCACCGGGCAGTCCACCGTGCCGACCTTCGGGTCGTCCACCACGATGCCCGTCAACGTCACGTTGCCCGTGTTGGTCACCAGGAACGTGTAGTCGATCG
>JAUILS010000268.1 GCA_030432975.1 Actinomycetes bacterium
CCTCCGGCTCGGGGTAGAGGTTCGCCAGCGGCGTGAGCAGGTCGGACCGCCAGCGGTCGATGCGGGTCTGCAGCACGGACGGCGTGGCCTCGGTCACGCGCCTCAGGATAGGGGGCGTGCCTCCGGTGGCTCAGGAGGTCACGCAGGTTCCGGCTCCAGACCGGCGCTCGCCGAGGGGGGTCGTGTGCCTCAGCCGTCGTGGTCGCCGCGGGCGCAGGCACACGAACCCGCTCGAGCAGAGGCGGGACTCGAGGGGCGGCTGGTCGCCCCGGCATACGGGTGAGTACGACGTACCCGGCGCGTCGCGATCACCCGCTTGTGCGGCCGCCCTTCATCCGTCGTTGTCGCGCGGGTGTGCGCGGCCGAGCTGGCCGCAGGACGCCATAGCGTCTCATCCGACCGCGAAGCGGGACGCCATCCGGGTAGGTTCATCGTGCGACAAACCCGCTGGAACCCGCGAGCCCTCTCGGTCTGCACTTCGAGCCGCTTCCCGCCGGATGGACACCGCTTGCTGGTGCGCTCCTCGTCAAGTGCCTCGACGAGAACGGAGACGTCTCCTGGTCGTTCCGAACTACGGATGACATGAACGACGAGGAGTTGCTGGGCGCACTGACGGTGCGCACCGAACTGCAGCGGCGCACGCTCGTGGAAGCCTTCGAGGCAGCTGACGGAGACTAGGCCGCGGCGTCGATGCGCGGCGATCCCGGCTAGGGGCCAGTCGGACAGGCAAAGGAGGCTCATCGGGCCGCCAGCCCGCGGGACCTGGCCCTCGGCACGCTCGCTTGCCTGTCCGAGCGGCCCCGGCCGACTCGGGTGGAGACCTACCAGCCGCGCTCGCGCCACTCGGCGAGGTGCGGGCGCTCGTTGACCAGCTGACCGTCGTCGCCGTGGCCGGGGTAGAACCAGGTGTCGTCGGGGAGCGTGCCGAAGATCTTGGTCTCGACCTCGTCGATCAGCTGGGCGAAGGCCGCGGCGTCGCCGAAGGTCGCGCCGACGCCGCCGGGGAAGAGGCAGTCGCCGGTGAAGAGGTGCGGGTGGCCGTCGGGGTCGTCGTAGCGCAGGCAGATCGAGCCGGGGGTGTGGCCGGCGATCGGGATGACCTGGAGCGAGACCTCGCCGACGGTCACGGTGTCACCCTCGCCGACGGCTCGGTCGATGTCGACGCCGGTCTGCTCGGTGATCGCCGCGGCGTCGGGGATGCCGGCGACCGTGGTGGCGCCGGTGGCGAGCACGACCTCGCGCAGCGCCTGGTGGTGGTCCCAGTGCTGGTGGGTGGTGACGACCGTGGCCAGCGCGGGGCCGGTCATCTCCAGCAGCAGCGCGCCCTCGTCGGCGGCGTCGACCAGCAGCCGCTCGCCGGTCGACCGGCACTCGAGGAGGTAGCAGTTGTTGGACATCTTCTCGTTGACCGCGACCTTGGTGATCGTGAGCCGCGACAGCTCGCGGACGTCGGGGTCGCCGCCGGGGCGGACCGCTCCGGTATAGGTCATCGGGTCTCCTATCGAGGTCGCGGGGCTCGGCACCTGCCGTCAGCGCCAGGGGGTCAGCGTAGGCAGGTCGGGGTCGGCGGTGAGGCCGCGCCCGCCGCCGCGGCCGAGCAGCCACCAGGTGAGGTCGGCGCGGGAGCCGGTCACGACGGGGCCCTGGCCCGTGCCGACGAGCACGTCGCCGTCGGGGGTGCGCAGCAGCATCGAGGGGCCGCTCTGCCGGTCCTCGACGATCCGGTTGAACGTCGCGTCGAGGTAGTCCTCCGGCCAGTCGGCCGCGCCGTAGCCGGCGTCGAGGTCGGCGTGGTGGATCTCGACCTCGCCGTGGCGCATCCGCGGCAGCTCGCTCGCGGGCCACGCGTCCGTGGTGGGGGTACGGCGGAACGCACCGCCCCACGCCTCGTCGGTCATCCGCTCCCACGCCTCCTGGAACAGCGTGCAGCCGGCCAGGAACCGGTCGCGCAGCGCCCCCACGGGTGCGGTCGCCAGCACGGAGATGTCGCCGTCGCGCCGCTCCTGGGAGGCGTACATCGGCACGTCCTCGCCCGCGACCAGGCCGCGCATCACCTCGGCCAGCCCCTCGCCGTTGAGGGCCAGGTGGGCGACGACGTGGGCGCGGGTCCAGCCGGGCAGCGCCGACGGCTGGGCGTACGCCTCGTCGGGCAGCGCGTCGACCGTGCGGACCAGCCGTCGGGTCGCCTCGTGGATCGCGTCCCAGTGGTGCAGCCCCGACGGGGCCGGCGTACTCGTCATGGGGCCATCGTGGCGCATGCCGCCCCCCGCGCCCAGGGGTGAGCCGCGCACTCCCCGCGCGATCGGCCGAGTTGGGGGACTGTCGGCGGCGCGTGAGAGCCTGAGGCACGGTGGGTACCGTCCCCGCGTGGCGCCTTGTGCGCTCGACTAGGATGGCGAACACTTGTTCGAACGACGCGGTTCGAGCGACCGTCGCAGGCACGCAGCAGAGCAGCAGACAGCAGGGGACCGAGGCGCACGTGGCAGAGCAGCTCATCATCCGGGGAGCCCGGGAGCACAACCTCAAGGACGTCTCGCTCGACCTTCCCCGCGACGCGCTGATCGTCTTCACCGGCCTGTCCGGGTCGGGCAAGTCCAGCCTCGCGTTCGACACGATCTTCGCCGAGGGCCAGCGACGCTACGTCGAGTCGCTGTCGGCCTACGCCCGCCAGTTCCTCGGCCAGATGGACAAGCCCGACGTCGACTTCATCGAGGGTCTGTCCCCGGCGGTCAGCATCGACCAGAAGTCCACGTCGAAGAACCCCCGCTCCACGGTCGGCACGATCACCGAGGTCTACGACTACCTCCGCCTGCTCTACGCCCGCGCCGGCCGGGCCCACTGCCCGACGTGTGGCGCCCCGATCGAGCGGCAGACCCCGCAGCAGATCGTCGACCGGGTGCTGGCGCTCGAGGAGGGCCGCCGGTTCCAGGTGCTGGCGCCGGTGATCCGCGGCCGCAAGGGGGAGTACGTCGACCTGTTCCGGCAGCTGCAGACCCAGGGCTTCTCGCGGGCCCGCGTCGACGGCGACCTGCACCCGCTCGACCACCCGCCGACGCTCAACAAGCAGCAGAAGCACACGATCGAGGTCGTGGTCGACCGGCTGGCGGTCAAGGAGTCGTCCAAGCGCCGCCTCACCGACTCCGTCGAGACCGCGCTCGGCCTGGCCGGCGGCCTGGTGGTGTTCGACTTCGTCGACCTCGCCGACGACGACCCGCAGCGCGAGCTCAAGTTCTCCGAGCGGATGGCCTGCCCCAACGACCACCCGATCGACACCGACGAGCTCGAGCCGCGGTCGTTCTCGTTCAACTCGCCGTTCGGTGCCTGCCCCGAGTGCCACGGCCTCGGCACCCGGATGGAGGTGGACCCCGAGCTGGTCGTGCCCGACCCGGGCGCGACGCTGGGCGAGGGCGCCATCGCGCCGTGGAGCGGCGCCCACGTCGCCGACTACTTCCTGCGCCTGATGAACGCCCTCGGCGAGGAGCTCGGCTTCGACCTCAACACGCCGTGGGAGGACCTGCCGGCCAAGGCCCGCAAGTCCGTGATCGAGGGCCACCCGACCAAGGTCCACGTCGTGACCACCAACCGCTACGGCCGGCAGCGGGCCTACTACGCCCAGTTCGAGGGGGTCCGCAGCTACATCGAGCGGCGCCACCGCGAGGCCGAGTCCGACACCAGCCGCGAGCGCTTCGAGGGCTTCATGCGCGAGGTGCCGTGCCCCGCCTGCCGCGGCAGCCGGCTCAAGCCGGTGTCGATGTCGGTCACCATGGGCGGGCTCAGCATCGCCGAGCTGTGCGCGCTCCCGATCAACGAGGCGTCCGACTTCCTCCGCGAGCTCGACCTGACCGCTCGTGAGCGGCAGATCGCCGAGCGGGTGCTCAAGGAGATCCAGGAGCGGCTGCGCTTCCTGCTCGACGTGGGCCTCGACTACCTCTCGCTCGACCG
>JAUILS010000269.1 GCA_030432975.1 Actinomycetes bacterium
CTGGCGCGGCTCGGGTGATCAGAGGTCCGCGGGCCGCACCTCGGCGGACAGCAGCCCGACCAGGTCCTCGAGGCCGGGCCGGTCGGTGACCCGGCCGGTGGCGGCGACCTCGACCTCGGCGTTCTCCCCGCCGCGGGGGGAGACCCAGCGGATGACGCTGATCCGGCGGTGCTCGTCCTGGACGAAGGTGAAGATCAGCTGGTTGGAGGTCTGGCCGAGGATGCGCAGGTCGCTGATGCCGGTGGAGCTCTGCAGGTCGCTGATGCGCAGCGCGACCTGGCTCTCGGGGGTGCGGGTCTGGCTCCCCACGAGCTCGATGCGCATCGAGTGGGTGTTGGGGCCGCTGTCGGCGGGCTTCCAGCGGGCCTCGCCGGGCGCGGTGTTGGTGCGCAGCCAGCCGACCGGCACCGGGAGGGTGACGGCGAACGGGCCGCCGCCGAGGGTGTCCTCGCGGGTGTCGAACGGCGCCCGCAGCGGCGGGGGAGTCTCCGGGTCGGGGAGCACCTCGATCGGCGGCGTGTAGGGGTACGCCGGCTCCGACGCGGCCATCGGCTGGGGGGTGCCGGACGCGGCGGGAGGCCGGTCGAGCAGGGACGCCGCACCGAAGCCGACCCCCGCGCCGACCAGCATGAGCAGGAGCAACGCCCCGAGTCCCCGCCAGGTCACCAGGGCAGGATAGACGGGCCCGGCAGCGGGGCCCGGGCCAGCCGCTACGGTGTGCCCATGTCGAGCTTCCTCCTCCGCCGAGCGCGGGTGGTGGAGCTCGACCACGGCGTCGGTCACGGCCCCGACCCGGTCGACGTGCGGGTGCAGGACGAGCGGGTCATCGAGGTCGGCCGCAACCTCGACCGGCCGGCCGGCGTGCCGGAGTACGACGCCGACGGGCGCTGGCTGATCCCGGGCCTGTGGGACCAGCACGTGCACCTCGCGCAGTGGGCGGCGACCGCCTCCCGGCTCGACCTCGCCCCCGCGCGATCCGTGGCCGAAGCCATGGCGATCCTGGCCGCCCGGCTCCGCGACGGCGCCCCCGGCTGGGTCGTCGGCTGGGGACACCGGTGCGTGCCGTGGGACCCCCAGCCGAGCGTGGCCGCGCTCGACGCGGTCGCCGGCCCGCGGCCGGTGGCCCTGATCAGCGGCGACGGCCACCACGGCTGGCTGAGCACCGCCGCGCTCGACGCCCTCGGGCTGCCGCGGCGCGACGGCATGGTCGCCGAGAACGAGTGGTTCGACGCCTACCAGCGGATGTCACTCGTCGCCGCCCCCGAGCCGGAGGCCCTCGTCCGCGCCCAGCAGGACGCCGCCGACCGGGGCGTGGTCGGCCTGGTCGACCTGGAGTTCGGGATGTCCCCGGCCGACTGGGCGGCGCGACTGCCCGGGCCGCTGCGGCTGCGCGCGTCGACGTACCCCGAGACGCTGGAGCGCTTTGCCGGCCTGGCCACCGGCGACCCGATGCCCGGCGCCGCCGGGCGGATGACGATGGGCCCGCTGAAGATCATCAGCGACGGCTCGCTCAACACCCGCACCGCCTGGTGCTGCGAGCCCTACCTCGACCAGCCGGTCGTGGGTGCGCCCAACTACGCCGCCGCCGAGCTCCGCGACCTGATGACCCGCGCCACCGCCCAGGGGCTCGAGGTGGCGACCCACGCGATCGGCGACCGGGCGGTCGGCGAGGTGCTGGCGGCGTACGCCGACTCCGGCGCGACCGGCTCGATCGAGCACGCCCAGCTCGCCCGCCGCGAGGACCTGCCCGAGATCGCCCGGCTCGGGCTGCGCGCCAGCGTGCAGCCCGCCCACCTGGTCGACGACCGCGACGTCGCCGACCGCTGCTGGGGCGACCGGACCGACCGGGTCTACATGTTCCGGTCGATGCTCGACGCCGGCATCGACGTGCGGCTCGGCTCCGACGCCCCCGTGGCGCGGCTCGACCCGTGGCTGGCGATCGGCGTCGCCGTGCACCGCAGCGCCGACGACCGCGCCCCGTGGCAGCCGCAGGAGTCGCTGACCCCGCGCGAGGCGCTGATCGCGTCGGTCGACGACAGCGGCACCGTGCGCGCGGGGCTCCCCGCCGACCTGGCGCTGCTCGACCAGGACCCACTGGCCGCCGGCGACCCCGCCGACCAGGCGGCCCGGCTGCGCGCCACGACGGTCGCGGCGACCTGGGTCGCCGGCAGCATGGTCGGCGGCGCCTGGGCCGGGGTGACCGCCTGACTCAGGCCCGGCCCGCGCCGTAGCCCAGCAGCGCCGCGAGGCCGAGCGCCGACCGCGGCGCGAACGGCGCCCGCCACAGCCCGCCGTGCACGGCCTGGTGCGCCTCGGCCTGCCACGGGTGATCGAACGCCGGCTGGTCGGCGTAGAGGTCGTGGACCAGCAGCGCCGCCATCAGCACCTGGGTCGTGGCCGGCTCGAACACCTCGACGCCGAACCGGTGCGCCCCGGCGTACGCCGCCGCGAGCGCGCGGTTCTTGACCACCGAGCGGGTGCGTGTCGGCGGCGCGATGTTCATCGACACCCGGCGCCCGTCGGCGGCCTCGACGGTGGCCCGCCAGCGGTGCAGCCGCTTGCCCAGGGCGTAGTTGGGGCCCTGCTGCGGCACCAGCGCGTCGCACAGGCCCGGGTCGGCGCCGGGGAGGTAGGCGCGGCGGAGCAGGCGGCCGCCGCTCACCGCGCGGAGCCCGCGGCCGGGCACCTTCGACCACCGCGACCGGGCGTCGTACGCCGCCACCGAGGCGGCCACCGCCTCGCCCGGCACGGCGAACACGTCGGTCGGGGTGGCGAGGAAGGCCAGGGTCAGGTCGTCGTGGGACGCCCGCACCAGCGAGGCCACGGCGTCGGCGGCCGCCTGCACGCGCACGTTGGTGCCGCCGTCGGCATAGAGGTAGTTGCCGAGCACCAGCGGCCCCTCGAGCGAGGCGACCCAGGCGGCGAGCGCGGGCACCTCGGTGAGCAGGTCGACGCCGGCGCGCTCGGCCAGCGGCCCGTCGCCGGGACGGGCCGGCACCAGCAGCCGGCCGGCGCCGGTCGTGGTCCGGTCGAGCACCCGCTCCCAGATCTCCGGACGGGGGAGGTCGACGCCCGCCACCGTGGCGCCCCAGCCCAGCAGCACGGGCGTCGGCCCGATCTCCGACCCGGCGCCCAGGGCCACCAGCGTGCGACCCGGCAGCGACAGCCACTCGGGGTGTGCGGCGACGGTCGCCACCGAGGTCGCGACCGACGGCTCGACGACGCCGTCCGCGACCCAGGCGGCCAGCTGCGCGGTCAGCCGCTCGCCGCTGAGGACCTCGCCGCGGAAGGGCAGCTCCAGCGTCGTGTGCGGCGCGGTGCCGCCCTCGACCGTCACCGTCTCGTGGATGGCCTGCGTGGGGGCCAGGTCGGTGAGCGGCACCTCGTCGGCGGAGCCGTCGTCGGGCCGCCAGCGCATCCCCGAGACCAGGGCGTCCGCGCCCTGCCGGGCGATGGTGACCGCCGCGTCGGGGGAGACCAGCCCGGCCTCCACGAGCCGCAGCAGGTGGGGGAGGTAGCCCGAGCGCCACGACGTCTCGCGGGCGGCGGCCGACGCGCCGACCGGGTCGACGTCCGCGAGGGCCGCGCTCACCACCGACCGCCCGAAGGCGCCGGTGCTACGCCTGGTGGTCTCGGGACGGCCGCCCTCGTCGGAGACCGGGAAGTCGACCGTCACGCCCGGCCGGCCTTGTCGAGCGCGATCAGCGCCTCGGCGCTGGCCACCACGGCGTCCTCGCGCGACCGCGGCTGCCAGCCCAGCACCCGCTGGGCCTTCGCGGAGGTGGCGTTCTTGTGGTGGCCCAGCTCGGTGGCGATCTGGCCGACGCCCGCGTCGAAGCGGCCCACCACCCGCACCAGCCAGTCGGGCAGCTCGATGGTGCGCACCTTGCGGGCGTCGTCGCCCAGCCGCGAGCGCAGCACCAGCGCC
>JAUILS010000270.1 GCA_030432975.1 Actinomycetes bacterium
CCGGCACGCCCCTCCCGACGCTGCCCGACTTCTACGGCGGAGCAGTCCGGCTCCACGCCGAGCCCGGGAGCAGGTTCGTCTACTCCAACCACGCACCGACGATCCTCGGCCGGGTCGTCGAGGACGTCACCGGCAGCACGCTGGCCGACTACGTCGCCGGTCAGGTCTTCCGGCCGCTCGGCATGGCCGACTCCGCCCTCGCCCGGACCCCGGCGATTCGCGCGACGCTCGCCACCGGGCACGAGATCGGGCCACGCGGTGTGAGGACGATCGCGGAACGGGACATGGTGACCGCGGGGGCCGCGTCCGGCTTCTCGACGCCCGCCGACATGGCCCGCTTCGTGGCCGCCCTGCTGGCCGGGGGCCGCGGCACGGACGGGGCGGTGCTCAGCCCGGCGAGCCTGGCCCTGATGGTGGCGGCCCAGTACCGGCCGGACCCGCTGGTCCCCGGGATGGGGCTCGGGTTCTTCCGCCGCGAGATCGGCGGCGTGGAGGTGGCCGGCCACCAGGGAACCCACCCCGGATTCCACTCGCAGTTCCTCGTCGCGCCCGGGCGGGGCGTCGGGGTGGTGCTGCTCACCAACGGCACGCGCGACGCCGACTTCTGGCTTCCCACCGCCGCCGCGGGGCTCCTGGCCGACGAACTGGGGGTCCCCCGGCCGGGGATCCGCACCGATCTGCCGCAGCGCCCCGACGTCTGGGACGACCTGTGCGGGTGGTACTCGCTCCCGGCGCGGCTAACCGACACCCGGCTGCGCGGCATGATGGGCGCGGGCGTCGAGGTGTTCGTCGCCGGCGGTGCGCTCCGGCTCAGGTGCCTGACCCTTATCCCCCAGCTCGCCCGCGGCTTCGTCCTCCACCCCGACGACCCCGTGGAGCCGCGGGTGTTCCGCGCCGACCTCGGCGTCGACGGGCTCGAGCCGATGCGCTTCGTCTTCGCCCGCGGCCCCGGCCCGGCCGCGGCCGTGACGCTCGACGCGATGCCGCTCGTCCTCCCCCGCCGCTCGCAGTCGTCCAATCCACGACGCTGGGCCCTGGCCGGGCTGGGCACCGCGGCCCTGGTTGGCGTCCGGCTGGCCGCGCGACCACGCGGCCGCACCACCACCCAAGGGAGGACGACGTGACCACCCCCACCACCGACGACCTGCGGCGCCGCGCCATGGACCGGATCATCTTCCACGCGACGCCCCGCCGGTTCCTCGCCCGGACCGGGCCGTGGGTGCTGACCCGCGGCGAGGGCGCCCTCCTCTACGACGACACCGGCCGGGAGTACCTCGACGCCCTCGCCGGCGGGGTGTTCGCCGTCCTGGCCGGCCACGGCCGCGAGGAGATCGCCCGGGCCCAGTACGACCAGGCGTGCAACCTCGCCTACACCAACCCGTACGGAACGACCAGCCGGGTCACGGTCGAACTGGCCGAAAAACTCGCCGAGCTGACCCCGGGGGACCTGTCCTACTGCTTCTTCTCCTCCAGCGGATCCGAGGCCGTCGAGGCTGCCCTCAAGCTGGCCCACCAGTACTACGTCGCGAACGGCGAACCGCAGCGCCACCGGGTGGTGTCGCTGCGCCGGGCCTACCACGGGGCGACGGCGGGCGCCCTGTCCACGACGGGTTGGAGCCCCGGCTTCGGAGTGTTCCGCACCGGGTTCGGGCCACAGGTCCCGCTGCCCGGCTTCGCGCAGGCGATGCCGCCCTACTGCCACCGCTGCGAACTCGGCCTCACGTACCCGGAGTGCGGCCTCGCCTGCGCGACGTCGCTGGAGCAGACGCTGCTCGGGAGCAACCCCGACGAGGTGTCGGCCGTGGTCGTCGAGCCCGTGATGGGGACGGGCGGCTGCATCGTGCCGCCGCCCGGCTATCTCGCCCGCGTCCGCGGCATCTGCGACCGGCATGGCGTCCTGCTCATCGCCGACGAGGTGGTGTGCGGCTTCGGTCGCACCGGAACCTGGTTCGGTGTCGACCACTCCGCCGTCGTTCCCGACATCATGGTGGTCGCCAAGGGGCTCTCCAGCGGCTACGCCCCCATCGCGGCGACCATCACCACCCCGGCGATCGCCGAGCGGCTGCCGGTGTTCTGGGACGTGCACACCTACGGGGGCCACCCGGCCTCCGCCGCGGCCGCACTCGCCAACCTGCGCATCATCGAACGCGAAGGCCTCGTCGAACAGTCGGCCACCGTCGGCGCCCACCTGCTGGCCCTCCTCGAGGGGCTCCGGGCCAACCCGCTCGTGGCCGATGTCCGCGGTCTCGGGATGCTCCTCGCCGTCGAACTCGCCGACGCCGGCGACGGCCGGCCCGGCGGCCTCGACCTCGCGATCGCCGGGCACGCCGCCGCCGAGGGGCTCGTGGTCCGGCCGTTGGGCGGGACCATCCTTCTGGGCCCGCCGCTGGTGTTCACGCAGGCGCAGGCCGAGCAGACCGTCGAGGTGCTCGACGGGGCACTGGCAGCGGCGGGCCGGCCGTGACCCCGGACCCGCCCTGCGCCTGGCCCCGTCCCCTCACACCCGGGGACCTGATGTTCCTTCGCCTCGAGAAGCCGGAGTGGCCATGCCACTACGGCGTGCTGTTGGAGGTCGACGCCCGCCCCCTTCTGGACCCCGGCGGTGTGCTCCCGTTGGACCAGGTGAGCGACGAGATCGCCCGGCGCATGGCCGGGGTCCCGCAGTTCCGGCAGCGCCTCCAGGTTCCCGGGCGGTTCCGGGGGGAGCCGAGCTGGGTGGACGATCCGCATTTCGATCCGCGGGCACACCTGCGCCGTCGGCAGGTGCCAGCCCCGGGCCGCCAGGGCGACCTCGTCGCCGCGGCGCTGGACGCCTACGGGCCCCGCCTGAACCGGGAGCGCCCGCTGTGGGAAATCTGGCTCCTCACCGGCCTGCCGGACGGCCGCCTCGGGATCCTGCTCAAGCTGCACCACACCGTCGCCGACGGCCTCGCCGCCCTCGACCTCACGGCCGCCCTCACGGATCCCACCGCCGCCCCCGACCCTGCACCCCGGCAGCCACTTTGCCCCACTCCCCCGGGACCGGCCGGCCGGGAGCCGGACCCCCGCGACGCGCGCCGGCCCGGCGGCCGCAGCCTGCTACGCACCGTCCGCGGCTTCCTCGGCCGCGGCGGCGACGGCGGCTCGGCCCTCAACGCCGTCGTGGGGAACGGACGTCGCATCGGCCGGTTGAGCCTGGATCTCGCCGCGGTGAAGGAGGTCGCCCACCGGCACGGCGGCACGGCCAACGACGTGGCGCTCACCCTCTTCGCCGGCGGTGCCCGCGCACTGCTGGCCGCCCGCGACGTCCCCCTGGCGGGGGTCGAGATCGCCACCGGGCAGACGGTCACCCTCCGGTCCCCCGAGGGCGCGAACCGGGCCGGCAACCAGGTGGGCAGTGTGCTCGTGCACCTTCCCGCCTGGGAGGCGGACGTGTCGCGGCGCCTCCACCTCGTCGTCGACCGCACGGGCCGGGCCAAGGCGGCCCAGCGCCCCGCGTCGATCATGTCCATCCTCGCGGCGCTGGCCGCAACGCCACTGGGTCGGTTCTATACCGCGCACCAGCGCGCCGCCAACGCCATCTCCACCAACGTCCGCGGCCCCGACACGCCCAGAAAACTGCTGGGCGCCCCGATCCTGTCGGTGCTGCCGATCATCGAACTGGTCGGCAACATCGCCCTCACCCAGACCGCCTACTCCCACGCCGGACGGTTCGACCTCGTCGTCACCGCGGATGCCGCCGCGTTCGACGACCTGCCCGTCCTCGTCGAGGCCATGGAGCGCGACTGGAGGGCCCTCGCCTCCGCCGCCGCGGGGCCGGAGGGACTCGGATACCGCCCCTAGTCACCGCATCTCCGGCCGTCGGAGAGCCGACCGCATAAACTCGGCAAGGTGATCAAGCGCAGCGACGACACCGCCGACCAGACCGCAGACCCGCAGGTCCCCGA
>JAUILS010000031.1 GCA_030432975.1 Actinomycetes bacterium
CTCGACGCCGGACATGTCCGCCAGGTGGGGGGCCGAGGGCATCGTCGGCTCCGGCCCCAGCGAGGCCAGTGTGGCGGCGGCCGCGGTGTAGTGCTGGGCGGCCACCCGGAGCGCCTGCTCGGCCTGCTGCATCTGGTCGGCGCGCTTGCTGACGTTGGCGCGGGCCTGCTCGAAGGCGGCCATCACGGCCGCCCGCGTCTCGGCGCCGAAGTTGGACTCGACGTAGCGCCGCGCGGTGTCCAGGGCGAGCTCGACGTCGGTGAGCTGGCCGCGGCCGCGGTTCCAGGCCGAGGCGGTCTCCTGGACGGCCGCGTCGTCACCCCCGGCCACCGCACGCCGCAGCTCCGTCTCGCGTGGTCCCATCAGCCGACACCCCCCGGCGGGGCCTCGGGGTCAGGAGAGACCGGCGGCGGCCCGACCTCGGGGAGCACCTCGTCGGCCTGGCCCGGAGCGCGGCCCTCGTTGGCCTCGGAGTTGCGCGCCTCGTCGTAGGCGGTGTCGGCCGCGGAGACCGAGGCCGCCTCCTGCATGATCGCGCCGATCTCGCCCTCGGCCCGGGCGCGGTTGCGCTCCATCGAGTCGGCGCTTCCGGTGTCGGCGAGGTCGAGCAGCCGCTCGGCCTGGACCACGCCGTCGCGGTAGCGGTTGAGGTCGTCGACCACGCCGAGGATGGTCTCCACGATGACCCGGCGGGCCCGGCCGTGGTGGTCGCCGAGCTGTAGCCCGAGCTCGGAGCCCCCGAACTCGTGGCCCCGGAGCGTGACGGTCTTGATCTCGGCGCCGTCGAGCTCCTCGGCCCGCAGCAGCAGGCTCTGCTTGAGCGACTCGAGGTCGGCCTCGTCGCTGCGGGTGTCGCTCTCGGGGAGCTGGGCCGACAGCCCGGTGGTGAGCGCGTCGATCGCGGCGACCAGCTGCTGGGTCGCCGCGGTCACGCTGATCGGCACGAGTCATCCCCCTCTCGGACGCGTCGGGGGCCGGGCCGCGGGTCGCCCACGGCCGGCCCCGTGACGAGGCTGCTGGTCAGCCGCCGAACGCGCTCGCCCCGCGGCGGTCGGCCGAGAGGTAGTCGTGGTTGGACTGCGCCACGTTGGCCGAGGTCTGGGCCAGGATCGCGCGCATCTCCTGCATGGCGCCGTCCCACTGGGCCTTGGCGGCGAGGTAGGACTGCTGGGCCTCACCGCTCCAGTCGCTGCGCAGCGGCTCGAGCTCGGCCTCCAGCCGGTTGAGCCGGTCGTCGATCGCCTTCACCGCGGCCGCGAGGTCCTGGGAGGCGACGTCGAGGCCGCCGTGGTTGACGCGAAGCTCTCCGGTCATCATCGTTCTCCTTGGTCCGGGCGGCTCAGCCGAGCCGGTGCTGCAGGGCGGCGTGGGTCGACGACTGCTGGTCGTCGGTGCTCATGAAGTCCTTCTCGGTCGAGCGCAGCGAGGCCTCGAACTCGTCGAGCGCCCGGGTGATCACCCGCTGACGCTCCGTCCAGGCCGCCTGCAGGGCCTGGAAGGCGCTGCCGCCCGCCCCGACCCACTGCCCGGCCATGCCGGTGATCTGGCCCTCGAGGCGGGTGCTCAGCGCGTCGAAGTCGCGCTTGGCCTCGGACACCAGGCCCGCGGCTCGCGTGAGGGTGCCCGCACCCTGGCCCATCTGGTTCTGCGACATGGTCGCCGTTCCCCCTTCCGCGGCTGGCGCCGCCGGAGTGTCAACTGATGGTGGTCGCCGCTCCCGACTCCGAGAGGCCCCGCCCCTCGGGCTCGGCAACGCCGACAACCCCGGGTCTACCCCGTGCTCTCAGCCACCAAACCTCACCGAGGCGATTTCCCACAACTGCCGGAAGACGCCGGTGGACACGACGGTCGCGGCGACCGCACCGGCGAGGCAGAGGGTCTCGGCCACCTCGGCCCGCCGCGCCCACCAGGCCGAGCGCCACCCGCGCCCGGTGGCGACCCCGGCGACGACCATCACGACCGCCACCGCCAGCGCGACAGCGGCCACGGTCAGCTGGGCCGGCGGCGACCAGCCCGGGAGGAGCCGCGCCGTGAGCGCGGCGAGGGCCGCCAGCCCGCCCAGGCGCAGCGCCCACCGCGCACCCGGGTGCCGGTGGTTGCGCGCGGCGAGCAGCAGCCCGGTGGCCGCCAGCCCGACGAGGAGCTGCGCCCCCACCCGGTCCAGCGGCCGGTCGCCGCGGAGCAGCAGGGCCGACGACACCGCGACCAGCAGCCCCGACGCGACCGCCGCCGCGGTCACCCCGCGGCCGGCCCGGTGGGCGAGCCGGGACACCGCCGCCGACGACACGACGGTCCGCCCGCGCCTGCCCGGAGCCACGTCGCGCGCCGACCAGGCGGTCACGGCCAGCCGCTCCAGGTCGACCAGCAGCTGGTCGGGGACGTCGACCGCCAACCCGGGCGAGACCCGGGCCGCGTAGAGCGCCCCCAGCAGCACGAGCGACCACACCACCGCGGGCGGCAGCCCGGCCAGGGTCGCGACACCGGACACCACGAACAGCCCCACCCCCACGACCATCCACACCACCAGGGGCTCGGCACCGGTGCCCCGGCGGGCCCGGGCCACCGACGCCGCGGCCGCGGCGCCCAGCCCGCAGAACCCGAGCACCATCGGCAGCGCCTCCGCCTCGGGCCGCCAGGTCCACACCAGCACGGCTGCGCCGGCCAGCGCCGGGGCGGCCGCGGCACGCGCCGCCGCGTGGCGCCCGTCGAGGGCTCCGAGCAGGGAGCCCGCAGCGAGCAGCCCGGCGACCCAGGCGGCCGGCGTACCGTCCAGGCCGAGCGCGGCGACCGCGGCCAGCGCCGCACAGCCCACCGCCGCCGCCAGCACCACCCGGACCAGCAGTCCGTCGGCCAGCACCCCGTGCGCGGGGACTTCACGGGCGATCCGCGCAGCCGCCGGGCGGGGCACGGCGTACGTCGCCACCACCACGTCACCGGGTTCCACCCCGAGCTCCTCGACCGTGGCGTCGGGAGGAAGGACCTGCCCGGTCAGCGAGAACATCAGCGGCAGGGTGGCGGCGCCCACCTCGTCGCGGTAGCGCGCGGCGAGGTCGCCGGCGCGCGAGCCCGGCGGCACCAGCACGTCCACGACGCCCTCGGGGCCGGACAGGGTGAGGGCCACGGCGTCCTGCACGCGTGGCTCGCTCACCGATGCTCCTCCGCCGGGATGCGGGAGGCCGCCCAGGCGCCAGGAGCCTGGAGGGCCGGACAGCAGGGTACCCACGCGACCCGAGGTCGCGGCGGGCTCGGGCGGTACCGTAACCCGCACACAGCGGTCGGCGGATCGGGGGCGGAGTGGCACGCATGGCGACGGGCGCCCGGTCCGCGGCGACCGCGGTCGCGCTGGCGACCTGCCTCTCGCTGCCCGCTTGCGCCGCCGACCCCGACCCGCCGTCCTCGGCGCCGCCGGCCGGCTCCGACGGGGCAGAGCCGTCCTCCTCGCCCACCTCTTCACCCACCTCTTCAGCCACCGCCGCCCCGACCCCGACGGTGCCGCCGGCCACCGGCTCTCGGATCGCCACGCCCCTGCTGACCATGCGCTTCCCGCGCGGGTGGGATCTCTACGACGGCATGGCGCCCTCGCAGTACGACGCCCGCGAGCCGGGGGGTCAGAACACCGTCCTCTACTCCAGCGTCGACCTGATCGCGCCGGTCCCCCTGCCCGAGCTCGCCGACCTGTACGCCGGCCGGTCCGACTGGGACCGGAGGCCGCGGGAGCTGGAGCCGGTGACCGTCGACGGGGTGCGCTGCTTCCGGCTGCGCGGCGAGCGGCTCGGCGTCCCCCGCGAGGTGGTCGGCACCCAGCGCGGCGAGACCGCCGTCCAGATCGTGTTCGAGATCGACGGCCAACCCGCCGGGCGGCAGCGCACCATCGACTCCGTGCTGGCCACCGTCGCCTGGGAGCCGCAGTGACGACGCCCCCCTCGGTCCAGCCCGGCGTCCCGGCCGGGGGCACCCACGCCGCACCCACGCTGCGCGGCCGGCGGCGGGAGCGCCCCGAGATGCCCTCCGGCCAGCTCGTGCTCCAGCCGCCACCCGAGATCGAGCCGCACGAGGGCGCCAGCGGTGTGATGATGAACGCCATCCCGATGCTGGGCAGCGTCGGCTCGATCGTGCTCGTCGCGACGATGACCCAGGCCGGCGGCGGCAACCGCGGCTTCATCGCGGCCGGCATGTTCCTCTTCGCGACCCTCGGCTTCGTGGTCGTCCAGATCGACCGGCAGCGCAAGCAGCGGACCCAGCAGGTCACCGGCTCCCGGACGTCGTACCTCCGCTATCTCGGCAGCGTCCGGCAGGTCGCCCGCGAGGCCGCCGACCAGCAGCGGCGGGCGCTCTCGTGGGACCACCCCGCGCCGAGCGCGCTGCCCGCGCTGGCCGAGGAGCGGTCGCGGGTCTGGGAGCACACGCCCAGCGACGAGGGGTTCCTGCACGTCCGCTACGGCGTCTGCGCGCAGCCGCTGGCGCTCGAGCTGGTGCCGCCCGACAGTGCGCCCATCGACCAGGTCGACCCGGCGGCCGCGTCCGCCCTGCACCGGCTGCTGGTGGTCCACCGGGTGCAGCCGCGGCTGCCGGCGAGCATCGACCTGCGGGCCTTCGACCGGGTGGAGGTGTGCGGCGAGGAGGAGCAGGCGCGGAGCCTGGCACGGGCGCTGGTCTGCTCGGCGACGGCGTTCCACTCGCCGACCCACCTGCTCGTGGCGGTGCTGGCCACCGAGCACACCCTGGTCCACTGGGACTGGCTGAAGTGGCTCCCTCACGCCGCGAGCGGCCGCTCCTCCGACGCCGCCGGGCCGGCCCGGATGGTGACCACCTCGCTGAGCGACCTGGCGGCACTGCTGCCGGCCGATGTCGGCGACCGCCCCCGCTTCGGCGCCGACGACCGGCCCGCCACCCCGCACATCCTCCTGGTGACCGACGGCGCCGAGCTGCCGCCCGGCAACCACCTCGTGCCGCCCGACGGGCTCCACGGCGTCACGGTTCTCGACCTCCCCGAGCGCTGGGACGAGCTGGACTCGCCGACCTCACTGCGGCTGCAGCTGGAGGAGCCCGACGGTGCCGACGGTCCCGGCGAGGGGGTGCCGATGCGGGCGCTGCGGCTGCGCGAGGAGCCGGTCCGAGCCGTCGCCGACCAGTGCCCGCTGACGACCGCCGAGGCCTTCGCCCGGCGGCTGGCGCCGCTGCCGACCGGCGCGGCCGGCCCCACCGCCGAGGCCACCGCGGGAGGCGACCTGGTCGGCCCGGTCGACTTCATGGACCTGCTCGGGCTGGGAGACGTCGGCTCCTTCGACCCCGCCGCGGCGTGGCGTCCCCGCCCGGCGCGCGACCGGCTCCGCGTGCCGATCGGGCTGGGCGAGGCCGGAGCCGTAGTACCCCTGGACCTGAAGGAGTCGGCCCAGCAGGGCATGGGCCCGCACGGGCTGGTCATCGGGGCGACCGGGTCGGGCAAGTCGGAGTTCCTGCGCACGCTGGTGCTGGGGCTCGCGCTGACCCACAGCTCCGAGCAGCTCAACATGGTGCTCGTCGACTTCAAGGGCGGGGCGACGTTCGCGGGGATGGCGCGACTGCCGCACGTGTCGGCGGTGATCACCAACCTCGCTCAGGAGCTGACCCTGGTCGACCGGATGCAGGACGCCCTCTCGGGCGAGATGGTGCGCCGCCAGGAGCTGCTGCGCGAGGCCGGCAACTTCGCGTCGGTGCGCGACTACGAGCGGGCCCGGGCCGCGGGCGAGCCGCTGGCGCCGCTGCCGTCGCTGCTCATCGTGGTCGACGAGTTCTCCGAGATGCTCTCGGCCAAGCCGGAGTTCATCGACCTCTTCGTCGCGATCGGGCGGCTGGGTCGCTCGCTGGGGCTGCACCTCCTGCTGGCCTCGCAGCGGCTCGAGGAGGGGCGGCTGCGCGGGCTGGAGTCGCACCTGTCCTACCGCGTCGGGCTGCGCACGTTCAGCGCCGGCGAGTCCCGCGCGGTGCTCGGCGTGCCCGACGCCTACGAGCTGCCGCCGGTGCCGGGGCTGGGCTATCTCAAGCCCGACCCGTCCACGCTGGTGCGCTTCAAGGCGGCGTACGTCTCCGGCCCGCCGGCCGGGCCACGGCCCGTACGCCGTGACACCTCCGGCCACCTGCAGGGGATCCTGCCGTTCAGCGTGGCGCCGGTGCGGTCGCGGGAGGTGCCGCCCGCCGATCCGCCCGGCGGAGCGCCCGCCGGAGCGCCCGCCGTCGAGGCCGCGGTCGAGGCGGGGTCCGCGGCCCAGGAGCAGAACTCCCTGCTCGACCTGGCGGTGGCGCAGATGGTCGGCCGCGGGCCCGAGGCGCACCAGGTGTGGCTGCCGCCGCTCGACGTGCCCGACACCCTCGACGCGCTGATGCCGGACCTGGCGGTCGACCCCGCGCTGGGTCTGACCTCCCCGCACTGGCGAGCCGCCGGCGGCCTGGTGGTGCCGCTCGGCACCGTCGACCGGCCCCGCGAGCAGCGTCGCGACCTGCTCACCGTCGACCTGTCCGGGGCGGCGGGCCACGTGGCCGTCGTCGGAGGGCCGCGCAGCGGCAAGAGCACGCTGCTGCGGACCCTGGTCGGCGCGCTGTCGCTGACGACGACGCCGGCCGAGTCGCAGTTCTTCGTGCTCGACTTCGGGGGCGGCACGTTCGCCCCGATGGCCGGGCTGCCGCACGTCTCCGGCATCGGGACCCGGTCGGAGCCGGACGTCTGCCGCCGGATCCTCGCCGAGGTGCAGGGCATCGTCGACCGCCGCGAGCGCTACTTCCGCGCCCAGGCCATCGACTCGATCGAGACCTACCGGTCGCGGCGGGCCGAGGGTCGGGCCGACGACGGCTGGGGCGACGTCTTCCTGCTCGTGGACGGCTGGGCCACGCTGCGTGCCGACTTCGACGACCTGGAGATGGAGCTCCAGCAGCTGGCGACGCGGGGCCTGACCTTCGGCGTGCACGTCGTCGCCGGTGCCGCCCGCTGGGCCGACTTCCGGGCGGCGATGCGCGACGTGTTCGGCACCCGCCTGGAGCTGCGGCTGGGCGACCCCATGGACTCCGAGATCGACCGTCGGGTGGCCGCGCTGGTGCCCCCCGGGCGCCCCGGCCGCGGGCTGGTGCAGGGCAAGCTGCACGTGCTCGGTGCGCTGCCGCGGGTCGACGGCGACGCCTCGGCCGGGTCGTTGGGCGCCGGCGTCGACGACCTGGTGGCGCGGGTCGCGGCCGCGTGGACCGGCCCGGCCGGCCCCAAGCTGCGCCTGCTGCCGGAGCGGATCTCCCTCGATGCGGTGCGGGCGCAGGCGGCCGAGCGCGGACTGCCCACCGGCACGCTGCTGCTGGGCGTCAACGAGCGGGAGCTGGCGCCGGTGGGGCTGGACCCCGACACCGAGCCGCACCTGTTGGTCTTCGGTGACAGCCGGTCGGGCAAGAGCAGCCTGCTGCGCGGCTACGTGCGTGAGGTGATGCGCACGCGCACGGCCCGCGAGGCGCAGGTCGTGGTCGTCGACTACCGCCGGTCGCTGCTCGGCGAGGTCCCCGACGACTACCAGCTGCACTACCTCACCTCCGCCACGCAGGCCACGCCCGCGCTGCGCGAGCTGGCGTCGTACCTCGAGAACAGGCTGCCGGGCCCCGACGTCACCCCCGAGCAGCTGCGGCAGCGGTCGTGGTGGACCGGTGCGGAGGTGTTCGTGGTCGTCGACGACTACGACCTGGTCGCGACCGCGCAGGGCTCGCCGGTGCAGTCGCTGCAGCCGCTGCTGGCGCAGGCCCGCGACGTCGGGCTGCACCTCGTGGTGGCGCGGCGGTCGGGCGGGGCGTCGCGGGCGCTCTACGAGCCGGTGCTGCAGTCGCTGCGCGACCTCGCGATGCCGGGGCTGCTGCTGTCGGGGTCGCCGGAGGAGGGCCCGCTGCTCGGCACCCTCAAGCCGGCGCCCGCCGCCCCCGGCCGGGGCCGCCTGGTCACCCGCGACCGCGGGGTCGACGTCCTCCAGCTGGGCTGGACCGACCCCACCCCCTGAGGCCGAGGCGTCGCGGATGTCGCGGTGAGGCGTCGCTGGTTGCGCGGCTGGGCTCGCCGTGGGTGGGGGATAGTCCAGTGCGCAATCGGGGCAGATCGGCCGCTTCCGCCCCGAATTCGCACTGGACTATCCCCGAGACCTCAGGTGCGGCGGACGTCGAGCAGGGCAAGCGTGGCGGGGTCGCCGAGCAGCTCGATCTCGCGGACGAGGCCGTCCTCGACGGTGAAGGAGAAGACCACCTTGGCCTCCCCCTTGTGCCACCACGCGACGGCCGGATAGCCCTCGCTGACCACCTCGAACGCCGCCTTGGCTCCGCCGGCGAAGCGCTCGGCCACGGCCTGGGCTCCCTCCAGCCGCGCGGCGGCGCCCATGGCGACCGTCGCCGGGTCGGCCACGATGGTCGCGTCCGGGTCCAGCAGCGCGATCAGGTGCGTGAAGTCGCCCTCCCGCGACGCGGCCAGGAACGCCTCGACCACCTCGCCGTGCCGGCGACGGTCCTCGGCAACGCTGTCGGGCTCGCGCACTCGGCGGCGGCCGCGACTGGCCAGCTGGCGGGCGGCGGCGGGTGTCCGGCCGAGGATCTCGCCCACCTCCTCGAACGGCGTACCGAAGAGGTCGTGCAGGCAGAAGGCCAGCCGCTCTGCCGGGCTCATCGTCTCCAGGACCACCAGCATCGCGAGGCCCACCGAGTCGGCGAGCTCGGCCTCCTGGGCGGGCTGCTCGGCGGCGGGCGCCACCACGTCGCGACCGTCCAGGTCGTCGGGGGTGGGCCGGCGCCGGCGCGCGCGGAGCAGGTCCAGGCAGGTGCGGCCGACGACGGTGGTCAACCAGCCGGGCGGGTTGTCGATCTCGGCGGCAGGCGCCGCGGCCACCCGCAACCATGCCTCCTGGAGGGCGTCGTCGGCGTCGCCGGGCGAGCCCAGCATCCGCAGTGCCAGGCCGTGCAGGCGCGGTCGCTCGGCCTCGAAGGCGGCGGTCAGGTCGGTGTCGGTCACGGGGCTCCTCTGGTCCGGTCACACGTCGACGCCCGCGGGCGTCGTAGGGATATGACGACCGAACGACGGCGTCTGTGACAGGAAGGAACCCCATCATGCCCAGCGCACCTCGGACGCTGCTCACCCCGTCGTCGGACCTGGCGGCCACCAGAGCGGCGTACGCACCCCTGCTCGGCGAGCCGATGATCCACGAGGACTACTACCTCGCCTGGCAGCTCGGCGACCTCCACATCGGCTTTGCACCCGGCGGCGGCCCCCACGCGCTCGCCGGCCCCACGCCGTTCTGGGACGTGCCCGACCTGGAGGAAGCGGTCGTCGCCCTGGCCGCTGCCGGAGCGAGCGTGCGGCAGCAGCCGATGGATGTCGGCGGCGGGACCCGCACCGCCCTGCTCACCGACCCCGACGGCAACCCGCTCGGACTCCGACAGGCGTGAGAGCCGGCTGACTTCCGCCGGGGCGACCTCAGTAGGACTTGGGGAGGCCCAGGGAGTGCATGGAGACGTAGTTGAGGATCATCTCCCGCGAGACCGGGGCGATCCGGCCGGCGCGGGCGGCGACGAGGAGGCCGGCCATGCCGTACTCCTGGGTGATGCCGTTGCCGCCATGGGTCTGCACCGCGGCGTCGACGGCGTGGCAGGCGGCCTCGGCGGCGGCGTACTTCGCCATGTTGGCTGCCTCGCCGGCGCCGGTGTCGTCGCCGTCGTCGTAGAGCGCGGCGGCCTTCTGGGTCATCAGCCGAGCCAGCTCGACCTCGATGTGCGCCTGCGCCAGCGGGTGGGCGATCGCCTGGTGCGCTCCGATGGGGGCGTCGAACACCTCCCGCTCCCGGGCGTACGACGATGCGCGCGACAGCGCGAACCGGCCGAGCCCGGTCGAGAAGGAGGCGGCCATGATCCGCTCCGGGTTGAGCCCGGCGAAGAGCTGCACCAGCCCGGCGTCGGGGTCGCCGACCAGAGCGCCGTCGGGCAGCCGCACGTCGTCGAGGAAGATCGTGAACTGCTGCTCCGGCGAGACGATCTCCATCGGGATCGGCTGCGCCTCGAACCCGGCGGCGTCGGTCGGCACCACGAACAGGCACGGCTTGAGGCGGCCGGTGCGGTCGTCCTCGGTGCGCGCCACCACGAGGACGTGCTCGGCCTCGTCGACGCCGGAGATGTAGATCTTGCGGCCGCTGAGCAGCCAGCCGTCGCCGTCCCGACGGGCGGTGGTCGTGAGGCGGTGGGAGTTGGTGCCGGCGTCGGGCTCCGTGATCGCGAAGGCCATGGTGGCCGTGCCGTCGGCGATCCCGGGGAGCCAGCGCTGCTTCTGCTCCTCGGTGCCGTAGCGGCTGATCACCGTGCCGCAGATGGCGGGTGACACCACCATCATCAGCAGCGGGCAGCCCTGTGCCGCGAGCTCCTCGCAGACGGCGGCGATGTCGCCGATGCCGCCTCCCCCGCCGCCGTACTCCTCGGGGATGTTGATGCCGAGGTAGCCCGCCTTGCCGATCTCCAGCCACAGGTCGGTGGTCTTGCCGCCGGAGCGCGCCTGGGCGGTGAAGTAGTCGCGGCCGTAGCCCCCGGCCAGCTTGGCGACCTCGCGACGCAGGTCGCGCCGCTCCTCGGACTCGGTGAACGCGGTCATGCTTCCTCTCCTTCGGATACGACGGCGAGCAGGTCGCCGGCGGCCACCTGCCGTCCCGGCTCGACGGTGATCTCGGTGACCGTGCCGGCGGTGGGCGCGGTGACGGTGTGCTGCATCTTCATCGCCTCCAGCACCAGGACCGGCTGCCCGGCCTCGACGGCGGCGCCCTCGGCGGCCAGGACGGAGACGACCGTCCCCGGCATCGGCGCCAGCAGGCTGCCGGTCGCGTGGGCGGCGGCCGGGTCGGTGAACCGGGGCAGCACCAGCACAGCGGTGGACCGATCGGGGGTGTCGACGAACACCCGCCGCGGGCGACCGGGCGGCGCGGGCTCGATGAGTCCACCGGTGTGCCGGGTGCGACCGCCGTGGGTGACGGCGACCCGCCAACCGGCGCCGTCGGGGGTGACCGCCGCGCGGCCGTCGAGCTCCGGGAACTCCGGCGGCCACGAGCGCCAGCCGATCTCGTGCTCCTCCCCGTCGACCGCCACCCGGATGCGGTGCAGCTGGCTCGTCACGTTGCGCCACCCGGGCGCGACGCCCGGGTGGGTCGTGCGGGCGGCGGCGACCTCGGCGAGGTGGATGGCGGCGGCCGCCATCAGCACGACGGGGTCGGCTGCCTGCGTCGGCAGCGGGATCTCGTCGAGCAGGGCCGTCGAGACCTCGCCCGCGGCGAACCGCTCGTCGGCCAGGATCGCCAGCAGCTGCTCGCGGTTGGTCGTCACGCCGTGGATCCGCGCCCGGCGCAGCACGCCGGCGAGCTGCCGGATCGCCTGCTCGCGGCTCGGCGCCCACGAGATCACCTTGGCCAGCATCGCGTCGTAGTGGGGCGACACCTCGTCGCCGGAGACGAACCCCGCGTCCACCCGGATGCCGGCCCGGTCGAGCGGACCGAAGGCGGAGTCGTGCGGGAGGTCGAGGGTGACCAGGCGCCCGGTCTGCGGCTGGTACGACGACGCCGGGTCCTCGGCGTAGAGGCGGGCCTCGACGGCATGGCCGTGGGTCGTCCCGGTGTTCTGCCACATGACCGGGACCTTCTGACGCTCGGCCACGCCGATCTGGAGCTCGACCAGGTCGACAGCGTGCACCAGCTCGGTGATCGGATGCTCCACCTGGAGCCGGGTGTTCATCTCGAGGAAGTAGATGGCGTCCCGAAGTTCGTCATAGAGGAACTCCACGGTCCCGGCGCCGACGTAGCCCACCGCCAGCGCGGCATCCATCGCCGCGTCGCTCAACGCCTCCCGCGTCGCCTGCTGCAGCCCGGGAGCCGGCGCCTCCTCCACGACCTTCTGGTGCCGGCGTTGAAGCGAGCAGTCACGCTCGCCGTAGACCGACACTCGGCCGTCGCCGTATCCCACGACTTGCACCTCGACGTGGCGGCCGCGCTCGACGTACGGCTCGACGAAGACCGTGCCGTCGCCGAAGGCCGACAGCGCCTCTGCCTGCGCCGCCTCGATCGCTGCCGACAGGTCGTCGAGCGACCGGACGACGCGCATGCCGCGCCCGCCGCCGCCGGCCGCGGCCTTCACCAGCACCGGCAGGTCGGCCTGGGTGACGGCGTCGGGCTCGAGCGAGTCGAGGACGGGTACGCCGGCCTCCCGCATCAGCGCCTTCGCGCGCACCTTGTCGCCCATCGCCTCGATCGCCTCGGGTGGCGGGCCGACCCAGGTCAGCCCGGCGTCCAGCACGGCGCGCGCGAAGGCGGCGTTCTCGGCGAGGAAGCCGTAGCCCGGGTGGATCGCGTCGGCGCCCGTCACCCGCGCGGCGGCGAGGATCGCGTCGACCCTGAGGTAGGAGTCGGCCGGCGCGTTGCCCGGGAGCACGACGGCGTCGTCGGCCTCGGCGACGAACGGCAGCCCGGCGTCGGCCGGCGAGTGGACCGCCACGGTCTGGATGCCGAGCCGGCGGCAGGTCGCGAAGACCCGCGAGGTGATCTCGGCCCGGTTGGCGACGAGCAGTCGCGTGATCACGGCCTGCCCCCTTCCTCGGGCGCGAGCCCGCGAGCGGTCGACCGGACGACCGCGCGCGAAGCGCGCCTGGTCGTCGGGAACCTGCTGTCAGCTCGACGCAGTCGTTCCATCCCCGTCACATCCGGAAGACGCCGTAGCCCTCGGCGCCCTTGATCGGTGCGTTCTCGATGACCGAGAGGCAGATGGCCAGGACGGTGCGGGTGTCGCGCGGGTCGATGACGCCGTCGTCGTAGAGCATCCCGGAGAGGAAGAACGGCAGGCTCTGCTCCTCGACGCTGGCCTCGACGAACTCCCGCATCTGCGCGTCGCCGGCCTCGTCGTACTCCTGCCCGCGCGCCTCGGCGGCCGCGCGCGCGACGATCGAGAGGACCCCGGCGAGCTGGGCGGGACCCATCACCGCGGACTTCGCCGACGGCCAGGTGAAGAGGAAGCGCGGGTCGTAGGCGCGGCCGGCCATGCCGTAGTTGCCGGCGCCGTACGACGCCCCCATGATCACGCTGAGGTGCGGCACGGTGGAGTTGGAGACGGCGTTGATCATCTGGGCGCCGTGCTTGATGATCCCGCCCTGCTCGTAGTCCGCGCCGACCATGTAGCCGGTGGTGTTGTGCAGGAACAGCAGCGGGGTGTCGGCCTGGTTGGCGAGCTGGATGAACTGCGCGGCCTTCTGCGCCTCTTCGCTGAAGATCACGCCCTGGGCGTTGGCCAGGATGCCGATCGGGCGGCCGTGGATCCGCGCCCAGCCGGTGACCAGCGACGAGCCGTAGAGCGGCTTGAACTCGTCGAAGGGCCGCTCGTTGCCCGGGCCGCTGCCGTCCACGACACGCACGATCACCTCACGCGGGTCGAACGGCTCCTTGAGGTCGCTCGGGATCAGGTCGAGCAGGCCGTCGGGGTCGGCCTCCGGCTCGACGTAATGCGTGGCGCCGGCGCGTGCGTCATACGAAGCGGTCGCCCCAGCGGCCGGATCGTATGACGCACCCCGGTGACCCGCGGGCTTCGAGCGGTTCAGCCGGGCGACGATGCGCCGCCCGAGGCGGATCGCGTCGCGCTCGTCCTCGGCGAGGTAGTCGGCGAGACCGGAGACCCGCGCGTGCATCTCGGCGCCGCCGAGCGACTCGTCGTCGGACTCCTCGCCGGTGGCCATCTTGACCAGCGGCGGGCCGCCGAGGAAGACCTTCGCCTGCTCCTTGACCATCACGACGTAGTCGCTCATCCCCGGCACGTAGGCACCGCCGGCCGTGGAGTTGCCGAAGACCAGCGCGATCGTCGGCTGGCGGCGCTTGGACGCGCGGGTGAGGTCGCGGAAGAGCTTGCCGCCAGGGATGAAGATCTCCTTCTGCGTCGGCAGGTCCGCGCCGCCGGACTCGACGAGCGAGATGGTCGGGAGGTGGTTCTCCTCGGCGATCTGGGCGGCGCGGAAGATCTTCTTGACCGTCCAGGGGTTGGAGGCGCCGCCCTTCACCGTCGGGTCGTTGGCGGTGATCATGCACTCGACGCCCTCGACCACGCCGATCCCGGTGACGACGCTCGCGCCGACCGTGAAGTCCGAGCCCCAGCCGGCCAGCGGCGACAGCTCGAGGAAGGCCGACCCCTCGTCGAGGAGCAGCTCGATCCGCTCCCGGGCCAGCAGCTTGCCGCGGGCGTGGTGCCGGTCGACGTACTTCTCTCCGCCGCCGGCCACGGCCTTCGCGTGCTCGGCCTCGAGGTCGGCCAGCTTGGCCAGCATCGCCTCGCGGTGGGTGGTCGTCTCGGTCACAGCAGCTCCTCCGGGATCTCGACGACGCGCGAGCGGGCCCACTCGCCGAGGGCCTTGGCCTGCGGGTCGAAACGCGTCGAGGCGGCGACGCCCTCGCCGAGCAGCCCGTGCAGCACGACGTTGACGCCACCCAGGTTCGGCAGCAGATGGATGTCGACGACCAGCCCGGCGGCCTCGGGGAGCAGCGCTCGCAACCACTTCTCCGTCACCGTCGCCAGCAGCCAGCCCACGCGCGCGTCGCGACGCGGGTCGTCGTCGTGGCGCACCCACAGCCCGAGGTTGGCGTCGCCGCCCTTGTCACCGGAGCGAGCGTGCACGAACGTGCCGAGCGGTGCCCGCGCGATCGCGCCGCCTCCGATGAACAGGCCCGTGGTCACCCCGTCGGGGACCGGCTGCTCCTCGGTCACCGGCGGGTCGGCCACCGTCTCGCGGCGACCGTCGGCGTGCACGACCGTGTGTGAGACGAGCGACCGGTCGGCGGCGGCCACCCGGAAGACGCCGTACGGCGTCGCGGGGCCGGGCGGGGCGGTCAGCGTGAAGCCGGGGTACGACGCCAGGGCGAGCTCGACGACCGGACCGGTCAGTCCCTTGCCGGCCAGCTCGGGGGACGGGTCCTTCACCACGCAGCGGAGCCGGCACGAGGCGCCCTCCTCGGTGTCCGCGTCCGGCGACGGGTCGGGCGTGCGCGTCCACACCACCTCCGCGGGCCGCGCGTCGCCCCACGATGCCTCGACCTGGTCGCGCACCCAGGCGGCCTTCGCGTCGAGGTCGAGCCCGGTGAGCACCAGCTCGACGGAGTTGCGGAAGCCGCCCAGCACGTTGGCCCCGACCTTGAGGTGCGCCGGCGGCGCCGAGCCACGCACGCCGGTGACCGCGACCCGGTCGGCGCCGACCTGTGCCAGCTCGACCGTGTCGAGCCGGGTCGTGACGTCGGGCCCGAGATAGGCCGGTCCCTGGATCTCGTAGAACAGCTGGGCGCTGACGGTGTCGACGGTGACGGCCCCGCCGGTGCCGGGGTGCTTGGTGACGACGCAGGAGCCGTCGGCGGCGAGCTCGGCGAGCGGGAAGCCCAGTGGCCGCTCGCGCGCGGCGGCCGGCAGGTCGAGGAAGCCCGAGAAGTTGCCGCCCGTGGCATGGGCGCCGCACTCCAGCACGTGCCCGGCGGCGGTCGCGCCGGCCAGGGCGTCGTACTCACTCGGCGACCAGCCGAAGTGGGCCACCGCCGGCCCGACCACCAGCGACGCGTCGGTGACCCGGCCCGTCACGACCACGTCGGCGCCCTCGCGCAGCGCCGCGGCGATGCCGAACCCG
Source organism: Actinomycetes bacterium (assembly GCA_030432975.1). Classification (GTDB taxonomy): domain Bacteria; phylum Actinomycetota; class Actinomycetes; order Propionibacteriales; family Nocardioidaceae; genus Nocardioides. The sequence goes on from JAUILS010000031.1 coordinate 15,653, forward strand.
CCGAGATAGGCGTTCACGGTGAGCGCACCGTCGAGACCCAGCTCGGCGGCTCGCGGCCGCAGGTCGTCACCCTCGACGTGGGCGACGGCGACGTCGAGGCCCAGGCCCTTCGCCACCTCACGCACCCGCTCGGCGAGCCCGTCGGGGTTGAGCCCGCCGGCGTTGGAGACGATCCGCACGCCTCGCTCCAGCGCCAGCCCGAGGCAGTCCTCGAGCTGCCGGACGAACGTCCGCGCATAGCCCAGCGACGAGTCCTTCAGCGTGTCCTTGCCGAGGATCAGCATGGTCAGCTCGGCGAGGTAGTCGCCGGTCAGCACCTCGAGCGGGCCGCCCTCGAGCATCTCGCGCATCGCGGACAGCCGGTCGCCGTAGAAGCCGGAGCAGTTGCCGATCCGCAGCAGGTCGGGAGCCTCAGCCACGCGCCGCCCTCCCCTCACCCGGCGGCCCGGCGAAGCACTGCGCGATGCGGAGCCACGCCTCGGCGTCGTCGCCGACCGCGACCAGGTCGGTGTCGTCGCGGTGGATGCGCTGGGTGACCAGCAGGCAGAAGGAGTACGCCGACCCGGTCACCCGCTGGTCGGCACCCTCGTCGCCCCACACCCAGGTCTCCCCGGACGGCGCGACCAGCTCGACGCGCGGCTCCGCCGCCGGGGCCTCCCGGCCGTGCGCGGCGAAGGAGAAGCGACGGGTGCGCACCCCGAGGTGCGCGACGTGCCGGATCCGGTCGGTGACGTCGGGCGCGGCTCCGAGCGCCTCGTGCACGTCGAGGGAGTGCGCCCAGGTCTCCATGAACCGCGCGGTCGCCATCGAGGTCGCCGACATCGGCGGGCCGAACCACGGCATCCGCTCCCCGTCGGGCACCTCCCGGAGCGCGGCGGCCAGCCGCGACCGGCCGACCCGCCAGCGCTCGAGGAGCGCCGCCGGCGAGCCTGCTCCTCCCTCGCGTGCGGCGCGGTCGACGATCCCGGTCGGGTCGTCGAGGGCCTCCAGCACCAGGGCGTCCCAGCCGGCCTTGTCGGTCGCGGCCAGCACGGCCGCCTCGTCGGTCCAGGCGAGGTGGGCGACCTGCGTCGCGACGTCCCAGCCCTCGGCCGGCGTCGGGGTCCGCCACGCGTCGTCGCCCAGCGGCGACACCAGCGCGTCGAGCGCCTCGCCCTCGGCGGCGAGGTCCGCGAGGATCCCGTCGAGCAGCCCGGTCATCCGGCCACCCCCAGCCGCTCGTCGAGCACCTCGGCCCACCGGTCGAGGATCCGCGCGCGCCGGCGCCGGTCGTCGGTGACGGTGTCGGCCAGCCCCAGCCCGCGCACCAGGTCGAGGGTCGCCTGCACCAGCTCGCGGATCCCGGGGACCTCCTCGTCGGCGCCGAGCGCCTCGACGGTGAGCCGATGGGTCTCCCGACCCACCCGCTTCTCCAGCGGCGCCACGGCGGCCAGCAGCGTCGGGTCGGTGCGGGCGGCGACCCAGAGCTCCAGCGCCGCGGTGAACGCCGGCGACGTGACGTGGTCGGCGAGCACCTGCAGCACCTGGCGGGTCCGCCGCTCCCCGGATGGTACGCCGGCCACGGCGGCGCGCAGCTCGTCCGCACGGACCATGGTGACGTGCTCGACGGCGGCCACGACCAGGTCGTTCTTCGTCGGGAAGTGGTGCAGCTGCGCCCCCCGCGAGACGCCCGCGCGCTCCGACACCAGGGTGGTGGTGGTCCCCGCGAAGCCGCGCTCCACCAAGCAGTCGACGGTCGCCTCCAGCAGGCGGGCCCGCATCGCGCGCGAGCGCTCCTCCTGGGGCACGCGGGTCGTCGTACTCACGGCACGAGGGTGCCGCCTGACAAACAAACAGTCAAGCCTGACTTTTTCTGCCCCCGGCCGATGCATGGCCGCCCTCAATGCGGCCGGAGCATCTCCTCGGTCTCCGCGTCGGCGTGGTCCTGCTCGCGGAAGAGCCGGCCCGGCCACCAGATCCAGCGCCCGACGTCGTAGGACAGCGCCGGCACCAGCAGCGACCGCACCACCAGGGTGTCGAGCAGCACGCCGAAGGCGACGATGAAGCCGATCTGCGCGAGGAAGAGGATCGGGATGATCCCCAGCGCCGCGAAGGTCGCGGCCAGCACGACTCCCGCAGACGTGATCACGCCGCCCGTGGCCGACAGGCCCTTGAGGATGCCGGGGTGGGTGCCCTGCCGGATCGACTCCTCGCGCACCCGCGTCATCAGGAAGATCGAGTAGTCGATGCCCAGCGCCACCAGGAACACGAACGCGATCAGCACGGTCGACGGGTCGCTGGCGGGGAAGTCGAAGACGTGGTTGAACAGCAGCGCGCTGATGCCCATCGTCGAGCCGAACGACAGCACGTTGGCCACCAGCAGCAGGGCCGGCGCCACGACCGACCGGAGGAGCACGATCAGCACCAGGAAGATCACGACCAGGATCACCGGGATCACCAGCGCTCGGTCGCGGTCGGTGGTGTCGCGGACGTCCATGTTGATGGCGGTCGCGCCACCGACCAGGATGTCGGGGTCGATCTGGTCGAGGTCGGTCCGCAGGCTGCGGACCGTGTCGATCGCCGCCGCGGAGTCGGCCGGGTCGGCCAGGGTGGCGAGCACGATCGCCTGCCCGTCCTCGACCAGAGGCTGGGTCGGGTCCTCGGGAGAGGGGATCGGGAACACCGGCGGCGGCACCTGGCCGCCCGGCGCCGCCTGGCCCTCGGAGGTCGCGATGCCCTCGTGGCTGCTGAGCAGCGCGATCACCTCGCCGACCTCCTCGGCCGGGACCACCACCTGCACGGGGCTCGCGGTGTCCGCGGTGAAGTGGGCGTCGAGGATGTCCTGCGCGGCGACCGAGTCGACCTCGGTGAGGAAGAGCTCGGTCTGCGGCACCTGCTCCTCGTTGAGGGTCACGATGAACGCCGCTGCCGTGAGCAGCACCGCGAAGGTCACCGACCAGACCAGCCGGGCCCGACGGCTGATCAGGCGGGCCATCTTGCCCCACAGGCCCTTGGTGTCGGTGTGCTCGGAGCCGTAGCGCGGCCGCACGGGCCAGTAGGCCCATCGGCCCAGCAGCACCAGGGCCGCGGGGAGGAGCGTCAGCGAGCTGAGCATCGCGCCGGCGACGCCGATGGCGCCGACCGGGCCGAGCCCTCGCAGCGACGCGAGGTCCGACAGCAGCAGGCAGAGGAGGCCGAGGATGACGGTCACGCCGGAGGCGAGGATCGGCTCGAGCGCCTGCCGGTAGGCGATCCGCATGGCGTCGTACTTGGACGAGAGGTCGCGCAGCTCCTCACGGAAGCGCGCCACGATCAGCAGCGAGTAGTCGGTCGCGGCGCCGACCGCGAGGATGAACAGGATCCCCTGGCTCTGGCCGTTGAGGGTGAGCAGGTCGGCGGTGGCCAGGGCGTAGATCAGCGCCGAGGCCACGCCGAGGGAGAGCACCGCGCTGAGCAGCACGACGACCGGCAGGATCGGCGTGCGATAGACGACGACGAGGATCAGGAAGACCACCGACAGCGCCACCACCAGCAGCAGCCCGTCGATGGCGCCGAACGCCTCGATGAAGTCGCCGAGCACGCCGCCCTGGCCGCCGACCAGCGCGGTCAGTCCCTCGGGGGCGTCCTCGAGCACCGCGCGGAGGTCGCCGACCGCCGACTCGACCTGCTCGCCGTCCTCCGCCAGCACCTGGACGACCACCTGCGCAGCGGTGCCGTCGTCGGACTCGATGACCGGGCCGACGCCGCCGTCGACGACGCCCTCCACGTCGGCGACCTCGCCGCTCAGCTCCTCGATGGCCGAGAGGTCGTCGGCGGTGAGACCCCCGGCGCGCTCGAAGACGAGGGTCGTCGGGATCGTCTCCTCGTCCTGGAAGTCCACCAGCACGTCCAGCGCCTTGGTCGACTCGGCACTGGACGGCAGGAACGAGGAGTTGTCGTTCTCCTGGACCTCCGCCAGCCGGCCGGCGAAGGAGCCGAGCGGCCCCCCGACGAACAGCCAGAGCAGGATCACGACCAGGGGCAGCACCCACGGGCGGGCTCGACGCGACATGTCCCCATCTTCGTTGGTCCGGACAGGTGGGTTGCCGCGCGGCCCCCGCGCCGGCCCCCGCCAGAGCCGCCGTACGCCGCATCTCGCGGAGCCGGAACCCGCATCTCGCGGAGCCACGGCCCGCATCTCGCGGTCAGTCGAGGCGGGCCACCAGTGGGAGGCGGGAGCGGGTCGTGGCGGCCACCACCAGGCCGGTGAGCAGCGGGAGCGCGACCACCAGGCTGCCGATCAGCAGCCACGGGATCTCCAGGAACGGCCCCGACGTGGCCAGCTGGTCGACGTTGAACCCTCCGGTGACCGACCCGCCCTCGCCGCCCTCGACGACGTACGACGACCCGGTCGAGGTGAGCGGATAGGTCACCGCGATGCCGGGCACGAAGCCCACCACGGCGCCGACCACGCCGCCCACCAGGGCGACCACGACGGCGAAGGAGCCGGCGACGGCCCGCCGGGTGCGCGGGGCGGCGCCGACGGCGCCGAGGGTGGCGAGGTCGGGGCGGGCGTCGGAGAGCGCGAGATAGGTCGTGGTGAGCGTGCCGCCCAGCATCAGCACCCCGCCGAGCACGCCGAGGATCAGCAGCAGGATGCGGCTGGTGTCGTCGGCCTGGTAGCCGCGCTCGACGTAGAGGCCGGTGTAGGGCACCAGCGCCCCCACCGCCTCGTCGACCGCCTGCTCCTGCTCCGCGGTGATCGCGGCGCCGGTGACGTGCAGCCCGACCGTGCCCACGTCGGCGCCCAGCTCGCGGGCCGCGGCGGGCGACAGCACGGCCTGCGGCACCGAGGCCGTCTGCGGCACCGCGACGAAGGTCGACGGGAGCTCGTGGCGGCCGAGCTTGGCCGTGGGCTGGCCCTGCTCGTCGTAGCGTTCGCCGGACACCGTCGTCGTGCTCGCCTCGACGACCTCGTTGACGAAGACGGCGACCCCGCCCGCGGCGAGCGACCGGTCGGCCGCGGCGCGCTGCTCCGCCGTCACCCCGGGCAGGTCGGGCACCCGGTCGGCGACCAGCACCGAGGCCCCGAGGTTGCCGCCGTAGGAGTAGAGCAGGTCGCGCCGGCCGTCGGCGCGGAAGACGAGGCTGGTGCTGCCGTGCCCCGGCCCCTCCGGCAGGCCCTGCACCTCGGCCACGGTGGCGTCGGGGAGCTCCCGCTCCACGATCCGCCGCATGGGGGCCCAGTCGGCGGGCCGCGCCTCGTAGGACGTGATGACGCCGTCGCCGGCGGCCAGGGTCGGGCTGTAGGTCTCGCGGTTCTCCTTGGCGTCGCTGGCGTTGGCGATGCCCAGGGCCACCACCCCCGCGACGGTCGCGGCCACGGCGGCCACCGCGGGCACGGTGCGCGAGCGGTGTCGGGCGGCGTCACGCACGGCGAAGCGCAGCGCCAGCGGCAGCCTCCCGGACAGCCGGGAGAGGAGGGCCAGGACGACCGGGACCAGCAGGATCATGCCGAGCACCGCGACCAGCGCCGAGAAGGCGATCATCAGCTCGCCGTTGCCGCTCGCGTTGGCGCCGTACGCCGACCCGGCGACGCCGGCGGCCAGCAGCACCAGGCCGGCGATGGGCGAGCGGAGGCCGGCCTTGCGGTCGCCGCGACGACCGGCGAGCACGGCCACGACGTCCTGGCGGGAGGCCAGCCAGGCCGGCACCATCGACGCCAGCAGCGCCGAGAGCAGCCCGAAGCCCGCGATCACCCCGACCTGGGGCCACGACACGTCGTAGGGCCCGAACCAGGTGCGCGAGAGCCGCTGCACCAGCGGCACCGCCGCCCACGCGGTCAGCAGCCCGACGCCCACTCCGAGCACGGCGCCGAGCGAGCCCAGCACCAGCGCGGAGCTCAGCACCGCCCGCCGGGTCTGCGGCGGTGTGCCGCCGGTGGCGGCCATCAGCGCGAGGCTGCGCGACTGCCGCCGGGCGCCCACGGCGAACGCCGGCCCGGCCAGCAGCACCACCTCGAGCAGCACCATCGCCACGATCAGCCCGGCGATGGCCAGCGTCTGGGAGCGCTGGCTGCCCTCGGTCTCCGTGAGCTGGGGCGCGATCGAGACGTCGGCGGGTGGATGCAG
>JAUILS010000032.1 GCA_030432975.1 Actinomycetes bacterium
GCCACCGCCCCCGTCCGCCCCGCCTGAGCCCTTCAGGAGCCCGTGAGGTCACGCAGGGTCGCGGACAGGGCGTCGCGCAGCGGCACGTGCTCGCGGGCGTCCTTCAGCCCACGCCGCAGCAGCCGCGCGGCTGCGGTTGCCTGGCCGAGCTCGATGCAGGCCTGCGCGGCGCGCCAGCGGCAGTACGCCGCGTCGAAGGGCCGCTCGAGGGCGTCCCAGTGGCGAATCGCGGTAGACCAGGCCTCCAGGTCCGGCTTCCCGTCGATGCGCCCCAGTTCGCCCAACCACTGGGCACTCAGCGGTCTGCGTTTCGGGACGCTGTCGAGCGGCGCGAATGGGTCCTCGGTTGCTTCACGGAGGACGCGGCCTAGTCGGTCTGCCACGCCGTCCTGCCGCTGTCCGGATGCCGGCGCGTGTTCCGCAGCCGCCCGCGCGGTGATCACGAGCAGTCCCGCGGCGTACCGAGCAGAGTCCGTCTCGCGAGTGGTCTCGAGAAGCGAGAAGCCCCGAGCAAGCGCCGCCTCAGTGACGCCGTTCCATAGCTCGATCTCACCGACGTCTTCGGCAACACCGAAGTCGTTGGCGAGATGTGCGGTCGGAAGCACCTCCACCGCGCGCGCCCGACGAAGTGCTTCCGAAGCGTGACCGCTGGCAAGCTCCAGCATGGCAAGCTCCAGATGGGCCCACGGGTGCCGGTGGTCCGGGATTTCGGAGGCCAGGTGATCGACAACGGCACGCGCCTCCGTCAGCCTGCCTGCGCGACGCAAGGATCGGCACAAGTTGTTCCGCAAGTGATCCATTCGGTTGGTGTCGAGCCCCCAGGCCTCGGCAGCCTCCAGTGTTGGCCGTCCAGCGGCCAGCACCGCGTCGGATGCTGCTCCCGCCGAATGGAGGAGGCCTGTTCGCTGAACCGCCAGATGGATGAGCCTGAGGAGATCTCCCTTTGGCAGTCCCGGCCCCGGGTCGGCTGCCGCGACGTACTGGAGCACTTGGACTCGGTCGCCAGCATCCTGCGCATGGTCGGCCAACAAGAGCAGGCTGTCCCTGAGGCCCGCTTCATCACCGATTTCTCGGCATAGGTCTGCCGTCTCAAAGGCAACGTCCCTGGCTTCGCTGTCGCGACCCACCGCGCCCAACAGGAAGTGCCGGGTCTGGAGGACCTCCACGGTCTCGACCGACCGCTGCGGTCCGACAAGTGCCATCGCGCGGTCGATCCGATCGAGTGCCGACTCCGGGTCACCCGTTGAGTTGGCAATCATGGCGGCGAACTTGAGCACCAACGCAGCCTCGGTAGCGGAGCCGTCGCCAAGTTCCTGCACCGCCATGGACGCCAACCCGCGAGCCCGCGGTCTGTCGACCTCGAAGAGCGCTTGGAGAGCACGCAGCAGAGCCGCGGGGCGAGTCATCGCTGGCTCGGCCAACGCCGCCAACGAGGGCGGCCACGCCTCCAGTGCGCGGACCCAGTGGTCGGCGGCCTCGACAAGGGCGAAGCGCCGCTCCGCTTCGCGGGCCGCGCGTACGTCCCAGGGGAGGGCGTGGTGGGTGTCGCCGGTGGCCCGCCAGTGAGCTGCGATCTCGCTGGGTGCGGCGTCTGGGTGGTGTTCGAGGGCGGTGGCGAGGCGGCGGTGGTGGTCGTGGCGTTCGGTGGGGAGGAGGTGTTCGCGGGCGGCTTGGGCGAGGAGGGGATGTCCGAGGGCGACGGCGTCGGTCGCCCGCAGGAGCAGGTGGCGGTCGGCGAGCTGGTGCAGGCCGGTGGTGAGGTCGTCGTGGGTGAGGCCGGTGAGGTCGGGGAGGTGGGTGGCGGTGGCGGGTCGGTCGAGGAGGGCGAGGGTGTCGGCGACGCGTCGGGCTTGGTGGGGGAGGTCGCGGAGTCGTTGGGTGAGCAGGTCGGCGAGGCGGTCGGGCAGGGCGTCGGTGTCGGCGGCGCGGGCGAGGTGCTCGGTGAACAGTGGGAGGCCGCCGCTGCGTTGGTGGAGGGCGCGGGCGGTGTCGGGGTTGTCGATGCCGAGCCAGCGGAGCTGGGCCAGTGACTCCTTCTCCTCGAGGGGGCCGACGGGGATGGTGGTGACGCCGGGCAGGCCGAGGGTGTGGGTGCGCCAGTCGTCGGCGGTTTGGCCGATGTCGGGGTCGCCGATCCGCCAGGCGGCCAAGATCGGGGGGGCCTGGTCGTAGCCGACGGCGAAGCTGAGGAAGTCGCGGGTGCTGTCGTCGGCCCAGTGCAGGTCATCGAAGGCGACCACGCACGGACGATGACGGTCGAGGGCGTCGAGGAGCAGGCAGGCGGCGGTGAACAGCCGGTGCCGGGCGAAGGCGCCGTCGACGTCAGAGCTTTGGTCAGCCTCGCCCAGTTCGGGGACGAGGACAGCCAGCGACGGTGTCACGAAGTCGGGCAGCTCCTGGAGCGCCTCACTCACCCAGCCGCCATCCTGACGGTGCGCGGCGCGGATGACCGCGGCGAGGGGCATCAGCGGTTCGCCCTGGGACAGCGGCACGCACCTGGCGGCGAGCACCTGCCGGTCCGCACCGGCCGCCAGGGCCTCGAGCAGGCGGGTCTTGCCCGAGCCGGCCTGGCCCTGCAGCACCAGCAGCCGTCCGGTGTCGCGGAAGAACCCGTGACCGAGGGCGAGCTCGTCCTGGCGGCCGACGAGCGGGACGTCGGGGACCTCGCCGGGCGTGGGTGAGGTGAGGGCGAGCCATCGTCGGTGGAACTCGTCGGGGTCGCCGTCGAGGGCCTCGACCACGGCTGAGAGGTGGTCCCAGGTCGGGACGCGGGGGCTGGACAGGATGTGGGAGACGGTGGTGTGGCTGCAGCCGGCTTCGGCCGCGATCCGGCGCAGGCTGGGCAGACCTGCTCGGTGGTGCAGGTCGTGCAGCGCCTCGACCAGCTCACGGTGCGGTCCGGCCGAGACGGCGGGGCGTGGCAGGGCTCCCATGCTGATGCTTCCGAGGCCGCAGACCCCCAGCGTCACCCACCCAGAGCGCACCTGTCCACAAGAAATCGCCGCGGGCGGCGGCGTACGCGTCCGTCAACTTCTGTCAACCGGGGGTCCGGCGGCCCAAGTCTGGAGGGGTCGAGAGGAGCACGTCATGAACACCACACACGGACAGACGGCCAAGGCCCTGGCGGCGACGCTCGCCGTGACGGCCGGGCTGACGGTCTACGCCGTCGCGCCCGCCCAGGCTCAGCGGGCCAACCCGACCGGGGTCGTGCAGCAGACGGACCGCAAGGCCAACCCGCACGACTTCGCCCAGGAGCTGCTGCAGCTCAAGCTGCGGATGTCGGAGGCCCGGGCCGCCGCCTACCACGGCGGGTGACGGGGGACGGGTGGGAGTGGATCGCTCGGGGTCCGCTCCGCCCCGGCCGAGGGCCCGGGGCGCCGTCCACGGGGCAGTGTCCACGGGGCCTCGTAGGGTGGGTGGGTGCCCAGCCGCCCACCCACCCGACCCACGCGCGGCCCGCAGTCCTACCGTCCCGAGCCCGGCTCGATCCCGACCCAGCCGGGGGTCTACCGCTTCCGCGACTCCCGCGGCCGGGTGATCTACGTCGGCAAGGCCAAGAACCTCCGAGCCCGGCTCTCGTCGTACTTCCAGGACGTCGCCCACCTGCACCCCCGCACCGCCACCATGGTCACCTCGGCGGCGGCGGTCGACTGGACGGTCGTCGCGACCGAGGTCGAGGCGCTGCAGCTGGAGTACTCCTGGATCAAGGAGTTCGACCCGCGGTTCAACGTGAAGTACCGCGACGACAAGTCCTACCCCTGGCTCGCGGTCACCGTCGGCGAGGAGTTCCCGCGCGTCATGGTCGGGCGCGGCGCCAAGCGCAAGGGCACCCGCTACTTCGGCCCCTACAGCCACGCGTGGGCGATCCGCGACACCGTCGACCAGCTGCTCCGGGTCTTCCCGATGCGGTCGTGCAGCAACGGCGTCTTCAAGCGGTCCGGCCAGATCGGCCGGCCGTGCCTGCTGGGCTACATCGACAAGTGCGCGGCACCCTGCGTGGGCAAGATCAGCGCCGAGGAGCACCGCCGCATCGTCGACGACTTCTGCGACTTCATGGCCGGCAACACCGCCGGGTTCCTCAAGCGCCTCGAGCGCGAGATGTACGCCGCCTCCGAGGGGCTTGACTTCGAGAAGGCCGCGCGGCTGCGTGACGACATCGGCGCCCTCAACCGCGCCCTCGAGAAGCAGGCCGTCGTGCTCGGCGACGGCACCGACGCCGATGTCGTGGCGATCGCGGAGGACCCGCTCGAGGTGGCGGTGCAGATCTTCCACGTGCGCGGCGGCCGGATCCGCGGGCAGCGCGGGTGGGTGGCCGACCGGGTGGAGGAGGGCGACACCGGCGACCTGGTGGAGCACTTCCTGCTCCAGCTCTACGGCGGCGACGCCGACATCATCCCGCGCGAGATCCTGGTGCCCGCGCTGCCGCCCGAGGTGGAGACCATCGAGCAGCTGCTCGGCGAGCTCCGCGGCAGCAGGGTGTCGGTGCGGGTGCCGCAGCGCGGCGACAAGCGGGCGCTGCAGGAGACCGTGGCCCGCAACGCCGGCCAGGCGCTGGCGCTCCACAAGACCAAGCGGGCCAGCGACCTCACCACCCGCAGCCGGGCGCTGGAGGAGATCCAGCAGGCGCTCGAGCTCGACGAGGCGCCGCTGCGCATCGAGTGCTTCGACGTCTCCAACCTGCAGGGCACCGAGGTGGTCGCGTCGATGGTGGTCTTCGAGGACGGCCTGGCCCGCAAGGGGGAGTACCGCCGGTTCGTCATCCGTGGCGTCGACGGGCAGAACGACGTCGCCTCGATGCACGAGGTGATCACCAGGCGGTTCCGGCGGCTGCTCGACGAGCAGGCGACGAGCGAGTCCGTCGTCACCGACGACGGACCGCTCCTCGTCGATCCCGACACCGGCCGTCCCCGCAAGTTCGCCTACGCCCCCGGGCTGGTCGTCGTCGACGGCGGCCCGCCCCAGGTGGCGGCGGCGCAGCGGGCGCTCGACGAGCTCGGCATCGACGACATCCCGGTCTGCGGCCTGGCCAAGCGGCTCGAGGAGGTGTGGCTGCCCGAGCAGGAGGACCCGGTCATCCTGCCGCGCAGCTCCGAGGGCCTCTACCTCCTGCAGCGGGTGCGCGACGAGGCCCACCGGTTCGCCATCACCCACCACCGCAACCGCCGCTCCAAGAGCATGGTCGAGAGCCTTCTCGACGACGTGCCGGGCCTCGGCGAGGTGCGCCGCAAGACGCTGCTCAAGCACTTCGGGTCGCTGAAGAAGCTCAGGGCGGCGACCGTCGACGACCTGGCCCAGGTGCCCGGCATCGGCGAGCGGACCGCGACGGCCATCAAGGATGCGGTCGAGCAACGCGCCGCGACCCGTCAGACTGTCGCCATCAACACCGCGACGGGCGAGATCCAGGAGGACTGATGAGCGAGGCGCCGTCCCCCGGCGAGCTGGTGGTCGTCACCGGCATGACCGGCGCCGGGCGCAGCACCGCGGCGAAGGAGCTGGAGGACCTCGGCTTCTACGTCGTCGACAACATGCCCCCGAGCCTGCTGCGCGACGTGGTCCGGCTGGTCGACGAGAGCCGCGGCACCGGCCAGCCGGTCGCGGTCGTGGTCGACGTGCGGTCCGGCTCGTTCTTCGACTCGCTGCGCGCCAACCTCGCCCAGGGGGTGACCGGTCGGCGCACCACCCTGCTGTTCCTGGAGGCCAGCGACGAGGTGCTCGTCCGTCGTCAGGAGGCTGCCCGGAGGCCCCATCCGCTGCAGGGGAGCGGCCGACTGCTCGACGGGCTGCGACGCGAGCGCGAGGTGCTGGCCGCGCTGCGCAGCGACGCCGACCTGGTGGTCGACACCTCGGCGCTCAACGTCCACCAGCTCAAGGACCGCGTCGCCGAGGCGTTCGGCACCCCCGAGACCGTGCGGCTGAAGGTCACCGTTGTCAGCTTCGGCTTCAAGTACGGCATTCCGGTCGATGCCGACTTCGTCGCCGACATGCGGTTCCTGCCCAACCCGTTCTGGGTGCCCGAGCTGCGACCGCAGACCGGCAAGGACGAGCCGGTCGCGGCCTACGTCACCGGCCGGCCGGCGGCCGCCGCGTTCCTCGACCAGTACCTCCCCGTGCTCGAGACCGCCGCCACCGGCTACCTCACCGAGGGCAAGCGGTTCATGACCGTGGCGATCGGCTGCACCGGCGGCAAGCACCGCAGCGTGGCGATGACCGAGGAGGTCACCGCCCGCCTCCAGGCCCGGGGCTACGACGCCCGCGCCGAGCATCGCGACCTCGGGAGGGAGTGAGTGGCCCCGCTGTCGCGACGGGTCGTCGCGCTCGGCGGCGGCCACGGCCTGCACGCCTCCCTCTCTGCGCTGCGTCGCGTGGTCGACGACCTGACCGCCGTGGTGACGGTGGCCGACAACGGCGGCTCCTCCGGCCGGCTGCGCAGCGAGTTCGGCGTGCTTCCTCCCGGCGACCTGCGGATGGCCCTGGCCGCGCTGTGCGGCGACGACGCCTGGGGACGCACCTGGGAGCGCGCCGTCCAGCACCGCTTCGCCGGCGAGGGCGAGATGGCCGGCCACGTGGTGGGCAACCTGCTGATCGTCGGCCTGTGGGAGCTGTTCCCCGATCCCGTCGAGGGGCTGCGCTGGATGGGCGAGCTGTTGGGGGCGCAGGGGCGCGTGCTCCCGATGGCGCTGACCCCGATGGACATCACCGCCGACATCCGGGGGCTGGACCCGGCCGACCCGACGGCTCTCACCACCGTCCGCGGCCAGGTCGAGGTCGCGAGCACCGACGGCGTGGTCTCGGCGGTGCGGCTCGACCCCGTCGACCCGCCCGCCTGCCCGGCCGCCGTGGCGGCCATCCACGACGCCGACTGGGTCGTGCTCGGCCCGGGGTCGTGGTACACCTCCGTGATCCCGCACCTGCTCGTTCCCGACCTGCGGCGGGCGCTGGCTGACACCGACGCCCGCGTGCTGGTCAACCTCAACCTCGCGGCGCAGCAGGGCGAGACGGCGGGCTACGGGCCCGAGGACCATCTGGCGGCCCTCCACGAGCACGCGCCGGGGCTGCGCGTCGACACCGTGCTCGCCGACCCCTCCAGCGTGGCCGACCCCGACCAGCTCGCCGGGGCGGTCGCGTCGTGGGGGGCCGACCTCGTGCTCGCCGACGTGGCGCGCGGTGACGGCACCCCTCGTCACGACGCGGCGCGGCTCGCCTCGGCGTACCTCCAGATCCTCGCCGACGAGACGCCCGGGCAGGCGACGTCGACGGCCGAGGCCGACGGCCGAGGGTGATTGACGGGCATGCGAAGATGCGCGCATGGCGATGACGGCGCAGGTCAAGGCTGAGCTCGCGTCCACCCCGATCACCAAGACGTGCTGCCGCAAGGCCGAGGTCGCCTCGCTGCTGCGGTTCGCCGGCGGGCTGCACATCGTCAGCGGCAAGATCGTGGTCGAGGCCGAGCTCGACACCGGCGCGGCCGCCCGCCGCCTGCGCAAGGACATCGCCGAGGTCTACGGCCACGACTCCGACGTCGTGGTGGTGCAGGGCAACGGGTTGCGCAAGGGCACCCGCTACGTCGTCCGCGTCGTCAAGGACGGCGAGGCCCTGGCCCGCCAGACCGGGCTGCTCGACGGCCGAGGCCGCCCGGTGCGCGGGCTGCCGCCGGCGGTCGTCTCCGGGGGCGGGTGCGACTCCGTGGCCGCCTGGCGCGGTGCTTTCCTGGCCCACGGCTCGCTGACCGAGCCGGGCCGGTCCTCCTCGATGGAGGTCACCTGTCCCGGCCCCGAGGCGGCGTTGGCGCTGGTGGGCGTGGCGCGCCGGCTCGGCATCCAGAGCAAGGCTCGCGAGGTGCGTGGGGTCGACCGCGTGGTGATCCGCGACGGCGACGCCATCGGCGCGCTGCTCACCCGGCTCGGCGCCCACGAGTCGCTGATGGCGTGGGAGGAGCGCCGGATGCGCCGCGAGGTGCGAGCCACCGCCAACCGGCTGGCCAACTTCGACGACGCCAACCTCCGTCGCTCCGCGCGCGCCGCCGTCGCCGCCGGTGCCCGCGTCGAGCGGGCGCTGGAGATCCTCGGCGACGAGGTGCCCGACCACCTCAAGCTGGCGGGCAGCCTGCGGCTGGAGCACAAGCAGGCCTCCCTCGAGGAGCTCGGCCAGCTGCACGAGCCGGTGCTCACCAAGGACGCGATCGCCGGCCGGATCCGGCGGCTGCTGGCGATGGCCGACAAGCGCGCCGAGGAGCTCGGCATCCCCGACACCGAGGCGTCGCTGACGCCCGAGATGCTCGCCGACGACGCCTGAGCCCATGCCGTGGTGCTCACCCCCGGGGTGAGCGGCTCGGTTACCGGCACGTACGGCGGACGCGCGATGCGGTGCGCCCGAGGCAGGCGATAGGGTCGAAATCGACCGGTCCACCCGGCCGCCACCGCGGCCCGCCGGCCCCAGAACGAGGGTCCCTGACCAGGGGGCTCCACCCAGGAACCGAGGAGTAGTCATCGTGACTGTTCGTGTTGGCATCAACGGCTTCGGCCGGATCGGCCGCAACTTCTTCCGGGCCGTCCAGGCCTCCGGCGCCGACGTCGAGATCGTCGCCGCCAACGACCTGATGGACAACGCGTCCATCGCCCACCTGCTGAAGTACGACTCGGTGCTCGGCGTGATGGCCGGCGAGGTCTCCTCCGACGCCGAGTCCATCACGGTCGACGGCAAGCGCATCCGCGTCTTCGAGGAGCGCGACCCGGCCGCGATCGCCTGGGGCGACACCGGCGCCGACATCGTCATCGAGTCGACCGGCATCTTCACCGACGCCACCAAGGCGCACGCCCACATCGACGGTGGCGCCAAGAAGGTCATCATCTCGGCGCCGGCCAAGAACGAGGACGGCACCTTCGTGATGGGTGTCAACCACACCGACTACGACCCGGCCAACCACCACGTCATCTCCAACGCGTCCTGCACGACCAACTGCCTGGCGCCCATGGCCAAGCCGCTCCACGACGAGCTGGGCATCGTCAAGGGCCTGATGACGACGATCCACGCCTACACCTCCGACCAGAACCTCCTGGACGGGCCGCACCGCGACATGCGTCGCGCGCGCGCCGCCGCGCTGTCGATCATCCCGACCTCGACGGGCGCGGCCAAGGCGATCGGCCTGGTCATGCCCGACCTGAAGGGCAAGCTCGACGGCTACGCCCTCCGCGTGCCGACGCCGACCGGCTCCGCCACCGACCTCACCTTCGAGGCCGGCCGCGAGACCTCGGTCGAGGAGGTCAACGCCATCGTCAAGGCCGCCGCCGAGTCCGGTCCGCTGGCCGGCTTCCTGTCCTACACCGAGGACCCGATCGTCTCGGCCGACATCGTGACCGACCCGTCGTCGTGCATCTTCGACGCCGGACTCACCAAGGTGATCGGCAACCAGGTCAAGGTCGTCGGCTGGTACGACAACGAGTGGGGCTACTCCAACCGGCTGATCGACCTGACGCTGCACGTCGGCGCCTCGCTCTGAGTCGGAGAGGACCCTCTCCGTGTCGGATCTCGCGTCCCTGGGTGACGTACGCGGCAAGCGCGTCCTGGTCCGGTCGGACCTGAACGTCCCGCTCGACGGCACCACGATCACCGACGACGGCCGGATCCGGGCGAGCATCCCGACCATCCGGGAGCTGGTGGACGCCGGCGCCCGGGTGGTCGTGACCGCCCATCTCGGCCGGCCCAAGGGTGCGCCCGACCCGGCGTACTCCCTCGCGCCCGTGGCCGCCCGCCTCGGCGAGCTGCTCGGCCAGGACGTCGCCTTCGCCACCGACACGGTGGGGGAGAGCGCCCACGCGGTCGTGGGTGCGCTCGCCGACGGCCAGGTCGCGGTGCTGGAGAACGTCCGCTTCAACGAGGGCGAGACCAGCAAGGACGACGCCGTGCGCGGCGCCTTCGCCGACCAGCTGGCCGCGCTCGCCGACGCCTTCGTCTCCGACGGCTTCGGGGTGGTGCACCGCAAGCAGGCCTCGGTCTACGACGTCGCGCTGCGGCTGCCGGCCGCGATGGGCGGGCTGGTCGCCAAGGAGGTCGACGTGCTGCGTCGGCTCACCGTCGACCCGGCGCGTCCCTATGTCGTCGTGCTCGGCGGGTCCAAGGTCTCCGACAAGCTGGGCGTGATCGACAACCTGCTCGGCAAGGCCGACCGGCTGCTGATCGGCGGCGGGATGGTCTTCACGTTCCTCGCCGCTCAGGGTCACGAGGTGGGCAAGAGCCTGCTCGAGGACGACCAGCTCGACACCTGTCGCAGCTATCTCCAGCGGGCCGCCGAGACCGGCGTCGAGATCCTGCTGCCCACCGACATCGTGGTCGACACCGCGTTCCCGTCGGGCGACCGGCAGCCCGAGCCGCAGGTCGTGGCGGCCGACGCCATCCCGGCCGACGCTCTCGGACTCGACATCGGGCCGGAGTCCGGCGCCGCCTTCGCGGCGGCGCTGGCCGACGCGCAGACGGTGTTCTGGAACGGCCCGATGGGGGTGTTCGAGACCCCCGCGTTCGCCGACGGCACCCGCGCGGTCGCGCAGGCCCTGACCAGCGTCCCCGGGCTGTCGGTGGTCGGTGGAGGCGACTCCGCCGCCGCGGTGCGCACCCTCGGCTTCGACGAGGGCGCCTTCGGCCACATCTCCACCGGCGGCGGCGCCAGCCTCGAGTTCCTCGAGGGCAAGGAGCTGCCCGGCATCGCCGTCCTCGAGCGCGGCTGACGCGGCGCCCGACCCGCCTCTTCGAAAGGATCCCATGACCGGCTCCCGCACCCCGCTGATGGCGGGGAACTGGAAGATGAACCTCAACCACCAGGAAGCGGTGGTGCTCGTCCAGAAGCTCGCCTGGACGCTCTCGGACAAGAAGCACGACTATGCGGCCGTCGAGGTCGTCGTCGTGCCTCCCTACACCGACCTGCGGTCGGTCCAGACGCTCGTCGACGGCGACCGGCTGTCGGTGAAGTACGCCGCCCAGGACGTCTCCGTCCACGAGAGCGGCGCCTACACCGGCGAGATCTCGGCGGGGATGCTGGCCAAGCTCGGCTGCTCCTACGTCGTGGTCGGCCACAGCGAGCGCCGCGAGTACCACGCCGAGAGCGACGAGACGGTCAACGCCAAGGCGCACGCCGCGCTGGGCGCGGGCATGACGCCCATCGTCTGCGTCGGGGAGGGCCTCGACATCCGGCAGGCCGGCGAGCACGTGCCCTACACGCTGGCGCAGGTCGACGGGTCGCTCGCGGGCTTCACCGCCGAGCAGCTCGCCGACCTGGTCGTCGCCTACGAGCCCGTGTGGGCGATCGGCACCGGCGAGGTCGCGACCCCCGACGACGCGCAGGAGGTCTGCGCGGCGATCCGGGAACGGGTCCGCGAGACCCACGGCGACGCCGCGGCCGACGGCATTCGGATCCTCTACGGCGGCTCTGTGAAGGCCGCGAACGTGGCCGGGATCATGGAGAAGTCCGACGTGGACGGCTGCCTGGTCGGCGGTGCGAGCCTGCAGGCCGACGAGTTCGGCGGCATCTGCAGGTTTTACGACATGCCGATCCTGTGATCCGCGGCGTGTGACGTAGGATTTCGCATCGTGACACTTGTCCTGACGATCTTGCTCATGATCACCAGCGCCTTGCTGATCGTGCTGGTGCTCCTGCACAAGGGCCGCGGGGGAGGCCTCTCGGACATGTTCGGCGGCGGCGTCTCCAGCTCCTTGGGAGGCTCGTCCGTCGCCGAGCGCAACCTCGACCGGTTGACGGTCGGGATCGGCTTGGTGTGGTTCGCGTGCGTGGTCGCACTCGGGCTGCTCTTCGCCTACCAGTGAGCCCGGCTGCCTGCCGGGTCCGCTGATCCGAAAGTCCTACCTCTGAAAGGATGCTCGCGTTGGCTGGTGGAGGAAACGCGATTCGTGGGAGCCGGGTGGGTGCGGGTCCCATGGGAGAGGCCGAGCGGGGCGAAGCCGCGCCGCGACAGGCCGTCGCCTACTTCTGCGCCCATCAACATCGTTCCGTCGTCACGTTCGCCGTGGAGGCGACCGTGCCCGACTCCTGGGACTGCCCCAAGTGCGGGCTGCCCGCGTCGCTGGACGAGGAGAACCCTCCTCCGCCGCCGCGGATCGAGCCCTACAAGACGCACCTCGCCTATGTGAAGGAGCGCCGCTCCGACGCCGAGGCGAAGGACATCCTCGAGGAGGCGGTGCAGCTGCTCCGCAGCCGCCGCAAGTCGGGCGACATCGTCTTCTGACGTCCGGCGGGGCGCCGTCAGCCGAGACCGGCGGCGGCGTCCTCGTCGACGTACCACACCGTCTCGAGGCGTCCCCGCACGCGCGCGGCGGGCAGCCGGTCGTCGCGGTCGGGGTCGGTCGGCGTCTCGGCCTGGGCGTACGCCGTCGCCACGGCGTCGGCCTTGCCCGCGCCGGACACCACGAACCACGCCCGCCGGGTGCGGTTGAGTGCCGGGAGGGTGAGCGAGATCCGCTCCGGGGGCGGCTTGGGCGAGCCGGTGACCCCCACGGCGACGTCGTCGCTGCGCAGCTGCGGGAAGCCCGGGAACAACGAGGCGACGTGGCCGTCCGGGCCGACGCCGAGCATCACCACCTCGAGCTCGTCCGCCCCGGCCTCGCGGAGCGCCCGGGCGTAGGAGGCGGCGCCGGCGTGGACGTCCATGGCGCCCAGCGTCGACGGCATCTCGTGGACGTGCGCGGCCGGGACGCCCACCACGTCGACGAAGTCGGCCCGCGCCTCGAGGGCGTTGCGGTCCTCGCTCGTCGGCTCGACGAACCGCTCGTCACCCCACCAGACGTGGACGCGCGACCAGTCGACGGCGGAGGAGGGGCCGATCCGGCCCAGCTCGCGGTGGATCGCCACGGCGATCGTGCCCCCGGTGAGGGCGAGGTGCGGGTCGCGCCCCTCGGCCTGGGCCCGCTCGAGGACCGCCACCAGGTCGGCGGCCACCGCCGCGGCGAGCTCCTCGCCGCCGGCGAAGCGTCGGACGGCGCTCACGACCGTGCCTTCTGCCGTCGGGTCCTCGCGCGCTCGTCCTTGTCGTGGAGGGCCACGAGCTTCTTGGCCGTGCGGGCGTAGACGTCGTCCTCGTCGAGCCGGCGCAGCTCCTCGGCCAGCAGGTCGGGCAGATCCCTCCGCTTGAGCGCGACCGGCCGGTCGGGCTGCCCCGGTGAGGAGAAGGTGGCCAGCTTGCCGTCGCCGCGCGCGATGCTGATCGGGCCCTCGGCCGTCTCGAGGACGACCTCGGTGATGCCCGGGCCACGGGAGGTGCGACGGTCGACGGTCACCTTGAGCCGGTCGCTGAGCCAGGCGCTCAGCAGCTCGGCGCTGGGGCTGATCCGCTGCGCGGTCACCGCGGCACCGGTCACCTTGGCCGGGTGCTGGTCGAGCGCGGCGGCGAGCAGCGCCCGCCAGGGGGTGAGCCTGGTCCAGGCGAGGTCGGTGTTGCCCGGCGCGTAGGCCGCGCACTGGGAGAAGATCGCCTTGGTCTTGCCGCGGGAGACGTACGCCGCGTCGGTGATGCGGCGCTGGCCGAGCCGGCCGAGCGGGTCCTCGGCGGGGTCCGGCGGGTGGTCGCTGGGCCACCAGACGGCGACGGGGGAGTCGGGAAGCAGCAGCGGCAGGACGACCGACTCGGGGTGCTGCACGACCGGCCCGGACAGCCGGATCAGGGCGGTCTCGCCGGTCCAGCCGGCGCCGACGCCCACCTGGGCGTTGACCTGGGCGGCGCCGCGGGCCGACCCCAGGATCACGCCGAGAACCCGGGCGGGATGCTCGTGGGAGGCCCGCTGGGCGGCCGCCATGGCGTCGTGGGCGCCGTCCTCGTCGACGACGATCACCAGCGTCATCACCATCCCCATCGCCGGGCTGCCGGCGTGGATGCGCTGCCGGACGAACTCGGCCGCGATCTCGGCGGCGTCGGTGTCGACGAGCTCTCTCATGGGCGTCTCCAGGTGCGTCCGTCGCGGGCCAGCATGGCGTCGGCCGAGGCCGGGCCCCAGGTGCCGGCGGGGTACTTCTCCGGCTGTCCCTTGCGTTCCCAGTAGTCCAGGATCGGGTCGAGGATCTTCCAGGAGAGCTCGACCTCCTCGTGCCGCGGGAACAGCGGGGGGTCGCCGAGCAGCACGTCGAGGA
Source organism: Actinomycetes bacterium (assembly GCA_030432975.1). Taxonomy (GTDB): domain Bacteria; phylum Actinomycetota; class Actinomycetes; order Propionibacteriales; family Nocardioidaceae; genus Nocardioides. Next base: position 14,126 of record JAUILS010000032.1, read on the forward strand.
TCAGCCTCTCGTAGGCCTCCGGCGACGCCTCGGTGAACGACCCGCCGTAGGCGAAGTCCATGCTCACGTCGCGGATCTCCATGGCGGTGCCGGGCACCTTGGAGCCGAACCGCAGGGTGAGCCCCTCGTCGGGCTGCACCCGGACGACCAGCGCGTTCTGGGTGAGCTCCTCGGTCGCCGACGCCGCGAACGGCAGGTGTGGGGCCCGCTTGAAGACCACCGCCACCTCGGTGACCCGGCGACCGAGCCGCTTGCCGGTGCGGAGGTAGAACGGCACACCGGCCCAGCGCCGGTTGTCGATCTCGAGCGTGATGGCGGCGTAGGTCTCCGTCGTGGAGCGGGCGGAGATGCCCTCCTCCTCGCAGTAGCCCGGCACCTCGACGCCGCCGGCCCAGCCGGGGGCGTACTGTCCGCGAGCGGTGGTGAGGTCGAGCCGCCGGGGGAGCCGCACCGACGAGAGCACCTTGGTCTTCTCGTGCCGGAGCATCTCGGCGTCGAACGACGTCGGCTCCTCCATGGCGACCAGGGCCATCAGCTGCAGCAGGTGGTTCTGGATCACGTCGCGGGCGGCCCCGACGCCGTCGTAGTAGCCGGCGCGGCCGCCGATGCCGATGTCCTCGGCCATGGTGATCTGCACGTGGTCGACGTACTTGGCGTTCCACAGCGGCTCGAACAGCTCGTTGGCGAACCGCATGGCCAGGATGTTCTGGACGGTCTCCTTGCCGAGGTAGTGGTCGATCCGGAAGATCGAGCCGTTGGGGAACACCTGGTGCAGGATGTCGTTGAGCTCGCGGGCCGACTCGAGGTCGTGGCCGAACGGCTTCTCGACGACCACGCGGCGCCACGGTCCGTCGGTGTTCGCCGAGGGGAGGCCGTGCGCGGGCGCCTCGGCCAGCCCGTGCTCCTGGAGCTGCTGGATCACCTGGCCGAAAAACTTCGGCGGGATCGACAGGTAGAACGCGTGGTTGCCGCCGGTGCCGCGGACGACGTCGAGCTCCTCGATCGTGCGCCGCAGCCGGTCGAAGGCGACGTCATCGGAGAAGTCGCCGGGGACGAACCGGAAGCCCTCGGACAGCTGGTCCCAGACCTCCTCGCGCCACTCCGTGCGGGCGTGCTCGCGGACGGCGTCGCGCACGATCTGGGCGAAGTCCTGGTCGGCCCAGTCGCGGCGCGCGAAGCCGACCAGCGAGAAGCCGGGCGGCAGCAGCCCGCGGTTGGCGAGGTCGTAGATCGCCGGCATGACCTTCTTGCGGGAGAGGTCGCCGGTGACCCCGAACAGCACCATGCTGCACGGCCCCGCGATCCGCGGCAGCCGCCGGTCCTGGGGGTCGCGCAGCGGGTTGTGCTCCGTCACGAGCGGTGCTCCCGGTAGTAGGTGACGAGCGCGCGCGTGGACGCGTCCTGCTCGGCGAGGCGCTCGGCGTCGCCGGCGACGGCCGGCGTCACCTGGAGCGCGAGCTGCTTGCCGAGCTCGACGCCCCACTGGTCGAAGCTGTCGATGCCCCAGACGATGCCCTGGGTGAACGTCAGGTGCTCGTAGAGCGCGATCAGCTGGCCCAGCACCGACGGGGTCAGGGCTGGCGCCATGATCGAGGTGGTGGGGCGGTTGCCGGGGAAGACCCGGGCCGGGACGATCTCCTCGGCCGTGCCCTCGGCGCGCACCTCGTCGGCGGTCTTGCCGAACGCCAGCGCCTGCGTCTGGGCGAAGAAGTTGGCGAGGAACAGCTCGTGGACGTCGGTGTCCCCGTCACGCAGGGGGTACGCCGGCCGGGCGACCGCGATGAAGTCGGCCGGGACCAGGCGGGTGCCCTGGTGGATCAGCTGGTAGAACGCGTGCTGCCCGTTGGTGCCGGGCTCGCCCCAGAACACCTCGCCGGTGCCGGTGGTGACCGGGCTGCCGTCCCACCGCACGCGCTTGCCGTTGGACTCCATGGTCAGCTGCTGGAGATAGGCCGGGAAGCGGTGCAGCAGCTGGGCGTAGGGGAGCACCGCGTGGGTGTCGGCGCCCAGGAAGTTGGTGTACCAGACGTTGAGCAGGCCCATCAGCGCCGGCACGTTGGCGCCCGGGTCGGCGCGCCGGAAGTGCTCGTCCATCGCGTGCATCCCGGCCAGGAGGTCGGCGAAGTGCGCCGGCCCGATGGCGACCGCGAGCGAGGTGCCGATCGCGGAGTCGAGGGAGTAGCGGCCGCCCACCCAGTCCCAGAAGCCGAAGGCGTTGCTCGGGTCGATGCCGAAGTCCTCGACCTTGTCGAGCGCCGTCGACACGGCGACGAAGTGGCGGGCCACCGCGCGCCGACGGGCGTCGTCGGCGTCGTCGATGGCGCCCGCCCGCAGGAGCTGGTCCCAGAGCCAGTCGCGGGCGAGCCGCGCGTTGGTGAGCGTCTCCAGGGTCGTGAAGGTCTTGCTGGCGACGATGAAGAGCGTCGTCTCGGGGTCGAGGCCGGCGACCTTCTGGGCCAGGTCGGTGGGGTCGATGTTGCTGACGAAGCGGCACTCGAGGCCGTCCTGGACGTAGGGCTCGAGCGCCTCGTAGGCCATCACGGGGCCGAGGTCGGACCCACCGATGCCGATGTTGACGACCGTCGCGATCGGACGGCCGGTGACACCGGTCCACGAGCCGGTGCGGACCTGCTCGGCGAAGGCGTAGACCCGGTCGAGCACCTCGTGGACGTCGGGCACCACGTCGTGGCCGTCGACCTCGACGACGGTGCCGCGCGGCGCCCGCAGCGCGGTGTGCAGCACCGCTCGGTCCTCGGTCACGTTGATCCGCTCGCCGCTGAACATGGCCTCGCGGCGCTCGGCGAGACCCACCTCGTCGGCGAGCGCGAGGAGGGCGGCGACCACGTCGTCGTCGACGAGGTTCTTGGAGAGGTCGACGTGGAGGTCGGCCGCCGTGAGCGACAGACGTTCGACCCGGCCGGGGTCGGCGTCGAACCAGCCCCGCAGGTCGGGCTCGAACCCGGCCGCCAGCTCGGTCAGCCGCGCCCAGGCGTCGGTCGACGTGGCGTCGACGGGAGGGGTCACGACGGGGCTCCCGCGGACTCCAGGCTGGCGCGCACGGTGTCGAGGAGCTCGTGCCACGAGGCGACGAACTTGTCGACGCCCTCGCGGATCAGGACGGCGATCACGTCGTCGTAGTCGATCCCCGCGGCGGCCAGCGCCTCGAGGTGTGCCGCGGCGTCGGCGTAGTGCGGCCGCACCTGGTCGCCGCGGAACACCCCGTGGTCGGCGACCGCCTCCAGGGTCTTCTCGGGCATCGTGTTGACGGTGTGGTCGACGGCGAGCTCGACGACGTACATCGTGTCGTCGTAGTCGGGGTTCTTCACGCCCGTGGAGGCCCACAGCGGCCGCTGGGCCCGGGCACCAGCGGCGGCGAGCGCCTCCCAGCGCTCACCCGCGAAGAACTGCTCGTAGGCCTGGTAGGCGAGCCGGGCGTTGGCGATGCCGGCCCTGCCCTTCAGTGACGGGTCGGCGCCGGCGGCGTCGAGCCGGTTGTCGACCTCGGTGTCGACCCGGGAGACGAAGAACGACGCCACCGAGTGGACGGTCGACAGGTCGACGCCGTGGTCGCGGGCGAGCTCCAGCCCGGCGACGTAGGCCTCCATCACGTGGCGGTACTGGTCGAGGCCGAAGATCAGCGTGACGTTGACGCAGATGCCCTCGCCGAGCGCCTGGGTGATCGCCGGCCAGCCCTCGGGGGTGCCGGGGATCTTGATGTAGGCGTTGGGTCGGTCGACCACCGCCCACAGCTCACGCGCGGAGGCCAGCGTGCCCTCGGTGTCGTGGGCCAGGTCGGGGGAGACCTCGATCGAGACCCGGCCGTCCACGCCCTGGGTGGCCTCCCACACCGGGCGGAGCTCGTCACAGGCGTTGCGGACGTCGGTCGTGGTCAGCGCGAAGACCGTGTCGTCGACGTCGGCGCCGTCGGCGGCCAGCTCGCGCACCTGGGCGTCGTACCTCTCGCCGTCGCTGAGCGCTCCTTGGAAGATCGTCGGGTTGGTCGTCACGCCGACCACGGAGCGGTTCTTGACGAGGTCGGCGAGGTTGCCGGTCTCGAGTCGCTCGCGGGACAGGTCGTCGAGCCAGACCGACACTCCCGCGTCGGACAGCTGCTGCAGTACGTCGGCCATGGTGCTCCTTCGTCGGTCGATGGACAGCCGGCGGTGCGTCAGGCTCCGGCGGCGGCGATGCTCTCGCGGGCGGCCTTGGCCACGGCTTGCGCGGTCAGGCCGAACTCCTTGAACAGGGTCTGGTAGTCAGCAGAGGCGCCGAAGTGCTCGAGGGACACGCAGCGGCCGGCGTCACCGACCACGTCGCGCCAGCCCTGGGCGACACCGGCCTCGACGCTGACCCTGGCCCGCACGGAGGGGGGCAGCACCTTGTCGCGGTAGCCGCGCGACTGGGCGTCGAACCACTCGCGGCACGGCATGGACACGACCCGGGCCTGGACCCCGCGCCGGGCGAGCAGCGAGCGCGCCTCGACGGCGAGCTGGACCTCCGACCCGGTGGCCACCAGGATCACGTCGGGGTCGCCGCCCTCGGCCTCGAGCAGGACGTAGCCGCCCCGGGCGGCGCCGCGCGCGGAGGCGAAGCCGTCCTTGCCGTGCGGCCACATCGGCACGTTCTGCCGGGTGAGCGCGAGGCCGGCGGGCCGGTCGGTGTGCTCGAGGACGGTGCGCCAGCAGACGGCCGTCTCGGCGGCGTCGGCGGGGCGGACGACGTCGAGCCCGGGGATCGCGCGCAGCGCGGCGAGGTGCTCGACGGGCTGGTGGGTGGGCCCGTCCTCGCCGAGCCCGATGGAGTCGTGGGTCCAGACGTAGGTCACCGGGAGCCCCATCAGCGCGGCGAGCCGCACGGCCGGCCGCATGTAGTCGGAGAACACCAGGAAGGTGCCGCCGAAGATGCGCGTGCCGCCGGAGAGGGCGACGCCGTTCATCATCGCGCCCATGGCGTGCTCGCGGATGCCGAAGTGGAGAACCCGGCCGTAGGGCGAGCCCTTCCAGGTGTCGGTCTGCCACTCGGCCGGCGTGACCGAGGGGTGGTCCTCGAGCGTGGTGTTGTTGGACTCGGCCAGGTCGGCCGAGCCTCCCCACAGCTCGGGCAGCTCGCCGGCGATCGCGTTGAGCACGGCGCCGGAGGCCTTGCGGGTCGACAGCCCCTTGGGGTCGGGCTTGAAGGTCGGCAGTGCCTTGGTCCAGCCGTCGGGCAGGGCGAGCGTGCTCAGCCGGCGGTGCAGCGCGGCGCCCTCGGGGTTGGCCTTGGCCCAGGCCTTGAAGTCTGCCTTCCAGGCCTTGTGCTGGTCCTTGCCGCGCAGCTTGAGCTTGCGGGTGTGGCTGATCACGTCACGCGCGACGGCGAAGGTCTTCTTGGGGTCGAGCCCGAGGACCTCCTTGGTGGCGGCCACCTCGTCGGCCCCGAGCGCGGAGCCGTGCGAGGCGCCGGTGTTCTGGGCGTTGGGCGCGGGCCACGCGATGATCGTGTGCAGCACGATCAGGCTGGGCCTGTCGGTGGCCGCCTTCGCCCGCTGGAGGGCGTCCCACAGGGCGGGGACGTCTTCGTGGTAGTCGTCGCCCTGGGTGACGTCCTTGGTGAAGTGGACGTGCTGGACGTGCCAGCCGTAGGCCTCGAAGCGCTTGCCGACGTCCTCGCTGAAGGCGATGTTGGTGTCGCCCTCGATGGAGACGCGGTTGAGGTCGTAGATCATCGTGAGGTTGCCGAGCTGCTGGTGGCCGGCGTACGACGCCGCCTCGGCGCTGACGCCCTCCTCGAGGTCGCCGTCGCTGCAGATGGCGTAGACGTGGTGGTCGAACACGCTGCGGCCGGGCTTGGCGTCGGCGTCGTACATGCCGCGCTTGCGGCGCGCGGCGAGCGCCATGCCGACGGCGTTGGCGACGCCCTGCCCGAGCGGGCCGGTGGTGGTCTCGACGCCCTTGGTGTGGCCGTGCTCGGGGTGACCGGGGGTCAGCGAGTCCCAGGTGCGCAGCGCCTTGAGGTCGGCCAGCTCCAGCCCGAAGCCGCCGAGATAGAGCTGGGTGTAGAGCGTGATCGAGGAGTGGCCCGCCGACAGCACGAACCGGTCGCGGCCCTCCCAGGTCGGGTCGGTGGGGTCGTGCCGCATCACCTTCTGGAACAGCAGGTAGGCAGCCGGGGCCAGGCTCATCGCGGTGCCGGGGTGGCCGTTGCCGACCTTCTGCACGGCGTCCATCGCGAGGGCGCGAGCCGTGTCGACCGCGCGGTCGTCGAGGGCGGTCCAGTCGAGTCGGGGCGCCTTCGTGCGGGACGTTGTGGCGGCGGGAGGGGTCACGGAGTGTCCTGTTCGGAAGCGTCGGTCACGGGTCGGGACGAGCCTACTCACGGCGGGAGATAGACTCGACCACTGTCCCAGCAGGCCGGTCCCTGCAGCGCTTCTGCTCGAACGAGGTACCCGTGACCCACGTCGGCCATTCGCGTGCCGAGGCCGCCCCCGACGAGGGGTCGACCGGGGTCGCGGACGGGTCCGTCCAGACCCGCGCGGGCGTGCGCGACGTCGTGGCGGCGTACGTCGGCCTGATGAAGCCGCGGGTGATCGAGCTGCTGCTGCTCACCACCGTGCCCGTGATGTTCTTCGCCGCGCAGGGCATCCCGCCGCTCGGCCTGGTGCTCGCGACCGTCGTCGGCGGCACCCTGTCGGCCGGGTCGGCCAACGCGCTCAACTGCGTCTACGACCGCGACATCGACGAGCAGATGCGCCGCACCCGCCGTCGGGCGCTGCCGCGGCACATCGTCTCGCCCGCCGCCGCAATGGTCTTCGGGCTGGCGCTCGGGGTCGCGGCGACCGCGATCCTGGCGATCTGGGTCAACTGGCTGTCCGCGGGCCTGGCGCTGCTGGCCGAGGCGTTCTACCTGTTCGTCTACACCATGCTGCTCAAGCGGCGGACCACCCAGAACATCGTGTGGGGCGGGCTGGCCGGCTGCTTCCCGGCCCTGATCGGCTGGACCGCGGTCACCGGCGAGCTCGCCTGGCCGCCCGTCGTGCTCTTCCTGGTGGTGTTCCTGTGGACCCCGCCGCACACCTGGGCGCTGGCGCTGCGCTACCGCGAGGACTACGCGGGCGTCGACGTGCCGATGCTGCCCGTCGTCGCGCCGGCCCGTGAGGTCGGCCGGCAGGTCGTGCTCTACACCTGGGCGACGGTCGCGATGTCGCTGCTGCTGGTGCCCGTCGGCGACACCGGCTGGCTCTATCCCGTGGTCGCGGTCGTGGTCGGCGTCGTGATGCTGGTGGAGGCCCACGGGCTCTGGCGCCGGTCTCGTGGCACCGAGGAGCTCTCGGTGATCCAGCCGATGCGGCTGTTCCACGTGTCCAACCTCTACCTCGCGCTGCTGTTCGTCGGGGTCGCGGTGGACCCCCTGGTGCGCTGAGACGCCGCGCCCGCCACAAGAACTTCGGTGCGGGAGGCAACCGTCTGCCGCCCGGGCGCGTCTGACCCTATGACGGCGGCCGGCCTGCTCACGGGGGTGCAGGCAGCCGCCGTCACACCTGCTCGGGGCCGTGGGGGAGCGGCTGCGGCCGCTCCCGGGTCTCGAGCAGGGCGTGGGTGAGCGCCGCGGTGAG
>JAUILS010000271.1 GCA_030432975.1 Actinomycetes bacterium
ACGAAGCTGGTCGAGCGCGAGCGGCTCCTCCACTTCAAGGAGAACCTCACCCTGGTGCTGGTCTCCGTGCTGTTCATCGTGATCCCCTCCCAGCTCGAGATGGAGCAGCTCCGGCTGCTCGACTGGCGGGTGCTGGCGCTGGTCCTGACGATCCTGTTCGTGGTGCGTCCGGCCACGATCGCGCTGGCCACGCTGCGCTCGCCGGTGGCCAAGCGCGACCGCGTGCTGCTGGCCTGGATCGCGCCGCGCGGCATCGTCGCCGCGGCCACGGCCGGTGTGATGGGCCCCGCCCTGGCCGAGGCGGGGTACGCCGACGCCGAGCTGCTGCTGCCGATCGTCTTCCTGGTGATCCTGGTGACCGTGCTTGCCCACGGGCTGACCCTCGGGCCGCTGGCCCGCCGGCTGGGGCTGGCCGCCGGCGCCGCCAACGGCGTGCTGATCGTGGGCGCCTCCCCCTGGGTCGAGTCGTTCGCCGCCACCCTCCAGCGGCTGGGCGTCAGCGTGCTCGTCGTCGACGGCACCTACGCCGCTCTCAAGCCGCTCCGCGTGGCCGGCGTGCCGACGTACTTCGGCGAGATCCTGTCCGACCACGCCGAGCACGACCTCGAGGTCGGCCACCTGTCCTACCTGCTCTGCGCCACCGACAACGACTACTACAACGCGCTGGTGTGCCGCACCAAGGGCGCGCTGTTCGGCACCCACCGCACCTTCCAGCTGCCCACCCACCAGGAGTCGCGGCAGGAGCAGCGGCGCCTGACGCTCCAGCGCCGGGGCTACTACGCCTTCGACGGCGAGACCGTGCTGCCCATGCTGGACCAGCGGCTCTCCGAGGGCTGGCGGGTGCGCGCCACCAAGCTGACCGCCGACTTCGACTTCGCGGACCTCCGCGCCCAGCTCGACGAGCGCAGCCCGGGCTGGGACATGCTCGCGATCGTGTCCAGCGGCGGCACGCTGCGGATGTACTCCGCCGAGCTGCCGTTCACCCCCGATGTCGGGGCGACGGTCGTGCACTTCTCGCTCGCGCCCGCCAAGGAGCGCACCGAGCAGGGCGGCACGGACGGCGCGAGCGCCGGAGAGCCGGCGGGCAAGGTCAGATGAGCCGCCGCAGCGCGGCGGTCGCCCCGGCGAGGTAGCGGTCGACGACCTCGCGCTCGTCGTCGGTCAGCTGCGCGTCGAGCCGGGCGAGCGAGACGAACATCGGCATCAGGTGCCCGAGCACCTCCTCGCGGCCGGAGTCGGTCAGCACCACACGCGTGCGGCGGCCGTCCTTCTCGTCCGCCTCGCGGGTGACGTGGCCGCGCGCCACGAGGCGGTCGACGATGCCCGACGAGGCGGCCGAGGTGACGCCCAGGTGGCGGGCGAGGTCGGCGGGGCCGACCTGGCGCTCCACCAGCAGCTCGAGCGCCGCGAGCTCGGTGTGCCCGAGCTCGGCGCGCCGGGCCACCGCGGGCCCCACCTGCTGGGCCACCTGGAGCAGCTCGCGCAGGGCGAGCAGCGTCGAGGTCTGATGCCAGTCCTCGACGTACGCCGCGTGCGGCCCCGTCGCTGCTTCCTCGGGCACTTTGCTCATCATGTTAGTAATCTGATAAGTAATCTCCTGAACGACCACCTCATCGTAGCGCGGAGGATCACCCGATGCCGAACCTGACGTCCCTCACCGTGCGCCGCGGCCGCAGCTGGTGGCTCGCGCCGCTGTTCCTGGTGGCCGCCCTGGCCGTCATCGGGGGGCTCGGCCAGGCCGAGCGCACGCCGAGCCCGCTCGACAACCTGCCGGAGGGGATGGACTCCACCACGGTCGTGGAGCTGTCCGACGAGCTCCCGCAGGAGAGCGGCAGCACGGCCGTGGTCCTCTACACCGCCGACGAGGGACCGCTGTCGGCCGACGCCGTCACCGCGCTGGAGCAGCGGCACCCCGCCACCGACCGCGGCCCCGGCCTCCTCGTCAGCGACGACGGCACCGCCGCCATCGCCGTCGTGCCGGTCACCGAGGAGGGCGCCACCGAGATCGCCGACCGGGTCGGCGAGATCCGCGAGGAGGCGGCGCAGGACCTCCCGGCAGGCGTCTCGTCGGCGGTGACCGGCCCCGCCGCCATCCAGGCCGACCTCGCTGCGGTGTTCGAGGGCGCCGACATCACCCTGCTGCTGGCGACCGCCAGCGTGGTGGCGCTGCTGCTGCTCATCACCTATCGCAGCCCGATCCTCTGGCTGGTGCCGCTGACCGTGGTCGCGATCGCCGACCAGCTGGCCGCCGTGCTCGCCACCCACGCGCTCAAGATCGGCGGGCTGGCCTGGGACGAGTCCACGGTCGGCATCCTGTCGGTCCTCGTCTTCGGCGCCGGCACCGACTACGCCCTCCTGCTGATCTCGCGCTACCGCGACGAGCTCCGCACCACCGACGACCGCTACGCCGCCATGCGGCACGCCCTCCGCCGGACGGCGGAGTCGGTGATCGCCAGCGCCACCACGGTCGTGCTCGGCCTGCTGACGCTGCTGCTCTCGCTGGTGCCGGCGACCAGGGGCCTCGGTCTCGCGTGCGCCGTCGGCATCGTGATCGCCGCGTCCTACGCCCTGGTCGTGCTGCCCGCCGTGCTGGTGCTCTTCGGGCGCTGGGTCTTCTGGCCCCTGGTCCCCCGGGTCGGGCAGCGGACTCTCGTGGAGTCCGACCGCTCCCTGTGGCGGCGGATCGGCAACGCGGTCGCCCGACGCCCGCGCGTCTTCATGGCCGGCAGCCTGTCCCTGCTGGCGGTCCTGGCCGTCGGCACCACGCAGATCCAGTCGGGGCTGTCGCAGTCGGAGCAGTTCCTCGACACCCCCGAGGCGATCTCCGCCGGCGAGCGGCTCGCCGAGTCCTTCCCCGCCGGCGCCTCCGACCCCACGGTGGTGCTGACCCGCAGCGACGCCGAGGCGGTGGCCGCCAGCGCGACCGGGGTCGACGGCGTGGTGTCCGCCACCCCCACCGTGCGCGACGACGACCTGAGCCGCGTCGACGTGGTGCTCGACGCCGCCGGCGGCAGCCCGGAGGCCCGGGCCCTGGTCACCGACCTGCGCGACGCGCTCGCGTCGTACGACGAGACCTGGGTCGGCGGCAGTGAGGCGGAGGCGGTCGACGAGGCCAGCGCGGCCTCGCGGGACCGGACCCTCATCATCCCCCTGATCCTGGTGCTGGTGCTGGGCGCGCTGGTGCTGCTGCTCCGCTCCGTGGTGGCGCCGGTGATCCTGGTCGCGACCGTGGTCGCGACGTACGTCGCGGCCCTCGGCGCCTCCTGGTGGCTGTTCACCGGCCCGCTCGGCTTCGAGCGGCTGGACAGCGGGGTGCCGCTGCTGGCGTTCCTGTTCCTGGTCGCGCTGGGCGTCGACTACAACATCTTCCTGGTCAGCCGGGCGGCCGAGGAGGCCCGCGGCCACGGGACGCGCGAGGGGATGCTCCGGGCGCTGACGGCGACCGGCGGCGTGATCACCAGCGCCGGCATCGTCCTGGCCGCCGTCTTCGCCGTGCTCGGGGTGCTGCCGCTGGTGGTGCTGGCCCAGCTCGGCGTCGTCATCTTCGTCGGCGTGCTCCTCGACACGCTCCTGGTGCGCACCGTGCTGGTGCCGGCCATCGCGCTCGACGCCGGCCCCCGCTTCTGGTGGCCCCGGCAGGTGGGTGCCGTCGAAGAAAGTTGAAAGTTGTCCCACTTCGGGGCAACCGCTGCGGGCGTTCGTCCGAAGAGAGGGTCAACGGGCCGCACCGAGGCGGCCCTCGACCCCGAGGACCGACCATGAGGATCCGCAGCATCGCCACCACCGTCGCCACCGCAGCCCTGCTCACCGGCGCGGCCCTGGCCCCCGCACCCGCCCAGGCGGCGCCCGCCGCCAAGTCCGGCAAGGGCACCACCAGCCTGGCCGAGGTGCTCACCTCC
>JAUILS010000272.1 GCA_030432975.1 Actinomycetes bacterium
GCAGGTCGTAGGTCAGCTCCGGGTCGAGCCCCGGCAACCGCACGGGCAGCGGCACCTGGGTGTCGGTCGCGGCCACGGTCGCGACGACGTACCACGCCTCGCGCCGGTCGGGGCTGACCACTCCCGTCACGACGAGCGCCGGGTCGGGGTGGTCGCCGTGCACCACCGTGCCGGTGCCGAGCAGCGGCCGCACCTGCCGGTGCAGGTGGACCCACTGGCCGACGGCCACCCGGTCGAGCTCGTCGATCGAGGTGAGGTCCCACTCGATGCCGAAGTGCCCGAACAGCGCGGTGGCCGCGCGGTAGCCCAGCCGCAGCGACCGGCCGGTGGTGTGCGCGACCGGGCCGCCCAGGTGCGACCCCATCAGCTCCGGCGGCACCAGCAGCGAGGTCCAGGTCTGCAGGTGCTGACGCTCGACGGCGTCGATGGTGTCGCTGGCCCAGATCCGGTCGGTCCGGCGCAGCACCTCGGCGTCGACCCGGCCGCCGCCGCTGGCGCAGCTCTCGATCTCGAGCTCGGGATGGAGCTCGCGCAGCTCGTCGAGCAGCCGGTAGAACGCCAGCGTCTGTCCGTGGACGGCCGGCCGGCCGTCGTGCAGCGCGTCGGTGAGGTCGCGGTTGTGGTCCCACTTGAGGTAGGCGATCGGGTACTCCTCGAGCAGCGCCGCGAGCGCGTCGCGCACGTGGGCGTACGCCGCCGGGTGCTGCAGGTCGAGCACCTGCTGGTGGCGCCACTCGCGGGGGAGGTCACGCCGGCCGCGCAGCACCCAGTCGGGGTGCGCCCGCACCAGGTCGGAGTCGACGTTGACCATCTCGGGCTCGACCCACAGCCCGAAGTCCATGCCGCGGGCGTGCACGACCTCGATGAGCGGGTGCAGACCCTGGGGCCACACCTCCGGGTCGACGGTCCAGTCGCCCAGGCCGCGGGTGTCGTCGCGGCGGCCCCGGAACCATCCGTCGTCGAGCACGAAGCGCTCCACGCCGACCTCCGCCGCCCGGTCGGCGAGCTCGGTGAGCCGGCCGAGGTCGTGGTCGAAGTAGACCGCCTCCCACGTGTTGACGAGCACCTTGCGCTCGCTGCGGGCGCGCGGCGTCTGCTCCCGGAGCCAGGCGTGCAGCCGCGCGCTCATCGGGTCCAGGCCGGCGTCGGACCAGGAGGCGAGCAGCCACGGGCCGGCGTACGACTCCCCCTCGGCGAGCACCACCTCTCCGGGCTCGAGCAGCTCGCCGCCCCCGACCAGCGCCTCGCCCTCCGGCGTGCGCTCGGCGTACGTCGTGTGGTTGCCGCTCCAGGCGGTGTGGACGCCCCACACCTCGCCGCGTCCGAAGCCGAAGCCGGGGGTGCCCGCCACCAGCAGCAGCGAGGCGTCGTGACCGGTGCGGCCGTGACGCCCGGCCCGCTCGAACACGCCTTGGACGAAGGGGTGCCGCTGTGGGCTGCGCTCCTTGCACCAGCGGCCGGTGAGGTCGAGCAGCTCGGTGGCAACTCCGCCCACGGGAAGGGTCGACCAGGCCGCGGTCAGCTGCAGCGGCCCGCTGCCCCGGTTGGTGACCTCGGTGCGGGTGCGCAGCAGCCCGGCGCCGGTCAGCGCGAGCACGACCTCGACCTCCCAGCCGGCCTCCGCGTCGAGACCGACGAGCGTCAGCGTGCTCCCGGCGTCGTCCTCGGCGAGGTCCCAGGTCCAGTCCCGTGGCGCCGGACGCAGCGACGGCCCGTCGAGCCGTTGCCCCTCCAGCGCCGGGCGACCGGCGAAGCCCGAGGCGGCGTCGGGGAGGACCGACACCCAGCGCGGCTCGTCATAGGCGGAGTGCGGGCGGCCGGGCGTGCGCAGCACGACCAGGCCGTCGAGGGCCGCGTCGTCGAGCGGTCCGAGGTCGGCGCCCCAGTGGAGCAGGGCCGGGCCGTCGGCGGTGGGCGCGACGACGACGCTCACCCCGCCCCGGCGCAGGTGGACGACGGGCTGGGTCATCCGCGACCTCCGAGCAGCCGTCGAGGTCCGCTGCCGGGGACGGCCTTGCGGACGACGGTGACCCCCGCCATCAGCGCGAAGCCCTTGACCCTCACCACCGGGGAGTCGGGGGTGATCTGGGCCGGCACCTTGTCGCGCGCCTGGCTGAACTCACCCATGATGCCCACTCCCTCGACGACGACGTGCGTGTAGGGGTCGACCACGACGTCCACGGCGCCCATCACCGCGTTGGCGACGATCACGGTCTCGGGCGCTGCGAAGGTCGCCTCGCGCAGGTCGAGCTTGACCCCGCCCATGAACGCGGCCGCGCGATGCTCGGCGGGCACCAACCACTGCCCGACCCGCTTGGTCTCGCTCATGATCGCCAGCGAGCTGTCGTGGGTGACGGTCGCGGGCAGGTGGCTGCGGGCGGCCGCCGGGGGCGCCGCCTGGGGGTGCGCCGGCAGGTCGGCCGTGATCGGCACCAGGTCGGCGTACGTCTTCGCGGCGTAGGCCGCCGCCAGCCGCTCGTCGAGCTCGTCCAGGTCGAGGCGGCCCTCCCCCGCCGCCTCCCGCAGCAGCTCCGCCACCCGGTGCCGGTCGGCGTCGGAGACGCGCAGCTGCCCGGCGTCGGGGCGCTCTGGTGGGCCGCCGTGCGGGCGGTCGGGCAGTCCTGCCATGCCGCCAGCGTAGTGGGCTGGACTAGCCTGGCGGACGTGAGCACCTCACCCTCCGACGCCGCGTCCGGTCCCGAGTTCCGCTACTCCGACATCCTCCCGAGCCACGGGTCGAACGGCGCCCCGGAGACGCCGTACCGGCTGCTCACCGCCGAGGGCGTGTCGACGGTCGAGGTCGACGGGCGGACGTTCCTCCGGGTCGATCCCGAGGCCCTGCGGCTGCTCACCGAGACCGCGATGCACGACATCGCGCACTACCTGCGGCCGGGCCACCTCGCGCAGCTGCGGCGGATCATCGACGACCCCGAGGCGTCCGGCAACGACCGGTTCGTGGCCCTCGACCTGCTCAAGAACGTCAACATCTCCGCCGGCGGCGTGCTGCCGATGTGCCAGGACACCGGCACCGCGATCGTGATGGCCAAGAAGTCCGAGGGCGTCCTCACCGGTGGGGGCAACGATGCCGAGGCGATCAGCCGCGGGGTGTTCGACGCCTACACGCGGCTCAACCTGCGCTACTCCCAGCTGGCCCCGCTCACCATGTGGGAGGAGAAGAACACCGGCAGCAACCTGCCGGCGCAGGTCGAGCTCTACTCCATGGAGACCCCCGCCTCCGGGCCGGCCTACAAGTTCCTCTTCATGGCCAAGGGCGGCGGCTCGGCCAACAAGTCGTTCCTCTATCAGGAGACCAAGGCCGTCCTGAACCCCACGCGGATGCTGGCGTTCCTCGACGAGAAGATCCGCTCGCTCGGCACCGCCGCCTGCCCGCCCTACCACCTGGCCGTGGTGATCGGCGGCACCTCGGCGGAGTACGCCCTGAAGACCGCGAAGTACGCCTCCGCGCACTACCTCGACGACCTGCCGACCTCCGGCACGATGGCCGGTCACGGCTTCCGCGACCTGGAGCTGGAGGAGGAGGTCTTCCGGCTGACGCAGGACTTCGGCATCGGCGCGCAGTTCGGCGGCAAGTACTTCTGCCACGACGTCCGCGTCGTGCGGCTGCCCCGGCACGGCGCGTCCTGCCCGGTCGCGATCGCGGTCTCCTGCTCGGCCGACCGGCAGGCGCTCGGCAAGATCACCGCGGAGGGCGTCTTCCTCGAGCAGCTCGAGACCGACCCCGCGTCGTACCTCCCCGACACCACGGAGGAGCACCTGATCAGCGGCGGCGAGGTGGTGCGGATCGACCTCAACCGGCCGATGCCGGAGATCCTCGCCGAGCTGTCGAAGCACCCGGTCAAGACGCGGCTGTCCCTCACCGGCCCGCTGGTC
>JAUILS010000273.1 GCA_030432975.1 Actinomycetes bacterium
ATCTTCTCGAAGTTGTCCGTGCCGATCCAGGTGGGGGTGCCCAGGATGTTGTACTGCGTGAAGCTGTAGTAGATGCCGCGTATGGTCGGCACCAGGTAGAAGGCGATGAAGCCGACACTCGCGGGCAGCAGAAACATCAGCGCGGCCTTGAGATCGCTGCTGGGCCTGCGGCGTGTGCCGGCGTCCGGCTCGATGGTTGTTGTACTCACCACGTTCCCCTCTTTGGGCTTCCCCCGACATCTCCGACGGGGGTTGTTCGTGTCATTGGCCCAGAATCTACACGCGTAACTTCAGTTGCGCAACCCCCGCCGAAAATTTCTTTGTAACGCTTGCATAACCGACTCTACACGTGTCACCATGTTGTCTACATGCGTAGATGGGTCGTCGCACAATGGAGTACAAACCACCGTCGGCCCGCTCCCCACACTCTCGGTCAGATCCAGGAAGGATCAGCTCCATGAGCCAGCAACTCAACGCCTTCATCAGCCTCCGCGGCGAGGGGGTCGGCATCGTCCTCGACCTCACCGCCGGCCGTCTTCCCGCGATCCTCCACTGGGGCCGCGACCTCGGCGCCCTCACCGTCGACGACGTGGCCGCGCTGGCGCTGGCGACCACGATGCCGCAGGCCCCCAGCACCATCGACGAGCCCACGCGCCTGGCGATCCTGCCGGAGCACTGGGCCGGATGGGTCGGCCGGCCGGGCATCAGCGGCTCGCGGGCCGACGGCTCGGGCTGGTCGCCGAAGTTCGTCACCACTGGGCTTATCGTCGACGGCGAGCCGGTCGCGGCCGGCGCCGGGGCCCCCGCGCTCATCGAGCTGGGAGCGGCCGTCGTCGAGGTGACGGCGCGCGACGAGGTGGCGGACCTCGAGCTGACGCTGACGATCGAGTTCACCGAGGGCGGGCTCGTGCGCAGCAGGGCCACGCTCACCAACGCGGGCGGCGACGACTACCGCCTCAACGACCTCATCCTCGCCTACCCCGTCCCCACCGTCGCCTCGGAGCTGCAGGACCAGGCCGGCCGCTGGGCCAAGGAGCGGGTGCCGCAGCGCCGCGACTTCACCGTCGGCGCGCACGTCCGCGAGGGCCGCAAGGGCCACACCGGCGCCGACGCCGCGACCGTCCTCCACGCCGGAACCCCCGGCTTCGGCTTCGCCGAGGGCGAGGTGTGGGGCGTGCACGTCGGCTGGTCCGGCAACCACACCCACATCGCGGAGCGGAACTTCACCGGCGAGCAGTTCATCGGCGGCGGCGAGCTGCTGCTGCCCGGCGAGGTCACCCTCGCCCCGGGCGCTTCGTACGAGAGCCCGTGGCTGTACGGCTCCTACGGCGCCGCGGGCCTAGACGAGGTGGCGCGCCGGTTCCACCGGTGGATGCGGTCGCGGCCGCAGCACCCGTCGTCGGTGCGCCCCGTCACGATCAACGTGTGGGAGGCCGTGTACTTCGACCACACGCTGCAGCCCCTGCTGGACCTGGCCGAGAAGGCCGCCGCGGTCGGCGTCGAGCGCTACGTCCTCGATGACGGCTGGTTCGGCGCCCGCCGCAACGACTTCGCCGGCCTGGGCGACTGGGTGGTGTCGAAGGACGTGTGGCCCGACGGGCTGCACCCCCTCGTGGACCGGGTCACGGAGCTTGGCATGCAGTTCGGGTTGTGGTTCGAGCCCGAGATGGTCAACGTCGACTCCGACGTCGCACGCGCGCACCCCGAGTGGATCCTGTCGACCGGCGGGCGGATGCCCGTCGAGGCCCGCCACCAGCAGGTGATCAACCTCGGCATCCCCGAGTGCTACGCCTACATCCGCGACCAGATGAACGCGATCCTCGACGAGTACGACATCGCCTACGTCAAGTGGGACCACAACCGCGACCTCATCGACGCCGGCACCCAGCCCCTGGGCAACGCGGGCGTGCATGCGCAGACCGCGGCCGTGTACCGGCTGATCGACGAGCTGAAGGCCGCGCATCCCGGGCTCGAGATCGAGTCCTGCTCGTCGGGCGGCGCCCGCGTCGACCTCGGGATCCTGCAGCGCACCGACCGCGTCTGGGTCTCGGACTGCATCGACCCGCTCGAGCGCCAGCAGATGATGCGCTGGACGCAGCAACTGCTGCCGCCGGAGCTCCTCGGCTCGCACATCGCGTCGCTGACGTCGCACACCACTGGGCGGACGCACGAGCTGAGCTTCCGCGCCGCGACCGCCCTGTTCGGCCACCTCGGCATCGAGTGGGACCTGCGCCAGGCGTCGGAGAACGACCTCGAGGAGCTGACCGAGTGGATCGCGTTCCACAAGGCCCACCGCGACCTGCTCCACGGCGGCGACCTCGTGCGCCTCGACTTCCCCGACGAGTCGCTCATGGCGACGGGCGTCGTCGCGGCCGACAAGTCCAAGGCCCTCTACTCCTTCGCCGGGGTCTCGACGCCGACCACGAGCGTCCGCGGCAGGCTGCGGATGCCCGGGCTCGACCCGGCCCGCCGCTACCGCGTGGAGCCGGTGCTCATCGGGCGCATCCCGTCGGGCCTGCGCCCGCCGTTGTGGTGGGGCGTCAAGCGCGACATGTCCACCGAGACCGTCGACCTCACCGCGGGCCGCCCGCCGCGCCTGGTGCCGATCGCGGAGAAGGCCGGCGTCGTCGTGCCGGGCAGCGTGTTGGAGTCCGCCGGGCTCATGGAGGCGCTGGTCCACCCGGATCACGCGATGCTGTACCTCGTCGAGGCCGTGGACTGACCGGCGACGGGTAGAGTTCCGAGGCACAACAATCTTCACCCGGGGATGGCGATGAGCAGCGAGACACGGCCGGCGCGCGGCGCGACGCGCGACGACGTCGCGAAGCTCGCCGGCGTCAGCTCGGCGGTGGTGAGTTACGTGGTCAACAACGGGCCGCGGCCCGTCGCCGACGCCACCCGGGTGAAGGTGCTGGACGCCATCGACAAGCTGGGTTACCGCCCCAACGCCGCGGCCCGGTCGCTCATCACGGGCAGGTCGGACCTGGTCGGGCTCATCGTGCCGGACGTGAGGAACCCCTACTTCGCGGCCCTCGCGCAGGCCGTCGAGGTGGAGGCGCGGGCGGAGGGCGTGAACCTGGTGCTGGCGCAGAGCCTGGCGGGCCAACTGCTGCCGCTGGTCGAGTCGCTGAGCGGGCACCTCGTCGCGGGCGTCATCACGGCCGCGGTCCCGGAGCCGGAGGCGATCGCGACGCTGTCGCGGAACCGCATCACCATGGTGCGGCTGAGCCTGGTGCCGCCCGACGTCGACGCGACGTCGATCCTGCCCGACTACTACGCGGGCGCCCGCGACGCCGTCAAGCACCTCATCGAGGTGCACGGCCACAAGCGGATCGCGCTGGTGGCGGGCTCCGACACCCCGGACCGGCCGGCGGTCGTCATCGACTCCCGTCAGCGGGGGTGGGAGGACGCCATGAACTCCGCGGGCCTGCCGACCGACGCCGTCGTCCGGGTGAACTGGTCGTCGGCCGGCGGCTGGAAGGCCGCGGGCCTGCTGTTGTCCGACCACCCCGACTGCACCGCCGTCTTCACGATGTCGGACCAGCAGGCCATCGGGATGATCGCCGGGCTGACCGGCGCCGGGCGTCGCATCCCCGACGACGTGGCCATCACCTCGTTCGACGGCTCGCCCGAGGCGGAGTTCACCATCCCGCCGCTGACCACGTCGAGTGTCCCGATGAAGGCGATGGCGAAGGCCGCCGTCGAGCAACTGCTGAAGGGGCGCACCGAGACGCGGCTGTTCGAGCCGGGGCTGATCGTCCGTCGCTCCTGTGGCTGTCACTGACGGTCGCGGTGGGGCCACGTCGCACCCCGGACGGCCCACGTCGCACCCCTGAGCGCACTTCGCACCCCGGACGGCCCACGTCGCACCCCGCACGGCCCTCGGCAGC
>JAUILS010000033.1 GCA_030432975.1 Actinomycetes bacterium
CGTGCGGGCATGGCCAAGGGCAAGTACGACGCCTACCTGATGCTGCCGCGCGGCGACCGGGACGAGGAGTTCCACCACGCGGTGTCGGAGCTGCTCAGCGACTGGGCGTCGACGTCGACCGACCCCGACGTCGTGTCGGCCAAGATCATCGCCCCCGAGGGCGACCCGGTGGCGGCGGAGATCCGCGACTTCTTCGACCGGATGGGCCTGCCCTGCCGGATGGCCACCCCCGACAGCGACCTGGGGCAACACCTCGCCGACGCCTTCCCGCCCGACGCGGGCTACCCGCGGGTGTGGGCGGTCAACCGCGACCCGATCGTGGCGACGTCGGTGCGCGACATCGCGCGCCGCTACTTCGACTGGCGCGAGGAGCGCGAGCTCGAGGCCGAGAGCGGGGTCGACGTGGTCGACGTCGCGGTCGTCGGCGGTGGTCCGGCCGGCCTCGCGACCGCGGTCTACGCCGCCTCCGAGGGGCTCACGGCGATCGTCCTCGACAGCAGCGCGATCGGCGGCCAGGCCGGCACCAGCTCGATGATCCGCAACTACCTCGGATTCCCGCGCGGCATCTCCGGCATGCGGCTCGCCCAGCGGGCTCGCACCCAGGCCCTCCGGTTCGGCACGCGGTTCCGCACCGGGTGGGAGGTCGAGGAGCTGGTCGCGGGAGCCGACGGCGACCCCCATCTGCTGCGCGGCGAGGACTTCGAGATCCGGGCCCGCTCGGTCGTGGTGGCCTCGGGCGTGCGCTACCGCTCGCTCGGGGTGCCGGGCGTGGAGGGCCTGGTCGGCCGCGGGGTCAACTACGGAGCGGCGATGTCGCTGTCGCGGGAGATGGAGGACCAGGACGTCATCGTCGTGGGCGGTGGCAACTCCGCCGGCCAGGCCGCCGTACACCTGGCGCGGTTCGCGCGGTCGGTGACGATCGTGATCCGGCGCCCGTCGCTGGCCGAGACCATGTCGGCGTACCTCATCGGCGAGATCGAGTTCAACCCGCGGATCACGGTCGAGACCTGCTCGCGCGTCGTCGACGCCGGCGGCGACCAGCGGCTGGAGTGGGTGACGCTGGAGAACGACGACCGCGGCGAGCGGCGTACGGCGGCGGTGGCGGGGCTGTTCCTGCTGCTCGGCGCGGAGCCGCACTGCGGCTGGCTGCCCGACGCGGTGGCCCGCGACGAGCGCGGCTTCGTGCTGACCGGGCGCGACGTGCCGCGGGAGCGCTGGCGCGGCGACGTCCCTCCCGCCAACCTCGCCACCAGCGCGCCGGGGATCTTCGCGGTGGGCGACGTGCGCGCCGGGTCGATGAAGCGGGTGGCCGCCGCGACCGGCGAGGGAGCCTCCGTCGTGCCGCTGGTCCACCAGTGGCTGGCGCCCGGAGTGTGACCCCCGCCCTGGCGCGGCCACGACGTCGGGTCGTAGGTTCGTGGCAAGCGACCGGACCGACCGCCGAGGAGCCGTCGATGAGCAACGAGAACCCCGTCACCGTCCTGAGCGACGAGGAGTGCTGGGACTTCCTGCGCTCCCAGGAGTTCGGCCGGCTGGCCTTCCACCTGGCCGAGCAGGTGCACATCACCCCGATCAACTACGCCGTCGACGACGACACGCTGCTGTTCCGCACCGCCGAGGGCTCCAAGCTGCTCGCGGTCGTGATGAACCCCGACATCGCCTTCGAGGTCGACCTCTACGACGACGAGTCGGCGGTCAGCGTGATCCTGCGCGGCAGCGCCCGACTGCTGGAGGAGGACGAGGCGCACCGGTCGGAGAACGTCCCGCTGCGGCCCTGGGTCCCGACGCTGAAGTACAACGTCGTCGAGATCCGACCGACCGAGATCTCCGGGCGCCGCTTCGAGCTCGCCAAGCCCTGGACCCACCTCAACGTCGACTGACCCAGCATCCGGGTGGGGTGGGCGGCCGTCCCCGGTGTGCCTCTAGGCTCCGGTGCTCGTGAAGCCCTTCCTGTTCCTCGGCACTCGCGCCGAGGACGACGCCGCGGACGGTGAGTACGACGCCGTCCGCCGCTACTCCGGGCTCACGGAGGCGCAGCTCCAGCGCCGGCGGCTGGAGCGGGAGCCGCTCGGCACGGTCGACCTCGCCGACTGGTCCGGGATCGTCCTGGGCGGCGGGCCGTTCAACGTCAGCGACCCCGAGGCCTCGAAGTCGCCGACCCAGCACCGCGTCGAGGCCGAGCTGCGCGACCTCGCGCTGCGGGTGATCGAGGCCGACTTCCCGTTCCTCGGCGCCTGCTACGGCATCGGCACGCTCGGCATCCACCGCGGCGGGGTGGTCGACCGGACCTACACCGAGCCGGTCAGCTGCACCCACATCACGCTGTCCGACGCCGGCCGCGAGGACGCCCTGTTCGGCGTCCTCCCGCCCGCCTTCGACGCCTTCCTCGGCCACAAGGAGGCGGTCTCGCGGCTGCCCGACGGCGCCGTGCTGCTCGCGTCGTCCGCGGCCTGCCCGGTGCAGGGCTTCCGGCTCGGCCGCCACGTCTATGCCACGCAGTTCCACCCCGAGCTCGACGTCGCCGGCCTCTGCACGCGGGTCGACGTCTACCAGCACCACGGCTACTTCGACCCCGACGAGGTCGAGTCGCTCAAGGCGATGGCGCACGCCGCCGACGTCACCGAGCCGATGCGGCTGCTGCCGCGGTTCGTGGAGCTGTACGCCGCCGGGTGAGGCTCAGGCCCGCGGCGGACCGAGGTGCTGGGGCGGCGGAGATCGACGGTTGTCGATACCTCCGAGGAGCCAACCTGGGCACACCACACCTCAGTAGGCCTGGGTTCGCTCCTCGGAGGAGCAAACCCCGCCACCCCGCCCCGCGGCTAGGCTCGGCCCCGTGACTGAGATCGAGCACGTCGACGTCCTGATCGTCGGAGCGGGGCTGTCCGGGATCGGGGCGGCGGCGCAGCTGGTCCGCGAGCGCCCGGGGGCGTCGTACGCCATCCTCGAGATGCGGTCGGCGATGGGCGGCACCTGGGACCTGTTCCGCTACCCCGGCGTCCGCTCCGACTCCGACATGTTCACGCTGGGCTACCGCTTCAAGCCGTGGACCGACGAGAAGGCGCTGGCCGACGGGCCGTCGATCCTGGCCTACGTCCAGGAGACCGCGCGGGAGTACGGCGTCGACCGCCGCATCCGCTACGACCACGAGGTGACCTCGGCGTCGTGGGACTCCGAGACTGCCCGCTGGACCGTCACCGCGCGGCACGCGGGCGCCGAGGTGCGGCTGACCTGCCGGCTGCTCTGGGCGTGCAGCGGCTACTACGACTACGACGAGCCCTACGACGCGCAGCTGCCGGGGCTGGCCGAGTTCGGAGGGCAGGTGGTGCACCCGCAGCACTGGCCCGAGGACCTCGACTACGCCGGCAAGAGGGTCGTCGTGGTCGGCTCCGGCGCGACCGCGGTGACGCTGGTCCCCGCGATGGCGGAGCGGGCGGCCCACGTCACCATGCTGCAGCGCTCGCCGACGTACATCCTGTCCGTGCCGCGCACCGACCGGATCGCGGTGGGGCTCCGCAAGGTGCTGCCCGAGCGGGCGGCGTACGTCGCGTCCCGCTGGAAGAACGTCGGCGTCGCGTCCGGGATCTACGGCCTGAGCAGGAGGCGCCCCGACCTGCTGCGCGGGCTGATCCGCAAGGCGACGACCAAGGCGCTGCCCGAGGGCTACGACGTCGACACGCACTTCAACCCGCGCTATGACCCGTGGGACCAGCGGCTGTGCCTGGTGCCCGACGGCGACCTCTTCGAGGCGGTCGCCGACGGCCGGGCCGAGGTCGTCACCGACACCATCGACACGTTCACCGCCGACGGCGTCCGGCTGAGCTCCGGCCGCGAGCTGCCGGCCGACATCGTCGTGACGGCGACCGGCCTGAAGGTGATCTTCCTCGGCGGGGCGCGGCTGGAGGTCGACGGTGCGGAGGTGAAGCTGCCTGAGACGATGGCCTACAAGGCGATGATGCTCAGCGGCGTGCCCAACTTCGTCTTCACCGTCGGCTACACCAACGCCTCGTGGACGCTCAAGGCCGACCTGGTCGCGGAGTTCGTCTGCCGGATGCTGGACCACCTCGACGAGGGCGGCTACCGCGCCGCCACGCCGCGGCGGGACCCCACCGTCGCCGAGCGCCCGATCATGGACTTCTCCGCGGGCTACGTGCTCCGCGCCCTCGACGACCTGCCCACGCAGGGCGACCGCGAGCCCTGGATGCTGCGGCAGAACTACGTCCACGACGTGCGCACGATCCGGCGCGGGGCCCTCGACGACGGGGCCCTGGAGTTCTCACGCTGAGCAGTCGCGCAGAGTTCTCGCGCTGAGGTCGCGCGCTGAGCTCTCGCGCTGGGGCGCGGCGGCGCGGCGGCGCGCTCGGGCCGCCCCCGTAGAGTCGGGGGCGTGCACTCCTGGCTGCGACGGTCGCTGTGGGAGCAGGTGCCTCGCGACCACCGGCAGACGCCGGAGGGACTGCGGCGGCGGCAGCTGGTGACGCTGGCGTTCCTGATGCTGGGCGCGGTGGTGCTCGGCTGGTCGCTGCGGATCGAGCCGGGCAGCGCGCTGTTCTACCCCGCGACGATGGCGCTGGCGGCGGTGTGGACCGTCGGCGCCTTCGCGTCGGGGCCGCTGCACCTGGGCCGGATCATGCATCCGGCCGGCCCCCGTCGCCCGGTGGTGACGCCGATCCTGCTCGGCCTGCTGCTCGCCGGCGTCTTCGTCGTCGGAGGACTGGTCGTCCGGGAGATACCGGCGCTGGACCGGCAGGTGCGCTGGGTCCTCGAGCACGCCGACCAGGGCGTCGGGCCGCTGATCGTGCTGATCACCGTCGTCAACGGGATCGCGGAGGAGCTGTTTTTCCGCGGCGCCGGCTATGCCGCGTCCACGCGTCACCCGGTCGCGGTGACGACGGTGGCCTACACGCTCGCCACGCTCGCCACCGGCAACCTGATGCTGACCTTCGCGGCGGTGGTGATCGGCACCGTCGCCGGCCTGCAGCGCCGCGCGTCCGGCGGCATCCTCGCGCCGATCCTCACCCACGTCACCTGGTCGGTGACGATGCTGGTGGCCCTGCCGCTGGTGTTCGGAGTCGGCTCGCTGTAGCGTCCGGAGCGCTCAGTCCTCCCGGCCGCGCTCCTCCAGCGCCCGGCGCACCGCCTCGGCGTAGGACACCGGCTCGCCCGGCACCACGTCCTTGATCGAGTCGTCCGTCACCAGCACCTCGGTGCCCATCGAGTCGATCAGGTTGCGGCCGGTGGTGACGTCGACGTCGGTCACCAGCGCCAGCCAGTACGACGACAGGCGAGGAGTCAGGACCGGCACCTGCAGGATGGGCAGCCGCCGCCCGTCGCGCACCTCCGCGGCGATCTGCAGCATCTCGAGATAGGTGAGCTGGTCGGGGCCGCCGATCTCGAAGACCTTGCCGACCGCCTTCGGCTCGTCGACCACACCGACGAGGTAGCGCACCACGTCGTCGATGCCGATCGGCTGGGTGCGGGTGCCGACCCACTGCGGGACCACCATGGCGGGGAGGTTCTTGACCAGCTGGCGGGTGAGCTCCCAGGAGATGCCGCCATGGCCGACCACGATGGCCGCCCGCAGCACGGTGACCGGCACCCCGGCCGCGCCCAGCAGGCCCTCGACCTCCCGCCGGCTGCGCAGGTGCGGGGAGAGCTCTGCCCCCTCGGCGCCGAGGCCGCCGAGGTAGATGATCTGGCGCACCCCGGCCGCGGCGGCGGCCTCGCCGAACGCCGTGGCGGCGGCGGCGTCGCGCTCCTCGAAGTCGTCGGAGTCCAGCGAGTGCACGAGGTAGACCGCGACGTCGACGCCCTCGAGTGCGGGCCCGAGGGTGTCGGGGTCGTGCACGTCGGCGCCGACGGGGTCGCCGGGGCCGTCGTACTCCTCGGGTCGGCGGGTCATCGCCCGCACGGTGTGGCCGGCCTCGACCAGCGCCGGGGTCAGCCGGCGCCCGACGAAGCCGGTGGCCCCCGTGACGAGCACGGTCACGTCGCTGGCGCTGCGCCTCGCCCCGTCGGTCATGCCGCCACCCTAGTCAGGGGGACACGACTCGACCGCGACGCGGGTCGCCTGACGCCCCATCATCGGGGACCCGCGTGCGGTCGGCCGTGGCTCGTGCGGGCTCCCGCCCGCGCGGAGGTCAGCCTCGGGTGATCCGGATGTAGTCGATCATCCCCGAGAAGTAGTCACAGGTGACCTTGACCTGGTTGCAGTTGATCTTGCCGCCGATGGTCATCGGGATGCTGTTGTTGATGTGGCCGGTCTGGCCGTTCTTGCGGTTCATGAAGACGCCGTCGACGTACATCACCACGCGGTTGGGCTCGCGCACGCAGGTGAGCGTGTGCCACTCGTTGTCGTTGAGCTCCACCTTGGAGCGGGTGGCGACCCGGCTGATGGATCCCTTGAACAGGCACGAGGGCCGGCCCTTGGGGTTCTGGATCTTCCACTGTCCGCCCCGGCTGCGCGCCTGACCCTTCTGGGTGATGTTCCCGAACTTCTCCTTGGTGCGGTAGCGGATCTCGACGGTGAACGTCCCCGTGCCGGGGTCGACGAGGTCGCTGTCGGGCACCTGGATGATCCGCTCGGGCGACGCCGGAGGCTCGTTCGGGTTGCGGCGGGTCCAGAAGTAGCCGGTGGCGCCGTCGTAGGTGGCGCCGGTGGAGAGCCCGGACTGGTCGATCGGGGCGTTCCAGCCGTTGCCCGAGGAGTCGAGCATGACGGTGGCCCCGGGTGGCTCGTTCATCTCGAAGCTGACCTGGGCGACCGGTGGCAACGGGGCGGCCGCCTCGGTTGCGGCCGGGAGGGCCATCAGCGAGATCAGTGGTACGGCGGCGGCGGTCGCGATCGCGCCCACCCTGCGCAGCGGAGTGACCATGGGTTCCCCAGGTGTGATGCCCGCCTGACGAACCCCCCACGGCCCGCCGGTGCGGTGTGACTGGATTGTCACCCCTCGACCGGGTCCCATGAAATGGCCCGATCACACTATTGCCGCTCGACGGTGCCGAACCGGCGATTCTTTGCCTACTGGTCTGGACCGGTCTGCGGCACCGCGCCTTCGGTCCTGGGCTACCGGCGAGTAGCCTCGGCCCGGAGGGGCCCATGCCGGGCCCGTTGCCGTTCCACGACGCGAGGATCACCATGGCTGAGGCATTCGTCTACGACCACCTGCGCACGCCGCGCGGCAAGGGCAAGAACGTCGGGGCGCTCCACGAGGTCAAGCCGGTCGACCTCGTGGTCGACCTGCTCGACGAGGTACGCCGGCGCAACCCGTCGCTGGACCCCCACCGGGTCGACGACGTGGTCCTCGGCGTCGTGACCCCGGTCGGCGACCAGGGCGGCGACATCGCCAAGACTGCCGCGCTCGCCGCGGGCTACCCCGAGACGACCGCGGGCGTGCAGCTCAACCGCTTCTGCGCCTCCGGCCTCGAGGCGGTCAACCAGGCCGCGTCGCGGGTGCGGGGCGGCTTCGAGGACCTGATCCTGGCGGGCGGCGTGGAGTCGATGAGCCGGGTGCCCATGGGCTCCGACGGCGGCGCCTGGGCGATGGACCCGGCGACCGCCCTCACCACCGGCTTCGTGCCACAGGGCATCGGCGCCGACCTGATCGCCACCGTGGAGGGCTTCTCGCGCACCGACGTCGACGCCTTCGCGGCCGAGTCGCACCACCGGGCGGCCAAGGCCTGGGCCAACGGCTACTTCACCGGGTCGGTGATCCCGGTGCGCGACATGAACGGGCTGACCATCCTCGACCACGACGAGCTGGTCCGGCCCGACACCAGCGTGGAGGGGCTGGCGGGCCTGCGGCCGTCGTTCGCCCAGATCGGCGCGGAGGGCGGCTTCGACTCGGTGGCGCTGGAGAAGTACCACTGGGTCGAGGCGATCGACCACGTCCACCACGCCGGCAACTCCTCGGGCATCGTCGACGGCGCGGCCCTGATGCTGGTCGGGTCGGAGGCCGTGGGCGAGGAGCTCGGGCTGACGCCGCGGGCCCGCATCGTCTCGGCCGCGGTGTCGGGCGCCGACCCCACGATCATGCTCACCGGCCCCGCGCCGGCGTCCCGCAAGGCGCTCGCCAAGGCCGGGCTCGAGGTCGGCGACATCGACCTGTTCGAGATCAACGAGGCCTTCGCCGCCGTGGCGCTGCGATTCATGCGCGACCTGGGCATCGACCACGAGATCACCAACGTCAACGGCGGGGCGATCGCGATGGGCCATCCGCTCGGCGCCACCGGGGCGATGATCCTCGGCACCCTCGTCGACGAGCTCGAGCGCCGCGACCTGCGGCGCGGCCTCGCCACGCTGTGCGTCGGCGGCGGCATGGGCATCGCCACCATCGTCGAGCGCGTCTGACCACGAGGAGACAGGACCACCGATGAGCACCACCACCGAGACCGCCGTCCGCTACGAGCGCGACGCCGACGGCATCGTCACCCTCACCCTCGACGACCCGACCTCCAGCGCCAACACGATGACCGAGCTCTACGCCCGGTCCATGGCCGAGGCCGTGGCTCGGCTCGAGGCAGACGTCGATGACGTCGTCGGCGTGGTCGTGGCCAGCGCCAAGAAGACCTTCTTCGCCGGCGGCAACCTGCGCGCCATGGTGCAGGCCGGGCCCGACGACGCCGAGGCGATCTTCACCATGGGCGAGGCGATCAAGGACTCCCTGCGCCGGCTCGAGCGCTACCCGCGCCCCGTCGTCGCGGCGATCAACGGTGCCGCGCTCGGCGGCGGCTTCGAGATCGCGCTCGCGGCCAACCGCCGGATCGTCGTCGACGACCCGCGGGCCGAGGTGGGCCTCCCCGAGGCGTCGCTGGGCCTGCTGCCCGGCGGCGGCGGCGTCACGCGCGTCGTCCGCATGCTCGGCCTGCAGCATGCGCTGATGGACGTGCTGCTGCCGGGGGCGCGGTTCAAGCCCGCCGTCGCCCTCCAGAAGCACCTGGTCGACGAGTTGGTCGGCTCGGTCGACGAGCTGGTGCCGACGGCCAGGGCGTGGATCCTCGAGCACGCCGACGACGAGGACGTCGCCGCCAACCCGTGGGACCGCGCCGGCTACAAGATGCCGGGCGGTACGCCGAAGTCCCCGGCGCTGGCGGCCTTCCTGCCGGCGTTCCCCGCGCTCCTGCGGCAGCAGAGCAAGGGCGCGGTCTATCCCGCCCAGCGCGCGATCCTGTCGGCGGCGATCGAGGGGGCGCAGGTCGACTTCGACACCGCGTCGCGGATCGAGTCGCGCTATCTGACGAAGCTCATCACGGGTCAGAACTCCAAGAACATGATCCAGGCGTTCTTCTTCGACCTGCAGGCGATCAACTCCGGGTCGCTGCGGCCCGCGGGGGTGCCGCCGTACACCGCCCGCAAGGTGGGCGTGCTGGGCGCCGGGATGATGGGCGCGGGCATCGCCTACTCCTGCGCGCGGGCCGGCATCGAGGTCGTGCTGAAGGACGTCTCGGCCGAGGCTGCCGAGCGGGGCAGGGACTACTCCGCGGGGCTGCTCGACAAGGCGATCTCGCGGGGCCGGTCGACCGAGGAGAAGAAGGCCGAGCTGCTGGCGCGGATCACGCCGACCGCCGACCCCGCCGACCTCGCCGGCTGCGACCTGGTGATCGAGGCGGTCTTCGAGGACCCGTCGCTGAAGCAGCAGGTGTTCGCCGAGGTGACGCCGCACGTCGAGGCCGACGCGCTGCTGTGCTCCAACACCTCGACGCTGCCGATCACCGAGCTGGCGGCCGGGGTCGACCGGCCCGCCGACTTCATCGGGCTGCACTTCTTCAGCCCCGTCGACAAGATGCCGCTGGTCGAGATCATCGTCGGCAAGGAGACCTCCGACGAGGCGCTCGCGAAGGCCTACGACGTGGTGCGGCAGATCAAGAAGACGCCGATCGTGGTCAACGACAGCCGCGGCTTCTACACCTCGCGCGTCATCTCGACGATGGTCAACGAGGGGCTCGCGATGCTCGCCGAGGGCGTGCACCCGATGTCGCTGGAGCGTGCGGCGATGCAGGCGGGCTACCCCGTCGGCCCGCTGCAGCTCACCGACGAGCTCAACATGGAGCTGTTCGGCAAGATCGAGAAGGCGACGGCCGCGGCCGCCGAGCGCGACGGGACGCCGTACACCCCGCACCCGGGGACCGAGGTCGTGCACCGGATGATCGAGCTCGGCCGGCCCTCGCGGCTCAAGGGGGCGGGGTTCTACGATTACGCCGACGGGAGGCGGACCCGGCTGTGGTCCGGGCTGGCCAAGGAGTTCCCGGTGGCCGCCGAGCCGATCGCGTTCGTCGACGTGCAGGAGCGGATGCTCTTCGCCGAGGCGCTGGAGACCGCGAAGTGCTTCGAGGAGGACGTGCTCACCTCGGCCGCTGCCGCCAACATCGGCTCGATCATGGGCATCGGCTTCCCGCCCGCGACCGGCGGCGCCGCCCAGTTCATGACCGGCTACGAGTCGGCGTCCGGCGAGATCGGGCTGGCGGCCTTCGTGGCCCGGGCCGACGAGCTCGCCACGGCGTACGGCGACCGGTTCCGGCCCACCGACCGGCTCCGCGAGATGGCGGCCTCCGGGGAGTCCTTCCCCGCCTGAGGCCGGCTACTGCTCCGGCAGCAGGTCGCCGCGGGCGGCCTGGGCGGCCAGCTCCTCCTTGAGCTCGCGGGAGGAGGCCCAGTCGGCCGCCTGGTGGCTGGCCACCAACTCGCGGCCACGCACCACGTCCACGGTCCAGGGGCGCCGCAGCAGGAACCGGTCGGCGAGGGCCAGCGGGAGCAGCAGCACAGCGAGTATCCACTCCCCGAGGACGACCACCACGATGATCGCCACGATGATCAGGACGCCCACGAGGAAGCCGTCACTCGCGTCCATCGTCGACCCCAGGCTCTCGTCCGGCTCACGGAAGCGGGGTCGCCACGGCAGCCAGCGGCGGCCGATGCGGACCGTCGTACCCCCGGGCTCGGTGACCTTCACCGGGCCATCCTGCTGGATCCGCGGCCGCGAGGGGCCGGCTTCGCCGACTTCGATGCCCGCCTGACGTCGGCGCTAGTGCTCCGGCAGCAGGTCGCCGCGGGCGGCTTGGGCGGCCAGCTCCTCCTTGAGCTCGCGGGAGGAGGCCCAGTCGGCCGCCTGGTGGCTGGCCACCAGGTCGCCCCGACGCGTGACGTCCACGGTCCACGGGCGCCGGAGCACGATGCGGGCCAGGAGCAGCAGCGGCAGCAGCGCGAGCAGGATCAGCAGCTCGCCGAGGGCGATCGTGAAGACCACCAGGAACGGGATCGCAATGATCAGCCCGATCACCGCCAGGGCCGCGGAGATCGGGTCGTCTCCGTCGGGGATCGGCAGGTCGGGCGCGTCCAGGCCGCGCAGTCGTCGCCGCCACGGCAGCCAGCGGCGGCCGATGCGGACCGTCGTACCTCCGGGCTCGGTGACCTTCACCGCGCCATCCTCACCCATCACGATCGGGAACCGGGCCTGGGGTGACCGCCCGATCCCGCGATTCCTCTGACAGCGCGGAGCACAGCGGGGAGACTGAAGCGCGTGATCGCTCCCGAGATTCAGCCCGTCATCGACGTCCGGGGCCTGCACGTGCGCTTCGGCGAGGTGGAGGCGGTGGCCGGCGTCGACCTGCAGGCGTACGCCGGCCAGGCCAGCGCCCTGCTCGGCCGCAACGGCGCCGGGAAGTCGACCACGATGCGCGTCATCGCGGGCGTCGTCCCGCCGAGCGCGGGCTACGTGTTCGTCGCCGGCCTCGACATCACGCGACAGACGCTCGGCGTCAAGCACGCGGTCGGCTACTGCCCCGACGTGGGCGGCCTGATCCCGCGCGCCACCCCGTGGGAGCACCTCCAGCTCGCCGCGCGGCTGCGCCGGATGAACGACTGGGAGGATCGCGCCCGCGACCTGCTCGAGCGCTTCGAGCTCGGTGACGTCGCCCACCGGGTGACGGCCGGCTTCTCGCACGGCATGAGCCGCCGGCTCTCGGTGATCCTGGCGGCCTTCCACGAGCCCTTCGTGCTGCTCCTCGACGAGCCCTTCGACGGCGTCGACCCGATCGGCGTCGAGGCCACCTTCGACGTCATCGCCGACGCCCGCGCCCGCGGCGCCTGCGTGCTGGTCTCCACCCACCTGCGCGAGCTCGCCATCGAGGCGTGCAACACCGTGCTGGTGCTCCGCGGCGGCGAGCGGGTCGCCACCGTGACCGCCGGCGACATGGCCGGAGAGGAGGGCGCGCGTGCCTACCGCGCCCTTCTCGACTGAGCTCCCGGCGCCGCAGCCCGGACCGGTCGCTGCGGCCCGTCGCGCCGTCGCCGACGTCCGCCACCTGCTGTGGTTCCGCTCCGTGGCGGTCCGCCGCCGCCACGTCGCCGCCGTGGCCCTCGGATTCTTCGCCCTGCTCACGACCGCGGTCGCGGTCGGGCCGGCGTACCTCGACGGGGCGGGTGAGCTGACCGCCGGCGCCGGGTCGCAGGCCCAGGAGTTCCTCGTCGTGCTGCCGACCCTGCTCGCCGGGCTGCTCGTGCTGGCCGTGGTGTCGTCGGTGTCGTCCGGCGGCGGGCGCGAGCTGCTCTCGCGCGAGCACGGCCTGGCCTATCCGGTCAGCCCGACGACCGACCACCTCGGTGCCCTCCTGCTCTCCCCGCTCAACATCGCCTGGATGCTGCAGGCCTGGACCCTGCTCGGCATCGCGGCCTACACCTTCGGCCCGCAGAACCTCTGGGCCGTGCAGCTCGTCTCCGTGCTGTGGGTGGTCGCCGCGACCGCGATCGCCCAGGTCGTCGCCTGGACCGTCGAGGCCGTACGCCGGCGCGCGCACGGCATCCTCGTCGTCCGCGGGCTGATGCTCGGAGCCGGCGCGTTCGTGGTCCTGCTGATGCTGACCGGCAACGTCACCGCCGTCCTCGACAACATCCCCACCACCAGCGTCCTGATCGGCATGCTCGCCGGACAGGAGGGGCAGTGGCTGAAGTTCGCGGCCACCGCCGCCACCCTGCTCGCGGTCGCCCTCGCCGCCGTCGTCCTCGGCGCCGTGCCGGCCCACCTCGCGGCGCAGCGCTCGCCGCGCGACGAGCTCCGCGCCGAGTCCGGAGTCCGCCCCGCCCGGCGCGACGTCGGGTCGGACCTGATGGCGCTGGTGCGGATCGACCGCGGCTCCATCTGGCGTTCGGTGCCGATGCGGCGCGGCCTGATGGTGCTCGCGATCGGCCCCGGCCTGGTCGCCCTCGCTGGTGGCCTGGAGTGGAGCACGATGACGATCCTGCCGGGGCTCGTCGCCTCCGGCGCCGCCCTGCTGTTCGGCGTCAACGTCTGGTGCCTCGACGCGCGGGGCACCCTCTGGCGCGAGAGCCTGCCGGCCCGGGCGCGGACCGTCTTCGGCGCGCGGGTGCTCGTGCTGACCGAGTGGCTCCTGGTCGCCTCCGGCATCACGCTGGTGCTGGCCTCGCTGCGCGCCGGGCTGCCGGCGGCTCACGAGCTCGCCGCCCTGCTGGCGACCTGGCTGGTCGTCACCGTGCAGGTCGTCAGCGCGTCCATGCGCTGGTCGGCCAAGCGGCCGTTCTCCGTCGACATGCGCTCCGCCCGCGCCACGCCGGCCCCGCCGGTCGTGATGCTGGGCTACTCCGCGCGGCTCGCCGTGGCCACGACGATGACGGGGCTGGTCTTCTCCGGCATGGCGCGGCTGCCCTACTGGTCGCTGTCCATCGCGGTCGCGATCCCGTTCGTCGCCTGGTCGCTCGGCCGGCTGCTGTTCGCGCAGCAGGCGTGGAGCAACCCGTTCGAGCGGGCCCGGGTCGTGATGACGGTGGCCGCCTGAGCCTCGGGCCGGGCCGACGGCCGTCGCTCAGCGAGACGCGACCACGACCGTGCTCATGATCTTGTCGGTGAAGGTCTGCTTCTTGCTGTCCCAGATCGGCCACAGGTAGCCGAGGTAGCACCAGCCGTCGACGATCCCGTGCAGGAACAGCCGTCCCAGGGACGCCCAGAAACCCTGCGGCAGGCCGTCCGCCTCGCGCATCACGCGGATCCTCAAGACCTGCTTGCCCACGCTGGCGCCGGTGACGCCCTGGCGGTAGCACGCGTTCCAGAGCACCAGGCCGACGTAGAGCGGGAGACCGATGAGGATCAGGGTGAACCCGAGCTCGGGGTCGGGGGCGGGGGCGGTCTCCACGATCGCGCCCGTCAGGGGGTCCTCGCGGGTGCTTGGCGTGGCCAGGATGATCCCGATCACCAGCGGGATGATCGCCACCAGATAGAGCACCGTGTCGACGAGGGTGGCGGCCACCCGGGACCACCAGCCGGCGTAGCGCAGCAGCGGCCGGCCCCACGGGTCCAGGCCACGGGAGGCCAGCTCGTAGCCCGGCGGGACCGCAGGATGGGTCGGGGGAGGCCCGTAGGCCGGCTGGCCATAGGGGGCCTGGCCGTAGGGGTTCTGGCCATACGGGCTCTGGCCGTACGGGCTCTGGCCGTAGGGGTTCTGTCCGGTGCCCGGGTCCGGGCCGCCGGGCGGGGTCGTGCTCACAGGTGCCTCCGAGGGTGGGTCCGCGGCGATTCTGCACGACGGCGGACCGCGGGCGGCGACGGCGGAGCGGCGCGTCGGGCGGGAGCGGGCCGGGTCTAGGGTCGGGAGCATGGACTTCTCGCCCTCCCCCCGCGCCGCCGACCTCACCAAGCGCGTCGCGGCCTTCGTCGCCGAGGAGATCGACCCGATCGAGCCGGCGTACCACCGCGACCTGGCCGAGGCGCGCCGCACCGGCGACCCCTGGCAGCCGCTGCCGGTGATCGCCGAGCTGCAGGCCAAGGCGCGCGCGCAGGGGCTGTGGAACCTCTTCCTGCCGAGGGAGCACGCCGGGGAGTACGCCGTCCGCTACGGCACCGACGGCGGCGAGGGGCTGAGCAACGTCGACTACGCCCCCCTGGCGGAGCAGATGGGCCGGTCGGCCATCGCGCCGCTGGTCTTCAACTGCAACGCCCCCGACACCGGCAACATGGAGGTGCTGCTCAAGTACGGCAGCCAGGAGCAGCGCGACCGCTGGCTCGACCCGCTGCTCGACGGCCGGATCCGGTCGGCGTTCCTGATGACCGAGCCGGAGGTCGCGTCCTCCGACGCCACCAACATGGCCGCCACCGCCGTCGTCGAGGGCGACGAGGTCGTCATCAACGGTCGCAAGTGGTGGTCCACCGGCGTCGGTCACCCCGACTGCGAGATCTACGTCTTCATGGGGCTCACCTATCCGGAGGGGGCCGACCCGAACGCCGACCGGCACCACCGGCACTCGATGGTGCTGGTGCCGCGCGACACCCCCGGGGTGAAGGTCGAGCGGATGCTGCCGACGATGGGGATCTACGACGAGCCGCTCGGCCACGGCGAGGTGTCGCTCACCGACGTCCGGGTCCCCGCGAGCAACATCCTCTCCGGCCCGGGCGAGGCGTTCGCGATCGCGCAGGGGCGGCTCGGACCCGGGCGGGTGCACCACTGCATGCGGCTGATCGGGCTCGCCGAGGCGGCGCTCGAGCACGCCTGCCGGCGCGGCCTGGAGCGCACCGCCTTCGGCAAGCCGCTGGTCAACCTCGGCGGCAACCGCGAGCGCATCGCCGACGCCCGGATCGCGCTGGAGCAGGCGCGGCTGCTGGTGCTGCACGCCGCGTGGAAGCTCGACCAGGGCGGGCCGATGGCGGCGCTGTCGGAGGTCTCGCAGATCAAGGTCGCCGTCCCCGCGATGGCGACGTCGGTGATCGACCTGGCCATCCAGCTCCACGGCGGCGGCGGGATGTCCGACGACTTCCCGCTGGCCGCGGCGTGGGTGGGTGCGCGGTCGCTGCGGCTCGCCGACGGGCCCGACGAGGTGCACCGGGGGCTGGTCGCGCGGCTCGAGCTCGGCAAGTACGGTGCCGGTCGATGAGGGCCGTCCGGTGAGGGCGGCCCGGTGAGGCGGGTCCTGGTCACCGGCGCCGCCTCCGGTCTGGGCGCCGCGCTGACGGCGGCGTTCCGCGCGCGGGGCGACGAGGTGCTCGCGACGGACCGGGCGGGAGCCGACCTCACCCTGGACGTGACGTCCGACGACGACTGGGCGACGGCGCTGGCGGACGTGCAGCGCCGCTGGGGCGGGCTCGACGTGCTCGTGCACAACGCCGGCGTGGCCGGCGGCGGGCGGCTCGACGTGGCCGACATCGACGAGTGGCAGCGGGTGATCGACGTCAACGTGCTCGGCATCGCCCGCGGGATGAGGGCGTTCACGCCGCTGCTGAAGCGGCAGCGCTCGGGGCACGTCGTCGTGGTCGCGTCGTTGGCGGGGCTGGTGCACCCGGCGGGGATGGCGGCCTACAACGCCGCCAAGGCCGGGGTCGTGGCGCTCGGGGAGACCATCGGCCACGAGCTGGCGGCCTACGACGTCCGGGCGACGACGGTCTGCCCGGGCTACTTCCGCACCAACCTGGTCGCCTCGATGACCGGCCGCGACGAGGCGGTCGGGGCGGTGGTGGCCCGGCTGGTCGAGGAGTCCCCGACGACGGCCGACGCCGTCGCCGCCGCGGTGCTGGCCGGCATCGACCGGGGCGACGAGCTGGTGCTGCCCGACGAGGCGGCCCGGGCGGCGTACGCGCTGAAGGTCGGCGACCGGGCGGCCTACGACCAGCTGATGCGCGCCCAGGCGGCCAAGCTGGAGCAGCTCACGTGAGCGGGTCCGACGCGACCGGCGACGCCGGCAACCGGGGGGACGCCGGCAACCCGGCCCGCGCCGTCCGCGACGAGGACGCCTTCGACGTCCCCGCCGTGGCGGACTGGTTGCGTGAGCACGCGGCGCCGGCCTTCGCCGAGGTGGTGGCGGGGGAGCCGGAGGTGCGACAGTTCCCCGGCGGCGCGTCCAACCTGACCTACCTGCTGCGCTACCCCGCCGGCGACCTGATCCTGCGCCGGCCGCCGGTCGGCACCAAGGCCAAGAGCGCCCACGACATGCGCCGCGAGCACGACATCCAGGCCGCGCTGCACCCGGTCTTCCCGCTGGTCCCGCGGATGGTGGCGTTTTGCGACGACCACGACGTGCTGGGCCCGGACGGCAGGGGCTCCGACTTCTACGTCATGGAGCGGGTCGACGGCGTGATCCCCCGACGCGACCTGCCCTTCGACCTGACCCCGGAGCAGACCGGGAGCCTCTGCGAGACGGCGTACGACGTGCTGGTGCGGCTGCACTCCGTCGACGTCGAGGCGGCCGGGCTGGCCGGGCTCGGCCGGGGCGAGGGCTACGTCGCGCGCCAGGTCGCCGGGTGGACCGACCGCTTCGCGCGGGCCCGCACCGACGACACCGGCGACTGGTCCGCCATCACCGGCTGGCTGGCCGCGGAGCAGCCGCCCGACGTGGCCGCCCGGCTGATCCACAACGACTTCCGCTTCGACAACCTGGTGCTGGCCGACCGCGGCGACGGGCCGCGCGTGGTCGGCGTCCTCGACTGGGAGATGGCCACCGTCGGCGACCCGCTGATGGACCTCGGCGGCGCGCTGGCCTACTGGGTGCAGGCCGACGACGACGAGTTCTTCCAGGGCTTCCGACGTCAGCCGTCGAGCGCCCCCGGCATGTGGACGCGCGCGGAGATCGTCCGCTGGTACTGCGACCGGATGGGCTTCGACATGACGCCCGAGCGGTGGCGGTTCTACGAGGTTTTCGGGCTGTTCCGGCTGGCGGTGATCGCCCAGCAGATCTGGTACCGCTACGTGCACGGGCAGACCCACAACGAGGCGTACGCCGTCTTCGGCCCGGCGGTCGGCTACCTCGAGTCGCGCTGCCGCCGGATCCTCGGTGAGGTCGCCGGCGACGCGGCGGGGACGGCCGGCTGATGGGGCAGGTGCTGCTGGTCCGGCACGGCCAGGCGTCCTTCGGTGCCGCCGACTACGACGTGCTCTCCGACACCGGCTGGGAGCAGTCGCGCGCCCTCGGCCGATGGCTGGCCGAGCGCGGCGTCGTCGCCGACGCGGTGCTGCACGGCGAGATGCGCCGCCAGCGCGAGACCGCGCAGGCGCTGGCCGAGGCGGCCGGGTGGACCGTCGACCCCGCCGTCGACGCAGGGTGGAACGAGTTCGACCACCGGGCCGTGGTCGCGGCCTTCGGCGGGGTGCCAGACACCGTCGACCGGGCGGGCTTCCAGGCCGCGTTCACCGCCGCGCTGGGCCGCTGGATCGCCGGCGAGCCGGCCGACCTGCCCGAGTCGTTCCCCGACTTCGCGAAGCGCGCCGCCGCGGCGCTCACCCGCGCGTGCGCCGGCGCGGGTCCGGGCGGCACGGTCGTCGTCTCGTCGTCGGGTGGGCCCATCGCCGCTGCCTGCGCGGCGCTGCTGGAGCCGGACCGCCCCACCGCCGAGCGCGGCTCGCTGTGGACCCGGCTCAACACTGTCATCCTCAACGCCTCGTGCTCGCGCGTGGTGGTCGGCTCGTCGGGGCCGCGGCTGCTCACCTTCAACGAGCACGACCACGTGCCCGAGGCTCAGCGCACCTATCGTTGACCCGTGGTCGAGACGGTCATCGAGGATCCCCGTGCCTGGCGGGAGCGGCTGGTGGCCCGCGCCGCCGCGCGGCTGGAGGTCTGGCATCGCGACGGCGGCGCCGCGCGGGCGGCGGCCGAGGAGGCCGTCGACGACCTCCTCGACGACAGCGAGCTGCACCGGATCGGCGTCGCCGGACGCGAGCAGGGCTGGTGCTGGCTGGGACCGCGTGGCCGCGACCTGCAGGTGCGCGACCTCGAGCTCGGCTCACCGGCGGTCGTCGCGGAGGTGCGCGACTGGCTGTGCGAGCACGCGCGCGACTCGGGACTGGTCGGGGTGCGGGTGTCGTCCCGGCCCGAGCTGCCGGTCACCGGGGCGCTGGTGGCCGACCCGCGGTTCGTGGTTTTCGCGACGAACATGTGCCTGGAGCTGGCCGGGGCGCCCGCCACCTCCCTCCGGCTGGAGCCGATGTCGGAGCCGGCGTACGCCGACTATGCGGAGCGCTCGACGCGGGAGTACACCGCCGACCGGCACGCCGCGGGCGAGCCGCTCGACGAGGCGCGCCGGGTCGCCGAGGAGCAGATGGTCGAGCTGCTGCCCCACGGCCTGGCCACCCCGGAGCAGCACCTCTTCACGGCGTTCGACGACGGCGCCGACATCGGGCTGCTCTGGCTGTCGACCTCGTCGGCGGTGCCGTTCGTCTATGACGTCGAGGTCCGCGAGGAGCATCGCGGCCGCGGCCTGGGCCGGTCGCTGATGGACGCCGCCGCGGCCTGGTGCGTCGAGCGCGGCGCCCCCGCGCTGGGTCTCAACGTGTTCGGCCACAACACCCGCGCGCGGGCGCTCTACGACAGCCTGGGCTACCGCGTCGTCGAGGACGCCTGCCGCGCCGACCTCGGCTGAGGTCGATCCACCCTCCGAGGAGCGCTCCGCACCCCGATCGGCCCGGTGGGGTGCGGAAGGCTCCTCGGAGGCGCGAATGCCCGCTGCCGGGGGTCGCCGGAGGGACGGCATACCCCTTCCCCCGGTCATACATACGTGGTATACATACCGCGTATCTACCGACGCGGGGGATCGGTAGGACACCCACGAAGGGGGCGCGGAGATGTCCGTGAAGCTGGCGCTGCTGGCGCTGTTGGAGCAGGGGCCGATGTATGGCTACCAGCTCCGGACGGAGTTCGAGGAGCGGACCGGGGCGACCTGGCCGCTCAACGTGGGCCAGGTCTACACCACCCTGGCCCGGCTCGAGCGGGACGGACTCGTCGAAGGCACGGGGGCCGACGACGAGGGTCATCTCCACTACCGCGTCACCGACGCGGGGCGGGCCGAGGTGTCGACGTGGTTCACCACGCCGGTGCCTCGGACCCAGCCCCCGCGCGACGAGCTGGCGATCAAGCTGGCGCTCGCGGTGACCGTCCCCGGGGTCGACATCGGCGCGGTCATCCAGAAGCAGCGGATGGCGACCATCGCCGCGCTGCAGGACTACACCCGGCTCAAGCGCACCGGCCGCGCCGCGGCGCCCGCCGAGCCGGCCGACCTCGCCTGGTCGCTGGTGCTCGACTCGCTCGTCTTCGACGCCGAGGCCGAGGTGCGCTGGCTCGACCACTGCGAGGCGAGGCTGCGGCGCGCGGCGGCCGAGGGGGCGCTGCGCCCACCCGCCGACGCCGACCACGCGCCGTCCGACCGCACCCGGAGCCAGCACACGGACGAGGCCCTCCGTTGAGCGCCGTGCTGGAGCTGCGCGAGGTGACGCGCATCCACGGCGAGGGCGAGACCGAGGTGCACGCGCTGCGCGGTGTCTCCTTCGCGGCCTACGCCGGGGAGCTGGTCGCCGTGATGGGGCCGTCGGGCTCCGGCAAGTCCACCCTGCTGACGCTGGCCGGCGGGCTGGACACGCCGACGTCCGGCCAGGTCCTGATCGAGGGCCGCGACCTCGCGCCGCTCGGGCAGCGCGGCCGGGCGCAGCTGCGGCGTACCTCCGTGGGCTACGTCTTCCAGGACTTCAACCTGATCCCCGCGCTGACCGCCGCGGAGAACGTCAGCCTCCCGCTCGAGCTCGACGGCGCCACCTCCCGGGCCGCGCGCGGCGCCGCTCGCGCCGCGCTGGCCCAGGTCGGCATCGAGGACCTGGCCGACCGGTTCCCCGACGAGATGTCCGGCGGTCAGCAGCAGCGCGTGGCCATCGCCCGCGCCGTCGTCGGTGAGCGCCGGCTGATCCTGGCCGACGAGCCGACCGGCGCCCTCGACACCGACACCGGCGAGCAGATCCTGCGACTGCTCCGGGCCCGCTGCGACGACGGCGCGGCCGGGGTGCTGGTCACCCACGAGGCCCGGCACGCCGCCTGGGCCGACCGGGTGGTGTTCGTGCGCGACGGGGTCGTCGTCGACGAGTCGGGCACCGACCCGGTCGACACGCTCCTCGAGCCGGATCTCCGGCGATGAACGCCGTCCGCCGCTGGCGGCCGCTGCTGCGGCTCGCCTGGCGCGACGCCGTGCGCCACCGGGCCCGCGCCGCGCTGGTGCTCACCCTGATCGCGCTTCCGGTCGCCGCCGTGACGGCCGCCGACGTGCTCTACCAGACCCAGGACATCTCCGGCAGCGAGGCGCTCGACCGCCGGGTGGGCGGCGCGGACGCACGGCTCGAGGTCTACGCCTGGGCCGGCCCGGTGGCGCAGTGGCCCGACCCCGACCGCGGCTGGACGGGCCTCGGGCAGCAGCCGCTCGACGAGCTCCCGTCGCTCGACGACCTCGGCGCGGCCCTGGGCCGCGACCTGCGCGGCGTCCCGCTGCACAGCGGCGAGGTGCGGGTCGAGACCACCGGCGGCGTCACCGCGGTCGAGGCCGACGAGCTCGACCTGCGCGACCCGCTCACCCGGGGTCTCTTCGCCATCGACCAGGGTCGCAGGCCGATCGCCGACGACGAGGTGGTGGTCAACCCGGCGCTGGCCGACCGCGGCCCGGGTCTCGGCGACACCCTGCAGATCGCCGACGGCCGCGCGATGACCGTGGTCGGGGTGGGCGAGTCGACCACGACCTACGGCTACCCGCTCATGGTCGGGCTGCCCGGCTCGCTGGACCTGCGGCAGGACCCTATGTCGGCCACCTGGCTGGTCGACGCCGGCGGGCCGGTGTCGTGGGACGACGTGCAGCGGCTCAACGAGCTCGGTGCCGTCGTCACCTCGCGCGACCTCCAGCTGCATCC